>NZ_CP141588.1:2047500-2257500 GCF_035594035.1 Sphingomonas sp. LY54
CTGAAGCATGCGCAACCGTGTCGTCGCGGCGCGCAGTTGTGCGAGCAGGAAGACGCGGCGGCGCTGCTCGATCGGCTCGAGCGCGGACGGGTCGATCGCATTGGTGCGGTCGGCCAGCCTGGCCGCTTCCCGGCTGAGATGGGCAAGCGAGCGCGGCGCGGCCTTGGCGGCGTCGGCCCATTCCTGGGGCCCGTAATAAGCATCGACATAGCCGGGCTCGCGCTCGCCAATCTCAAGCGTCATCTGGACATAGTCCTTGGCGATTTCGTCGAGGCTGTCGTCCTGGACCCGATCGGAGACGCAGCCGGCGAGGAGCAGCAATGCAAGGCACGCTTTGAAGATCTTCATGGCCGCTGTTCCTCAAGCGAAACGACGTCTCCGTCAATGTCCATCTCGATCGCCTGCTCGGCCTCCGCCTCCCCGTGGCGCCGATGCTGGGGCGCGAGGCGCAGCAGCGCATAGCCGGCGAGCGCGGAGAGCAAGGAGCCGAGCAGCACGCCGATCTTCGCCTCCTCGATCCGCGCCGGCGCGTCGGGGAAGGCGAGGGCGCCGATGAACAGGCTCATCGTGAAGCCGATCCCGCACAGCGAGGACACGCCGTAGATTTGCAGCCAGGTCGCGCCGCGCAGACGCGTCGCAAGCCCCAGTCGCACCGACAGCCACACCGCCAGGAAGATGCCGGCCTGTTTCCCGATGAAAAGGCCGGCGGCGATGCCGAGCGGCAGCGGGGCGAGTATCTGCGCGAGGCCCATGCCCTCCAGCGACACGCCGGCATTGGCGAAGCCGAACAACGGCACGATGAAGAAGGCGACGAGCGGCGCGATCGCATGCTCGAGCCGGTGCAGGGGCGACCGGGCATCGTCCGGGGCTCCCGGGCTCTTGATGATCGGGATTGTGGCCGCAGCGAGCACGCCGGCGACCGTCGCGTGGACGCCCGAGAGCAGCACGGCATACCACAGCGCCGCGGCGAGCAGCGCGTAAACGGTAAGCGAGCGGACGCCGCCCCGGTTGAGCGCGAACATCAGGACGAGGATGCCGGCGGCCGCGGCCAGGGCGACCAGGTCAATCGCAGCTGTATAGGCGACGGCGATGATCGCGACCGCGCCCATGTCGTCGACGATCGCCACCGTGGTCAGAAACAGTTTGAGCGAGGTCGGCGCGCGCCGGCCGAGCAGGGCCAGCACGCCGATCGCGAAGGCGATGTCGGTCGCTGCCGGGATCGCCCAGCCGCGCGACAGGCCGGGGCTGCCGGCGGTGACGGCAAGGTAGATCAAGGCGGGAAAGGCCATCCCGGAGGCCGCGGCAATGAAGGGCAGACGGCGCTGCTCCCAGGTAGCGAGCCGCCCGTCGACGAACTCGCGCTTGATCTCCAGCCCGACGAGCAGGAAGAAAATCGCCATCAGCCCGTCGTTGATCCAGAGATGCGGCGTCATCGGCCCGATCTTGTCGGTCAGCGCAGGGCTGATCGGGGCGTGCAGGAGATGATGATAGGCCTCCGCCATCGGCGAATTGGCGACGAACATGGCGAAGGCCGCGGCGACCATCAGCAGGATTCCGCCCGCCGCTTCGCTGTCGAGGAAGTTGCGCAGAGCGGATCGGGTGGGGGCTTGGGACAAGGGCATGAGCCTGCCTAACCGCTGGCCCGCCCCATCGAAAGCCGGAACGACGAGTCGCGCCTTGGCCCCGATATGGTGGCGGTCCATATCGGATGAAATTCTTCCTCCGAATTCGAGTCATAGTCCGCGGCCGTGGATTGGCTCTTCGCCTGCATGGGGGCTGGCGCGCGCGAGATCGGTCTGTTCGCCGCGCTCGGATTCATCCTGCTCGGCGGCGGCGACCTCATGGTCGACGCGCTGTGGATCGTGCGCGTGTTCCGAGAGCGCGTGCGCCGGACTTGCGACGATCCGGCCGTCCTTGAAGCGCCTTATTCCCCTGGGCTGCTCGCCGTTTTCATTCCTGCCTGGGATGAATCCGTCGTCATCCGCGCCATGTTGCAGAATGCGCTCGCGACGTTCCGGGACGCCGAATATCGCATCTATGTCGGCTGCTATCCCAACGATCCGGCGACTGTTCGCGAGGCGCGATCCATAGCCGACCCACGCGTGCGGATCGTCATCGGTCCTGTCGACGGTCCCACGACAAAAGCTGATTGCCTCAACCGGTTGTGGGAAGCGATGCTGGCCGACGAGGCAGCGGAAAATCGACAGGCCAAGGCCGTCGTATTGCACGATGCCGAGGATGTCGTGCACCCGGCCGAGCTGGCCGTGTTCGATCGCCTGAGCGAGCGGTTCGACCTGGTCCAGCTGCCGGTGGTGCCGCTGATCGACCCCAATTCGCGCTGGATCGCCGGCCATTATGCCGACGAATTCGCCGAGGCGCACGGCAAGGAACTGGTGGTGCGCGCCGCACTCGGGGTCGGCCTGCCCTCGGCCGGCGTCGGCTGCGCCTTTGCGCGCGAAGCGCTGGCCCGCGCCGCTTTGCAGTCGAGCGGGCTGCCCTTCGACGCCGACAGCCTCACCGAGGATTATGAACTCGGCCTGCGGCTGCGCGCGACCGGCGGCCGCTCGGTGTTCGTGCGGCTGGTGCGTGGCGGGACCTTGGTTGCAACGGAGGAATATTTCCCAGGCACGATCGGCGCGGCGGTGGCGCAGAAGGCGCGCTGGATGACCGGTATCGCGCTGTCCGGCTGGGATCGGCTCGGGTGGAGCGGCGGCCTCGCGGAGCGCTGGATGCGGCTGCGCGACCGCCAGTCGGTGCTCGCCGCGATCTTCCTGCTCGCCGCCTATGTCACTTTGCTTTCGTGGAGCCTGGCCGTGCTCGGCCACGTCTTCCTGGGCATCGCGCCCGCCCCGGTGCCGGCCTTTCTGGCGGTGCTGCTGCAAATCAATTTCTGCATGTTCCTGTGGCGGATCGTGATGCGGTTCACCTTCGTCACGCGCGCTTATGGCTGGCGCGAAGGGCTGCGCTCGATCCCGCGGGTGATCACGGGCAACATCATCGCGATGATGGCGGCGCGCGCGGCAGTGGTCCGCTATCTGCGCATCCGCCGGACCGGCACGGCCGTGTGGGGCAAGACGGCCCACGCCTTTCCCGTCATCCTCCCGGCCGAATGACGCCGCCGGCGCCGCTGCGCTTCCTGGCGCTCGTGCTGGTCGGCTGGATCGGCCTGCGCGTTGCCGCGCTGGCGCCCTGGTCCGAGAAGGCGGCGGCCGATGCGCCGCAGCCAGGCGCGTCCCAGGCGATTGCGCCGGTATCGAATCCGGTGCGCGCTGCAGCCTCGGTCGCGTCGGCTCTCGTCGCTGCGCCGTTGGTACAGCCAAGGGTGTTGCGGCCATCCGTGGACCGGCCGGGGCCCGCGGGGTCGTCCTTTGCGCCCACGCCCGCAACCGATCAGCCGGAGGCCACGCCCGGCCCACTGCTTCGGCCGACTGCGCTGGCGGCCCACGCGCCTCCCGCCGTCTGGCCGCTAGCCCCGCCTCCCACGTCAGCCAGCGACCGCTGGTCGGCCTCGGCCTGGCTGTTCGCTCGGCGGGGCGGAGACGGCACGTTGGCGACGGCGGGGACGCTCGGCGGCAGCCAGGCCGGCTTGCGGGTCGGCTACCGGCTCAACCGCGATACGGCGCGGCCGCTTTCGCTCAGCGGCCGCCTCTATGCTCCGCTGGAAACGGACGGCGCCGAGGCCGCGGTCGGCCTCGAATGGAAGCCGCTCGCCGATGTCCCGGTCCGCATTCTGGCCGAGCGCCGGCAGAGACTGAGCGGGGACGGCCGCTCCGCATTCGCGATTCTCGCTTATGGCGGCGTCAGCGAGGCGCGCATTGCCGGCCCGTTGCGGCTCGATGCCTATGCGCAGGCGGGAATGGTTGGGCTGCATTCGAAAGATCTGTTCGCCGACGGCGCCGCTACAGTGTCGCTCCCGCTGGGCGCGCGCGCGCAGGTGGGCATCGGTCTGTGGGGCGCGGCGCAGCCTGGTGTCTCGCGTCTCGATGCCGGGCCGCAGGTCAGCGTGCGCCTGCCCGTCACCGCCGCCAATCTGCGCCTGTCGGCCGGCTATCGGGTGCGGGTGGCGGGCGATGCGCTGCCTGCCTCCGGGCCCGCGCTCACCCTGGCCGCGGATTTTTGAGTTTTCGCGGGCCGGGCCGCCTTCCGTAGCCCGCCTTTAGCGGCTAGCGTCGCGCCGACCCATGGATATCTATTTGCCCGTCGCCGGCCTGTCCGTAAACGCGCTGATGATCATCGGCCTCGGCGGCGTCGTCGGCCTGCTGACCGGCATGCTCGGCGTCGGCGGTGGTTTCCTCACCACGCCGATCCTGATCTTCTACGGCATCCCGCCCGCGGTCGCGGTCGCGTCGGCGACGACGCAGATCACCGGCACCAGCGTGTCGGGCGTGATGGCCCATCGCCGCCGCAAGGGCGTCGATTACCGGATGGGCGGCGTGCTCGTGGTCGGCGGCATATTCGGCGCGGGCGCCGGCGGCGCGCTCTTCCGCCTGCTTCAGGACAGCGGCCAGATCGATACGGTCATCGCCATGCTCTATGTCCTGCTGCTCGGCGGCATCGGCATATTGATGGCCCGGGAATCGGCCGAGGCCCTGGAGATCATCAAGCCCAAGCCCGACAAGAAGCCCGCGCGTCGCCATCATCCGCTGATCGCGGTGCTGCCGCTGCGCTGGCGCTTCTATCATTCCGGCCTCTACATCTCGCCGCTGGCGCCGCTCCTGCTCGGTTTCTTCTCGGGCATGATGACGGTGCTGCTCGGCGTCGGCGGCGGCTTCATCGTCGTGCCGGCGATGATCTACCTGCTCGGCATGTCGACCATGATGGTGGTCGGAACGTCGCTGTTCCAGATCCTGTTCGTCACCGCCGCGACGACCTTGATCCACGCCACCACGACCAAGTCGGTCGATATCGTGCTGGCGGCTCTGCTGCTGCTCGGCAGCGTGATCGGCGCCCAGTTTGGCGCCCGTTTCGCTCAGACGGTAAAGCCGGAGCTGCTGCGCATGGGCCTCGCGATCGTCGTCATCGCGGTGGCGCTGCGCATGGCGCTACAGCTCGGCTGGCGACCGGCCGAAATCTATACGGTGCAGTTGCTGTGACCTGGGTCCGGATACTGGCGCTGCTCCTGTTCTGGCCGCTGACGATCGGCGCCACCGAGCCCAAGCTCGTGCCCGACGTGTCGCATCGCGACATCGAGATACGCTACAGTTTCACCGGCGCCGAACTGCTGCTGTTCGGCGCGATCGTCTATCCCGACGGCCGCATACCGAAGACGCCGGACATCGCGGTCGTGATCAAGGGCCCGATGGTGCCGATCATCGTCCGCGAAAAGCAGAAGGTGGCGGGCATCTGGATGAACGTCGAGAGCGAGCGCTTCCGCTCCGCCCCCTCTTTCTACGCCGTCGCCTCTTCGCGCCCGCTGCCCGAGCTGGTCGACGAGCGCACCGCCGCGATCTACGAGCTTGGCCTCGACAATATGCAATTGTCGCCCGGCGCCGGCGCCACCCCCGAGGAGCGCCGCCGCTTCGAGGAAGGGCTGATCGACCTGATGAAGCGGCGCCAGCTCTATTTGGAGGATCCCACCGGCGTCGAGATAACGGAGGGCGTTCTCTATCGGGCGCGGGTCGACATTCCGGCGCGGGTGCCGGTCGGCGAATACACCGCCGAGACCTTCCTCATCCAGGACGGACGCGTGGTTGCCGCCGCGGTGCGGGAGATCCGGATCGAGAAGCTCGGCTTCGAGCGCTTCGTCGCAATGGCGGCCGAGCGCTGGTCGATCGCCTACGGCCTGTTCGCGGTTCTGGTGTCGCTATTGCTGGGCTGGGGCGCGAGCGCGCTGTTCCGGCGCACGTAGCACCCGTAAGCGGCGCCAATCACTTGTTTACCCCTGTCGTCTAGGGATTGGACGGTACGTCTCTTCACAAGGGAAAGACCGGCCGCGCATGGACGAAATGATGAACTTCAGCAGCTTGCCGGGCGCGGCCGATCAGGCGCCCGCTACCCACGCCGTTTCGCCGCAAATGCGGGCGAAGGCGCGGCACGAGGCGCTGGGTTCCGTCGCGTCCGTCACCGGCGGCGGCGCGCAGATCGAGATCGAGGGACGCCGCCTGCGCGAGCTGGCGCTGGACAGCGACCCGACGGTCGCCATGTCGGGCCAGGTCGGCAGCCAGGTGAAGCTGGAATCGGGCCGCCGCTGGCTGCTCGCCAACGTCCGGAACCTGCGCCGCACCGACAGCGAAAGCGATGTCATCAGCGCCGAGATCGACTTCCTCGGCGAAGGCGACGAGGACGAGGCGACCGGTCGGCTGGTCAATTTCAAGCGCGGCGTCACCAGCTTCCCGATTCCCGGCAACCGCGTCTTCCCGGTCACCGGCGACGACTTGAAGCAGATGTTCGCCGCCGACGACCGTCCCCATATCGAGATCGGCACCGTCTATCCGACCCGCGACGTCCGCGGCGCCCTCTATGTCGACGCCCTGCTCGGCAAGCATTTCGCTTTGCTCGGCTCGACCGGTACCGGCAAGTCGACCGCGACCGCTCTGATCATGCACCGCATCTGCGACATGGCCCCGGAAGGCCATATCGTCATGATCGATCCGCACGGCGAATATTCGGCCGCGTTCAAGGGCTATGGCGAGCTGTTCAACGTCGACAATCTCGCCATGCCTTATTGGCTGATGAACTTCGAAGAGCATTGCGAGGTGTTCATCACCTCCGCCGGCGCCGAGCGGCAGCGCGACAGCGACATCCTCGCCAAGTGTCTGCTGCTCGCCCGTTCGAAGAACCGGGCGGCCGAGGGCCTGACCAAGCTGACTGTGGATTCGCCGATCCCGTACACATTGTCGGACCTCACCAACGCCATCAATCACGAGATGGGCCTGCTCAACAAGGCGACCGACACCGCGCCCTTCATGCGGCTCAAGACCAAGATCGACGAGCTAAAGGCCGATCCGCGCTACAGTTTCATGTTTTCGGGGATGCTCGTCGCAGACAGCATGACCGGCTTCATCTCGAAGATTTTCCGCCTGCCGGCCAAGGGCAAGCCGATCTCGATCGTCGACGTCTCGGGCGTTCCGTCGGACATCACCTCGGTGGTGGTGGCCGTGCTTTCGCGCCTCGTCTTCGATTATGCGATCTGGTCGCGCAACGAGCTGCAGCGGCCGGTGCTCCTGGTCTGCGAGGAGGCGCACCGCTACGTGCCCGCCGACAAGACTTCGAGCGGCCAGGCGGTGCGCAAGGTTCTCGAGCGGATCGCCAAGGAAGGCCGTAAGTACGGCGTGTCGCTGGGGCTCATCACCCAGCGTCCGTCCGATCTGGCCGAAGGCGTGCTCTCCCAGTGCGGCACGATCATCTCGATGCGCCTCAACAACGAACGCGACCAGGCTTTCGTGAAGAGCGCGATGCCGGAGGGCGCGCGCGGCTTCCTCGACGTCATCCCGGCGCTGCGCAACCGCGAATGCATCGTCTGCGGCGAAGGCGTCTCGATCCCGCTGCGCGTGGCCTTCGACGATCTCGAGCGCGACCGCCGTCCGGCCTCGTCGGATCCGGCCTTCTCGGACCTGTGGAAGCAGACCGGCGACGAGGAGGCGATGGTCGCCCGCGTCGTCAAGCGCTGGCGCGCCCAGGGCCGCTGACGGCCTTCCCCTCGGAACCAAAAAAGGGCGGTGCCGAGGCGCCGCCCTTTTCCTTTTCAACGAACCTTTTTGGGCTCAGCCCTTGGCGGGCTTCTTGTCGGTCTTGGCTTCCGCCTGCTGGACCGGGCCGCGCGCCGCGCCGGTCGGGACTGCGAGCAGGTTGCGCAGCTTCTGCCGGAAGCTGGCGAGCTCGCCGCCGGCAAGCTGGGCGCGCATCGTGAACTTGACCGACGCCGGGTTGATCGGCGTGCCGTTGCGATAGAGCTCGTAATGGAGGTGCGGGCCGGTCGAGAGGCCGGTGGAGCCGATATAGCCGATCACCTGGCCCTGGCGGACGCGCTGTCCGGGCTCGGCGACGATCCGGCTCATGTGGCTGTAGCTGGTCATCAGGCCCCCGGCATGGTTGATCCGGACCTGCTTGCCGTAGCCCCCGGCCCAGCCGGCGCGGGCGACGCGGCCGTCGGTGGCGGCGAGGATCGGCGTGCCGTAGCCGCCGCGGAAGTCCATGCCCTTGTGCATGCGCGAGTAACCGAGGATCGGGTGGCGGCGCATGCCGAAATTGGAGGAAACCGCGCCCGGAACCGGGCGCTGCAGCATTCCGCTGGTCTTGCCGACGCCCGAGGCCTCGAACCATTGCAGGCGGCCGCCCTGGTCCCACTGCATCAATTGCAGGTCCTTGCCGTTGGCGCGGTTGAGGCCGGCATAGAGGAGTTCGCCGGTCTCGGTCTCGCCGGTGGCGGCGCGGCGGTGCCGGACGATGATGTCGAAGCGATCGTTAGCGCCGACCGAGCCGATGTTGAGCTGGGTGGAGAGTGCGCGGATATAGGCCTCGACCGCCTTGGCGGGTGCGCCGGCGGCGCGCGCCGTGCGGTAAAGGCTGGATCCGACCGTCCCCTGGATGCGCAGCGGCGTGTTGTCGACCGCGATCGGGATCTGGGTGAGCTGCAGCGCCCCGCCCACACGGTTGACCTCGAGCTTCAGATCGAAATCGGCACGGAAGGCGAGCGCGTCGAGCGGGCGCGGCACGTTGCGGTTGGGGCGGCGGCCGAGAGTCAGGTCGAGCGTCGTGCCGCCCTTAAGGTCGGCGAGCGGCATGACCCGGGCGATCATGGCCGCGACGGCCGCTGCTTCCTCGTCGGCGATGCCGGCGCGTTCGAGCGCGCGCGCGAAGCCGTCGCCGCTGGAGAGCGTGGCGACGAGGTCGATGCTGGGCCGTTCGGGCGTGTCGGTGAGCGGTTCGACCGCGTCGGTCGGCGCCATGCGGCGGCCGGTGTCGCCGCCGTAAGCGAGCGGTGCGATGGCGAGCGTGCGGGCCTCTTCCCATTGCGCGTCCGGCAGGACCGGCGAAGCGGCGTGGAGCGGCTCGAGCCCGGGGGCGAGCGCATAAGCGGCGTAACAAAGGAGGCTGCAGGTCGCGAGACCGCGCCACCAGGTGCGCGATCCGATCCGCGCGCCGAGGTCGGTAACGAGTTCGATATCCGCAGCGGGGATCGCGTCCTTGACCTTGCTGCCGAAACCGCGGGCGATCGCCGGCCGGTGCAGCGCATTGTCCAGGCTCAGCGCGGCCGTGCCGCTGCCGTTGCCGGACGAAAACTCGTTAAATTGATACAAGATTGCCCCGCACCTTCGGTAATCTGCCCCCGCCGCTTTCGCGACGGCCCGGAAACTCTGGGGAAACAGGGTTAAAGTAAAGTGTAGAATTACGGAGATGGGCCAACCTGTGCGGTGAATCGCGCCGTGCCATCGACGAACCGAAGAATTCGCGGGAACCTTAGGGAAAGATTGCGCTTTCGCGCGCCAATGCCGATCTATCGCCCATGAGCGACTACGCCCGGGCGCCCCTTGCCGCCATCCTCGGTCCGACCAACACTGGAAAGACCCATCTGGCCGTCGAGCGCATGTGCGCCCATTCGAGCGGGATGATCGGATTCCCGCTGCGACTACTGGCGCGCGAGGTCTACGACCGGGTCGTCAAATTGAAGGGCGAGAGCCGGGTCGCCCTGATCACCGGCGAGGAGAAAATCCTGCCGAAGGACGCGCGCTGGTTCCTTTGCACGGCGGAATCGATGCCGATGGAGCGCGATTTCGCGTTCGTCGCGCTCGACGAGGCGCAGCTCGGCGCCGATCCCGAGCGCGGCCATGTCTTCACCGATCGGATGCTGCACGCCCGCGGCCGCGAGGAGACGATGATCCTCGGCTCCGAAGCGTTGAAGCCGATGGTGCGGGCTTTGCTGCCCAAGGCCGAGATCATCAGCCGGCCGCGTTTCTCGACCCTGAGCTTTGCCGCTCCGACGAAGCTGTCGCGGCTGCCGCCGCGCTCGGCGATCGTCGCCTTCTCGGCCGAGCAGGTCTATGCGGTCGCCGAGATGCTGCGCCGGATGCGCGGCGGCGCGGCGGTGGTGATGGGCGCGCTCTCGCCCCGCACCCGCAACGCCCAGGTCGCCATGTACCAGGCCGGCGAGGTCGATTATCTCGTCGCCACCGACGCAATCGGCATGGGGCTCAACATGGACGTCACCCATGTCGCCTTCGCCGGCCTCGGCAAGTTCGACGGCCGCCGGCGCCGCCGGCTGACCCCGGCCGAGATGGCGCAGATCGCGGGCCGCGCCGGCCGGCACCAGCGCGACGGCACGTTCGGCACCCTGCTGCTCGACGGCGAGCGCAGCGCCGAATTCACGCCCGAGGAGATATCCGCGATCGAGGAACATCGCTTCGCGCCGATGGACTTCCTCTATTGGCGCGAGGGCGAGCCTTCGTTCCGCAGCGTCGAGGCCCTGGTCCGCGATCTCGAGCGGCGGCCGGGCGAGGCCGGGCTCCGCCCTGCGCCCGAAGCGGTCGATCTTGCCGTGCTGAAGCGCCTTGCCGAGGATCCCGAGGTGCGCGGCCGCGCCGTGGGCCCGGACCGAGTCCGCCGCTTATGGTCGGCTTGCGGGCTGCCGGATTTCCGCAAGACCGGCCCCGACCATCACGCCCGCCTCGTCGCGCGCCTCTACGCCTTCCTGACCGAGGGCAATGGCCGCATCCCACAGGGCTGGTATGCCGAGCAGGTCGCCCGGCTCGACAATGTCCAGGGCGATATCGACACGCTCGCCGACCGCATCGCCGGGGTGCGCACCTGGGCCTATATCGCCCACCGCGCCGACTGGCTGCTCGATCCCGCCGCGATGGCCGAGCGCACCCGCGAGGTCGAGGAGAAGCTCTCCGACGCGCTGCACGAACGGCTCACCCAGCGCTTTGTTGACCGCCGCACCGCGGTGCTGATGCGCGACGTCGGCGGCAAGGGCGCGGCCGAATTCCCGGTCCTCGTCGACGAGCAGGGCGAGGTCAGCGTCGGCACCTATCCGATCGGCCGGCTCGAAGGCTTCCATTTCGAGGTCGATCCGGCCGCGCGCCACGCCGACCGCAAGATGCTGCTCGCCACCGCCGAGCGCCGCCTGGGCGGCGAATTCGAGAAGCGCGCCGCCGCTTTGGTCGCGGACACCGACGAGCATTTCACCTTGCGGACCGAGGCGGACCAGATCGTCGCCATCCTGTGGCGCGGGCACGAGGTGGCGCGGCTCGGCCCCGGCAAGAATCTGCTTTCGCCCCGCGTGCTGCTCGACCGCCGCCTCGAGCGCCTGTCGGACCGCGGCCGAGAGGCGGCGATCGCGAGGCTGAAGACCTGGGTCGCGCACCAGATCGAGAGCGTGCTCGGCCCGCTCCGCAAGGTCGGCGCCGCCGGCCAGGATCCGGCCCTGCCGCCCGCCGTACGCTCGGTCCTCGCCATGATCGCCGACGAAGGCGGCAGCCTCGCCCGCTCCGAAGTGGCCGAGGCGCTCGGCCAGGTCCCCAAGGAGCAGCGCCGGCTGATCTCGCGCCTGCGCATCCGCATCGGCGCGCTCGATCTGTTCATGATCGACCTTCTGAAACCCGAGGCGGTGCGCTGGCGCACGGCGTTGCGGGCCGCCCGCGCCGGCCGGCCGATGCCCTTGCTGCCGCCGCCGGCAAGCGTCGTGCTCGACACGCCGGGGGAGGAGCGCCGCGCCTTGCTCGGCCGGCTCGGCTTCCGCGCGCTCGGGCCGCAGATGCTGCGCGTCGACATGGTCGAGCGGCTCGCCCGCCACGCGCACGAGGCGCGCGCCGGCAAGCAGCCGAGCGTCGTCGATGAAGCGCTCGCCACGTCGCTCGGCCTGCAGCCGCCGGCGGTGGCGCGGCTGATGAAGGATATCGGCTTCCGCCCCTCGTCCGGCGCGGCCGGCTGGGTCTGGAAGGGCCGCGGCCGCAAGCGCCCGGAGCCCAGGCACGATCCCTCGCACGCCTTCGCGGCGCTGGCCGGGCTGCGGCGTGGCTGAGACGATCCGGCTCGACCGCTTCCTGTGGTTCGCGCGGATCGTGAAGACGCGCGGGCTGGCGCAGCAGCTGGCCGAAGGCGGCCGGCTCCGCCTCTCTGGCCGGGTCGTCGATCGCGCCCACGCCGCGGTCCGGGTCGGTGACGTGCTGAGTTTGGCCGTCCGCGGCCAGGTACGGGTGCTGCGCGTCGAGAAACTGCCGCTCCGCCGCGGCCCGCCGGCCGAGGCTGCCCTTCTCTACAGCGAAGTTTCGTCCGTCCCGCGCGACCAGCCGTTGACGAGCGAAGGCGGCGGGGACTAGGGATTCCCTGTCCTCAGGAGAGCTTCTTCATGACGTACGTGGTCACCGACGCCTGCATCCGCTGCAAATATATGGATTGCGTGGAAGTTTGTCCGGTCGACTGCTTCTACGAAGGCGAGAATATGCTGGTGATCAATCCCAGCGAATGCATCGACTGCGGCGTCTGCGAGCCCGAATGCCCGGCCGAGGCGATCCTGCCCGATACCGAGACCGGCCTCGAGAAATGGCTCGAGGTCAACGCCACCTATTCCGCCGAATGGCCGAACATCACCCGCAAGCGCGAGGCCCCGACCGACGCCGACGAGCATAAGGGCGAAGAGGGCAAGTTCGAGAAATATTTCACGACCGAGCCCGGCCAGGGCGACTGACCCGGCTGCCCGCGCAGTCATCGAACTGCAAGCTCGGGGCGGTAGGCCCTGAGAGATATCGGACGAATCGCACCGCGGCGCCTAGCTTTTGCGGGCAACCTTTGCTATATACACGCCATCGAAGCGGGTGCTGGCGCATCCGCATTTTGGTGATCTAGAAGAATCGCCGCAATTCATGACCGGTCCGCATCGTGGGGAGAAGCGGTTTCGTGCATCTTGCGGCTGTCTCCACGGAAAGGTCCACATTCATGGCAGCGAAGGCGTTGAACTTCGACGTTGGCGATTACGTAGTTTACCCCAAGCACGGCGTTGGCCGTGTTGTCGAACTGCAGAGCACCGACATCGCCGGCATGCAGCTTGAACTCTACGTACTGCGTTTCGAGAAGGAAAAGATGACGCTGCGCGTTCCGACCAACAAGGCGGAAAGCGTCGGCATGCGCAAGCTTTCGTCCGACAAGACGATGCAGGAAGCGCTCGCCACCCTCAAGGGCAAGCCCAAGGTGAAGCGCACCATGTGGTCGCGTCGCGCCCAGGAATATGAAGCGAAGATCAATTCGGGCGACCTCGTGTCGATCGCCGAAGTGACGCGCGACCTGTTCCGCGCCGACGACCAGCCCGAGCAGAGCTACTCCGAGCGCCAGATCTTCGAAGCCGCTTCGAGCCGCCTCGCGCGCGAGCTGGCGGCGATGGAGCATGTCGACGAGCCCAAGGCGCTCGAGAAGATCCTCGAGATTCTCAACAAGGCGGCCGCCATCTACAACAAGGACAAGGTCGTCGAGAAGTAAGACTTCCCGCAATACCGGATTCAAAAAGGGCGGCCCGCAACGGCCGCCCTTTTTCATGTTGCCGTCCACCTTACGCCTGTGTATTATTCCGACAACACAGTCGAGGGGAACAACGATGCGTACCGCAATGATTCTGGCTTCCACGATCGCTTTGGCGGCCTGCGGCATGGTCGCCGATGCGCGGGAGAATGGTGATGCCGGTCCGGTCACGCAGCGCAATTTCTCGGTCGCGGGCTTCGATTCCGTCTCGCTCGGCGGCCCGCACAACGTCATCGTCAAGGTCGGCCCCGCCGCCTCGGTGCGCGCGGAGGGCCCGGCCGGCGAGCTCGACCGGCTCGAGGTCGAGGTCAAGGACGGCGACCTCAAGATCCGCACCAAGAAGGGCAAATGGTTCGGCAGCTCGAAGGGCAAGCCCGTCACTGTCTACGTCACCACCCCCCGCCTCGGCAGCGCCGCGATCGGCGGCTCGGGCGACATGAAGATCGACCGCGTCGAGGGCACGCGGTTCGCGGCCGCGATCGGCGGCTCGGGCGACATGGACATAGCGTCGCTGAAGGTCGACGAGGCAAGCTTCTCGATCGGCGGCTCCGGCGCCATCCGCGCCGCGGGCAGCGCAGCCAAGACCAACGTGTCGATCGCCGGCTCGGGCGACATCGATATTTCCGGGGTCGAAAGCCGCACGGCATCGGTCTCGATCGCGGGCTCCGGCGACGTCAAGGCGCGGGCGAGCGACACGGCCAGCGTCTCGATCGTCGGTTCGGGTGACGTCGAGATGGCCGGCGGCGCCAAGTGCAAGGTCAGCAAGATGGGCGCCGGCGACGTGCGCTGCGGAGCCTGATCCTTATCGATCGTTAACCATCTCGGGGGCATGATCGCAGCCATGAACCGGATCATGCCCCTTTTTCTCGCCTGCGCCGCCGCCGCCGCGCCAGCCTCGGCCGCCGACCGCCGCTTCACCGTCACCGATTTCGATCGCGTCCAGGTCGAAGGGCCGTTCGAGGTTGTGCTCGTCACCGGCAAGGCGCCGTCCGCGGTCGCGACCGGCGACAGCCAAGCCGCGCTCGACCGCGTTTCGGTCGATGTCCAGGGGCGCACCCTGCGCGTGCGCGCCAATGCCTCGGCCTGGGGAGGCTATCCCGGCAAAAGCGCTGGCAGCGCGCGCCTTACCCTCTCCACGCACGATGTGCGCGCCGTCACCGTCGCCGGCTCGGGCATGCTCGACGTGAACCGCGTCCGCGCGATGCGCTTCGATGCCGCTTTGTCCGGCACCGGCCGGCTCGGCATCGCTTCGATGGAGGCCGACACTTTGATGGTCGGCCTGATCGGCTCCGGCACGATCGCGATGGCCGGCAAGGCCAAGGCTCTGCGCGCCACCGTCCAGGGCGCGGGCAATTTCGAGGCCCCGGGCCTCGTCGTCGAGGATCTCGACCTCAACGCGGCCACTACCGGCACGATCGCTGTCACCGCGCGGCGCACCGCCAAGGTGACCTCGCAAGGCGTCGGCGAAGTCCAGGTGCTCGGCAAACCCGCCTGCACCATCCAACAGCGCGGCCCCGGCCCGGTCGCCTGCGGGGATTAGAGCGTCGCCTTCTTCCCTCCCTGGAAGGGAGGGGTTGGGGGTGGGTCCCGCCGAGGCACTCGGGAGGCCATCAGCCTGATCGCTCGTTCGACCTTGTTGCGTTCCGAACCATTGCCTCACTGTCCGCTCCGGCCCATTGCGAGCATGGGCTGAATGCCATTACCCTTGAGCGATGTCGCTGCGGAAAAACCGTGTTGTCGTATTAGCCGTGGTGGCGGCACTTGTGCTGATTAGCGCGTGCGAGCGGCCTATCCAGAACCCCACGAAGCTTAGCGCGATCAAAGTCGAAGCGCAGATGCTCATGAAAGCCCATCCAGTTGCCGCGGAGATCACGCGAGCCCAATGGCCGCCCGCAGTTGCCAGCCTTAAGCCCGAGTTCGTGACAATCGACCCGGATGGCCTGCATATAACGACGCGCGCCTATTTTGATGGCGGTTGGGGGTATTTCGTCCCCCGAAAATCCGGCCCGCTGCCGGAGCCTGTCGGAAGATTCGAAAAGGTCGCGGACGGCGTCTTTTGGTGGCATCCTTACTGAACTCACATCTGAAGAGACGACGGCAAGCCTGTCCGACCAGTATCCTTTCCGCCCATCGCGGATATTCACGGCTGCTCATCTAACCGAAGCGCTTGCCTAGCCTCCCTCCCTTGCAGGGAAGGACTGGGGGGTGGGCCCGCCGAGACATTCGGCGCCGCATGCCGTCATTGCGAGGCGCGGCAATCCAGCCCGCACCGGTCGTCGCGTCGATCGCTGGATTGCTTCGCTGCGCTCGCAATGCTGCAAGGGCGGTCCGGCTCGCCACTGCTTGCCTGCAGCGCCTAGATCAGCCCCAGCGCCGCCAGCTTGATCGCCAGGTTCGGGGGCAGGCTCGCCAGGCCTTCGTCGTCGCCGTCGAAATCCTGCGGCGCGTCCTCGGCGGCGAGATAGCGCCAGCCCTGGTGGGCGCGCTTGGCGATCGCCTTCACCGGCACCAGATTGGGATCGAGGCGGATGATCGTGCGCCGGTCGTCGCCCTCGCCGAAGCCGAGGATGGTCTGGCGCGCGCACAGGCGGTGCTTGATGATCCAGTAGATCGATCCGCCGATCAGCTCGTCGGCGCGCTTGGGCATGAAGCGCGTGACGATCGGCACACAGCCGTCCTTCAGCCGCGCTTCCTGCCGCCTGCGCAAAGTGTCGAAGCTCGCGCAGCCGACCGCGACCTTGCTGATGTTGAGGGAAGGCATAAGCCGCCGTCTAGCGCCGCAGTCCCTGTCGGATCAACCGCTTAGCCGACCAGCCCCGTCGCCACGGCGAGGCCGAGGAAGGCGAAGAAGCCCATCGAATCGGTGATCATCGTGACGAACACCGATGAGGCGACCGCCGGGTCCTGGTCGAAGCGCTCGAGCAGCACCGGCACCACGACCCCGGCGAGGCCTGCGATCGCTATGTTGATCAGCATCGCCGCGGCGATGACCCCGCCCAGCGGCGCATTCCAGAAGACCAGCCCCGCACCCACCCCGATCAGGATCGCGATCGTGACGCCGTTCAGCAAAGCGATCCGGATCTCGCGCGAGATGGTGCGCCAGGTGTTCGAGCGCGTCAGCTGGTTCATGGCGAGCGCGCGCACGGCCACCGCCATCGTCTGCGTGCCGGCATTGCCGCCGATCGAGGCGACGATCGGCATCAGCACGGCGAGCGCCACCATCTGTTCGATCGCGGCTCCGAACAAGGCGATGATGGTCGAGGCGACGAGCGCGGTGCCGAGATTGGCGATCAGCCAGCGCACCCGCGCGCGGTAACTGTCGCGGATCGGCTCGTTGATGTCGCCCTCGCCGGCGCCGGAGAGGAGCAGCACGTCCTCGGCCGCTTCCTCCTGGATGATGTGGACGATGTCGTCGACGGTGATCATGCCGACCAGCCGCCCCGACTGGTCGACCACGGCCGCCGAGATCAACGCATATTTCTGGAACCGCAGCGCCACCTCTTCCTGGTCCATGTCGACCGGGATCAGGGTCTGCTCGCGCTGCATCAGGTCGGTCATCTTGAACTTGCGCGGCGTGCGCAGGATCCAGCTCAATTGCACCGTGCCGATCGGGTGATGCTGGGGGTCGACGACGAACACTTCCCAGAAATCGGTGGTGAGATGGTCGCCGGACCGGAGGTAGTCGATCACCTGGCCGACGGTCCAATGCTCGGGCACCGCGATCAGGTCGCGCTGCATCAGGCGGCCGGCCGATTCCTCGGGGAAGGTCAGCGCCTCCTCGATCGCGGCGCGGTCGTCCGGGTCGAGCGCGCGCAGCACGGCGCGCTGCTCGGATTCCTCCAAATCCTCGATCAGGGCGACCGCGTCGTCGGTCTCGAGCTGGCCGGCAATGTCGGCGACTTCGTGCGGCTCGAGCGCCTCGATCAGCTCCTCGCGCACCCAGTCGTTCATCTCGGCGAAGACGTCGGCGTCGAGCAGGTCGGAGACCGTCGCCGCCAGCGCCCGGCGCTCGTCGCGGTCGAGGATCTCGAACAGGTCGGCGACGTCGGCCGGGTGGAGCGGTTCCACCAGGGCGCGCGCGCCGTCGCCGTCGCCGGCATGGACATGGTCCATGACGTCGCGGACGAAGGCGTGCTTCAGCCGGTCGTCCTCGTCGTGCAGGGTCTCCGGCGGTTCCGGGACCCCGGGCGCGGGGAAGGCGGGCGTTTCGAGTTCGCTGTCGCTCATCGCCTCTCCTGATGTGTGGCCAACCGCCTCCTAGGGCGGCTGGCCGCGCCTGTCGATATTTCCGATGCGGCGAGGGGTGGCGCAATTCCGCCCCCGGCTTTAAGTCGCTCGGCAACGCATGACAGGAGACCCGACATGGCCGACGAACTCAACACCCTGGTCCTTTCCCTCGACAGCGGCGGCGACGTCGTCATCAAGCTTCGCCCCGATCTCGCGCCCGGCCATGTCGAGCGGATCAAGGAGCTGACCCAGGAAGGCTTTTACGACGGCGTCATCTTCCACCGCGTGATCGACGGCTTCATGGCGCAGGGCGGCGATCCGACCGGCACCGGCATGGGCGGCTCCGACAAGCCCGACCTCAAGGCCGAGTTCAGCCGCGAGCCGCACGTCCGCGGCGTCGCCTCGATGGCGCGCGCGCAGAACCCGAACTCGGCCAACAGCCAGTTCTTCATCTGCTTCGACGACGCCCGCTTCCTCGACGGCCAATATACCGTGTGGGGCGAGGTCACCGAGGGCATGGAGCATGTCGACGCGCTGCCCAAGGGTGAGCCGCCGCGCGAGCCGGGCAAGATCGTCAAGGCGAGCCTGCGCGCCTGAGCCTTGGCGCGGCCGGTCACTCTCGTCACCGGCGCCTCGGCGGGGCTCGGCGCGGAATTCGCCCGGGCCTGCGCGCGGCGCGGTGACGAGCTGGTGCTGGTCGCGCGCCGCCGCGACCGGCTCGAGGCGCTGGCGGCGGAACTGGGCGGCAGGGCCCACGTCGTCGCCGCCGATCTCTCGGCCCCCGGCGCGCCCGAGGCCCTGCTCGGCGAGGTCGCGGCGCGCGGCCTGACTGTCACGACCCTGATCAACAATGCCGGATTCGGCCTCGCCGGCCCCTTCGCCGACCAGGCGCTCGAGCGGCAGCGCGAGATGATCGATCTCAACATCCGCGCTTTGGTCGGGCTCACCCACCTCGTCCTGCCGGCAATGAGGGCGAACAGGGCCGGCTTTATCCTCAACGTCGCCTCCACCGGCGCTTTTCAGGCCGGGCCCGGCTTCGCCCTCTATTTCGCGACCAAGGCGTTCGTGCTCTCGTTTAGCGAGGCCCTGCATCAGGAACTGAAGGGGAGCGGCGTGCGCGTCTCGGCGCTGTGCCCGGGCCCGACCCGGACCGAGTTTGGCGAGGTGGCGGGCGTCACCACCGACCGCTTCGATCGCTTCGCCGCCGACGCGGCTTCGGTGGTGCGCGCCGGCCTCGCCGGGCTCGATCGCAACCAGGCGATCGTCATCCCCGGCTTCTCCAACAAGCTCAGCGCCCAGTCCAATCGCCTGCTGCCGCGCGCCTGGATGCGGCGCATCGTCGCCTCGATGAAGCTCTAGGCCGGCCGTCGGCTCAGCGGCGCGCGCTGCTTATCCAGCCCTCGCGGAAGGCGAGGTTGAGCGCGTTGGGATCGACGAAATTCAGGAACGCCCGCTCATGGCCGAGCGCCACCACGCCATATTCGCCCTTCGCGACGCGTGGCGGCGGTGCCTGGATCATGCCGAGGCACGGCGGCGGATCGAAGCCGTAACTCGGCCTGGCGCGCACGATCGCGCCGGGAGCGAGGGCGCCCTTGTAGACGTGCAGGATCTTGAACGACGCCTTCTGGCCGTCGCGCGCGCCCTTCAGCACCACGCCATAGACGATGTCGGTCGCGGCATCGAAGCCCGGCTTCAGCCGCTCGGTCTCGGTCTGGCCGGGGATCGGCGGCGGGCACGCCGCGGCCGGCGCCGCGACGCAGGCCAGCAGGAGGACGAATAGGTTCGGCCATCGACCCATCTTTCCAGCCTAACATCTTCGATGCCGGGCGAAAACAGGCCGGCCTCACCCCGCCGCAGGTTCGGCGCGGAGCGCGCGCAGCGTCAGCAGCACGGCGAAGAGCAATTCGATCGCGCCCACGGCCAGGATCGTGCCGCCCGGAATCGCCCCGCCCGCGAAGAGGCCGAGCAATCCCGCTGCGGTGATCAGCCCGCCCAGCACCCAGAACAAGGCGTCGCCATAGAGCGTCCGGAACACGGCATAATGGGTGCCGACCGCGATCGCCGCGATCGGGAACACGTGAGCGGGCTCGAGCGGAAGGAACAGCCAGGCCGCGAGCAGCCCCCCGATCATCGCGACCGTGCTCTCCAGCGCGATCGCGGCCAGCCTGTTGTCCGCCGCCTCCTTCGCCCTTTTGAAGACCAGCCGGCAGGCGAGGGCGCCAAGCGGGAAGATCAGCATTCCCCCGAAGAACAAGGTCGTGAACGCCGGCCCGATACCCGTCTTCCGCTCGACCATCGCCGCCGCGAGCCAGACCGGACACGAACACGCCCGGCCCGCCCCCGACATAGGCCCGCCGCAGATCGCTCTGCGCGTCGTCAATCGTCATGTCCCCGCCCCTCATGTACGGGCGCACCATGGCCGCTCGCGCCGGAGCGTGCCAGCCAAAGCATGGCCCCGCTCACAACAAGCGGACCGCGGGCGCCGGCCCCGCGCCGCGCAGCAGTCGGCGAGCGCCCACACCATCGCGTCGGCCCGGTCCGGTGAGCGACCCGGCCCCGCATAGAGCCCGCCGATCGTCATCCCGCACAATTGGTCCTCGAGCGCGGGAAAGCGTGCGAATGACGGCTTTCGACCCATTGCGCACATTCCGCGCATCGGCTGAAGTCGCTTAGCGGGTTGCCCGAGGGCGATCAGCGATGGATGATGGAGACGAGGCAGCCAGGATCGGCGTCTGTAACTTCGACCGTCGCCGAGAGCTGGCCCGCGAGCGCGTTGACGATCCCGGTTCCAAGGCCCGGCTTCCCGCTCGCGTGATCGCCTTGTATCCCGATCCCGTCGTCGGCGACCGTGAGAATCCATCCTTCGGCGGTCGCATGGAATCCAATCTTGATCATGCCCTTCGCGGTCGCGGGATAAGCGTGCTTGAGCGAGTTGATCACCAGTTCCGTGACGATCAGGCCCATGCTGACAGACTTTTCAGCGGTCGTGATGCTGTCGTCGGCGTCGACGGTTAAGGACAGCAATTGGGGATCGGCAATCATCGAAGCCCCGATGCTGGCGCATAGGTCGGTAAAGTAGCGACGCAGCTCCACATCGCCGGTCGAGCTGGACGCGAGCTGGCGCTGAAGGGTGGCGATCGACATAACCCGGTGATGCGCGTCACGAAGGTGGATCCGGGTCTCTTCGGACTGGGAGATCCGCACGCGCTGCATCAGCACACTGGCGATGATCTGCAAGCTGTTGGCGACGCGGTGGTTCAACTCTTGAAGCAGCACCTGTTTTTCCTGCAGCAGCGCATCGTTGGCGCGCTGCGCCTGGCGGATCTCGGTGACGTCGGTCACGGCGACGACAAGGCGCAGGGCCTCCTCGCCATGATGATCGAGCATATGGGCATGGATCACGAGGTGACGTGCTGAAACGCCGTCGCGCTTCAAGTCCATTTCGTACGCGTCGATCGAGGCGTGGCCCGCAGCCGTCGCCGTCAGCAACGATCGCAATTGCGGTATTTCCCACTCACCGACGCCCAGTTCGAACAGCTCCTTGCCGACCGCGCTTTCGCAATCGACCGAAAAGTTGCGGCAGAACGAACCGCTGGCGGCCTGCACAACGAGCTGCTGGTTCAGCAGGATCAGTGGGGTGCTGGAGGACACGACGAGCGCCATACCCAAGCTGCTCGCTGACAAAGGTCTCACAGAGATACCAAATTCCATGGCCGAAGCCTTGGCTAACCGGAGACTCGCGGTGCGAAAGTCATACCCGGGGCTCGCTTATCGACGCTGCGGCGAGGGGAGCCTCTTCCATCTAGCACAGATCGGAACGGAGTGCGCCGCTAAATGCAGGGATAATCATTCTACCCAGATTTGGGCGGGGAACGTCTCGACCGAGGTCTCCGATCTCAGGTAATCGCGTACCACTCACTTGCGTCATTGCGAGGCGCGGAACGCGCCGCGGCAATCCAGTCGATCCCCCCGCAACGCCCGCTGGATTGCTTCCTTCCTCTCGCAACGACGGAGGAGGCTCATACGCTTGGCGCACCACGCCAGCTTGACGCTGTCGATATGAATTAACCATACCGGCGCATTCTACGCCGCCATTTCCTCCCGCACCGCCCCGAACAGCCAATCGTGGAAAATCCTGACCGGCCGGCGCGCCAGTGCCGAGCGGCGGCAGGCGAACCAATAGCTATAAGGGCTCTCGACCTGGATACCGAACAATTGGACCAGGCGTGGATCGTGCGACTCCTTCAAATGACTCTCGAGCATGAAGGCGACGCCCAGCCCCTGCGCGGCGGCGTCGAGGATGAGCTGGCCCGAATCGAAATGGTCGACTGCGGCGGGCTGCAGGTCCGGCAGGCCGATCGCCTCGCGCCAGTAAGCGAAGGTGTCGGGCAAATCGCGGTGCAGGAAGATGGTGGCGCCGCTGAGCTGGGCCGGATGGGTGAAGGCGGCGGCGGTCTCGCGCGATCCGATCGCGATCGCGCGGTTGTTGTCGATCCGCCGCGAATAGAGATTGGGGTCGACCTCGGTCGCCACCACGATCGCGGCGTCGAGCCCCTCGTCGAGCCGAGCGAGGCCGTGCGCGCCGGTGTCGATGTCGATGTGGAGCTGCGGGTGGAGCGCGCGCAACTCGGGCAGATGCGGCATCAGCCGCTGCGACGCGAACAAAGGCAGCACCGCCAGTCGCAGCCGCATCACCGCGCTCTCGCCGGTGGCGCGCTCCATCGCCAGCGCCAGCGCATCGATCGACGGCGCGATCTCGCCGAGCAATCTCTCGCCGTCGGGATTGAGGTGGATCGACTGGTGGCGCCGCTCGAACAAGGGATAGCCGACGAAGCGCTCGAACGCCTGGATGCGGCGGCTCAGCGCCGGCGCGGACAAAGCCAGGGCTTCCGCCGCGGCCTTGACCGAGCCCAGCCGGGCCACCTGCACGAATGCCTCGATCGCCGTCAGCGGCGGCAGTCTGCGCACTTCAAACCATCCTTCTTGTGCATCTGCACAGCTCCTTGGGAAGCGCACCCCGCGTGCATTTCCGTGCCGCCTCTGCGTGCAGCTGGTGCAATCGTAGCAAACGCGTTCGCACTTGCAACATAACTCAACCTGTTAGATAGAGAAGGGGCCTTTCAGGCATCCTCTCCTAAAAACTTTCAGGGTCGGCTCCCCGGAGCCGGCCCTTTTTTTGTCCCCGCACGCGCCTCGATCGTCATTGCGAGCCTGCGCCGGGATAACGCGCGCCCACCCGTTCGCCCTGAGCCTGTCGAAGGGTCTGCCTTCCTCAGAACGTGCGAAAAGGAGCGGGCTTCGACAGGCTCAGCCCGAACGGGTCCGGGGAGCTACCCCGCCGTCATTGCGAGCGCAGCGAAGCAATCCAGCCGCACCAACCGTCTGCGCCGTGCTGGATTGCCACGTCGCGTGCCGCGCCTCGCAATGACGGGCGGCGGTGGGTGCTCCGTCGCCCCGGCGCAGGCCGGGACCTCAGGACGAGACCGCACGATCCCCATGAGATCCCGGCCTCCGCCGGGATGGCGCCGCCGCCGCTTCGCGCCGGCGCCGCCACCTTTTTTGAACCTTGGCGGTGGAAGCGCCGTTGTCTTTTCTTATGTCGGGGGCGGACACAGGAGCGAAGAGAGTTTCATGGCGGACGAAGAAACACCGAGCCGGCTGCAGGTCGCCAACATGCGGCCCGACGACAGCGGCCGCGGCCTCGCGCGGTTGCCGCGGGCGATGATGAACGCGCTCGGCCTCAGCGAGGGCGACGTCGTCGAGCTGACCGGCAAGCGCTCCACGCCCGCCCGCGCCGTCCTCTCCTACCCCGAGGACGAAGGGCTCGACATCATCCGCCTTGACGGCCTTCAGCGCGCCAATGCGGAGATCGGCTCGGGCGATTTCGTCACCATCCGCAAGGCCGAATCCAAGCCCGCCCAGCGCGTCGTGTTCGCACCGGCGCAAAAGAATCTGCGGCTCCAGGGCTCGGGCCAGGCGCTGAAGCGCAGCTTCGGCATGAAGCCGGTCACCGCCGGCGACGTCATCGCCACCACCGGCCAGCAGCAGGTCCAGCGCGGCGACATCCCGCCGCAATTGCGCCAGATGTTCAACGCGCCGGCCTATGCGCTGCAGGAGATCCGCCTCAACGTCGTCTCGACCACGCCCAAGGGTATCGTCCATATCGACGCCAATACCGAGGTCGAGCTTCGCCCCGAATATACCGAGGCCAAGGATACGCGCCGCGCCGACGTCACCTATGACGATCTTGGCGGCATGGGCGCGACCATCGACCAGCTGCGCGAGATGGTCGAGCTGCCCTTGCGCTATCCCGAGATTTTTGAGCGGCTCGGCGTCGATCCGCCCAAGGGCGTCCTGCTGCACGGCCCGCCCGGTACCGGCAAGACCCGGCTGGCGCGCGCGGTCGCCAACGAGAGCGACGCCAATTTCTTCCATATCGCCGGCCCCGAGATCATGGGCTCGGCTTATGGCGAGAGCGAGAAGAAGCTGCGCGAGCTGTTCGAGCAGGCGTCGGCCGCGGCGCCCTCGATCGTGTTCATCGACGAGATCGATTCGATTGCGCCCAAGCGCGGTCAGGTCCAGGGCGAGACCGAGAAAAGGCTGGTCGCGCAATTGCTCACCCTGCTCGACGGGCTCGAGCCGCGCCAGAATCTGGTCGTGATCGCCGCCACCAACCGGCCCGAGGCGCTCGACGAGGCGCTGCGCCGGCCAGGCCGGTTCGACCGCGAGATCGTGATCGGCGTGCCCGACGAGAAGGGCCGGCGCGAGGTGCTGGGCATCCACACCCGCGGCATGCCGCTCGCCGAGGGCGTCGATTTGCAGGAGCTGGCGCGCCAGACCTACGGCTTCGTCGGCGCGGATCTCGCCGCTTTGACGCGCGAGGCGGCGATCGACGCGGTGCGGCGGATCATGCCGCGCATCAACCTCGAGGAAGGGACGATCCCGCCCGAGGTGCTCGACGATCTGTCGGTGACGCGCGAGGACTTCACGCAGGCGCTGAAGCGGGTGCAGCCGTCGGCGATGCGCGAGGTGATGGTGCAAGCGCCGAACATAGGCTGGGACGATATCGGCGGGCTCGACGCGGCGCGCGAGCGGTTGCGCGAGGGGGTCGAACTGCCGCTGAAGGATCCCGACGCGTTCCGGCGCCTCGGCATCCGCCCGGCCAAGGGCTTCCTGCTCTATGGGCCGCCGGGGACGGGCAAGACTTTACTCGCCAAGGCGGCGGCGCGCGAGGCGCAGGCCAATTTCATCGCCACCAAGTCGTCCGACCTCCTGTCCAAATGGTATGGCGAGAGCGAGCAGCAGATCGCGCGCCTGTTCGCGCGGGCGCGGCAGGTGGCGCCGACGGTGATCTTCATCGACGAATTGGACAGCCTCGTCCCCGCCCGCGGCGGCGGGATGGGCGAGCCTCAGGTCACCGAGCGCGTGGTGAATACGATCCTCGCCGAAATGGACGGATTAGAAGAATTGCAATCCGTCGTGGTCATAGGGGCGACTAACCGGCCGAATCTGATTGATCCGGCTTTGCTGCGGCCGGGGCGGTTCGACGAGCTCATCTACGTGTCGGTGCCGGACGAGGCGGGGCGGCGGCGGATTCTCGGCATTCACACCGAGGATGTGCCGCTGGGCGAGGGCGTCGACCTCGACTCGCTGGCGGCGCGGACCGACCGCTTCACCGGCGCCGACCTCGAGGATCTGGTGCGCCGCGCCGGCCTGTTCGCGCTGCGGCAATCGCTGTCCGCACAGACGGTCGAGGCCGAGCATTTCGAGAAAGCGCTGAAGGAAACCCGCGCCTCGGTCACGCCGGAGATGGAGAGGGACTATGCCGAGATCGAATCGAAGCTGAAGCAGGACGCGTTCAGCGCGGGCGGAATCGGCTTCGTCTCTCCGGGCATGCTCACGCCGCGGGATCGGCGGGGCGGAAGCGAAGGCTGACCCACAGCGCCTGGCCCAGCATCAGCGCGCCGGTAACGAGGAACGGGAGCGGCATCGACAGGCCATAAAGCGCCACGCCGACCGCCGGTGCGGCGACGAAGGCGACCCCGTTCACCGACGTCACCATCCCCGCGACGGCGTTCTGCTCGTGCGGCGCGACTGCGAGCGAGGCACCGCTGGTGAAGCCCGGGCGGAAGAAGCCGAAGCCGAGCGAGGCAAGCGCGAAGCCGGTTGTGATCCCGTAGAGGCTTTCCGAAAGGCCGGTGATCACCGCGCCGACCGCGGAGATCACGGAGCCCCACCAGACCAGGGCCCGGGGTTGCAGCGCCAGCCGCGGGATCAGGCCCCATTGCGCGAGCAGAGTGGCGCCGGCGCCGGCCATCAGCACGAGAGCGATCCATTGCTGAGCCTCGTGCAGCGGCAGATGCAGCCGGTCGATGACGTGGAAGCCGATCACGCCAAGCAGGGCGGCGTGGCCGTGGCCGCCGATTGCGCCGATCATCAGCCAGGTTGCGATGCGCGAGTCGCGCCAGCGCAATTCGCCGCTATCGCTGGTTTCGTCGCGCATCGAGGCGCCGCCGCCGCCGCCGCCCATGATCGGCTCGGAGGTGAGCGGTCCTTTGGCGGCGGCGCGCGGCGTGTCGTCGGGCAGGCGCAGCGCCACGGCGGCGAGGACGAGCACACCGATCGCGGCGAATACGATCAGCGGCCCCGACAGGCCCAGCGGCGGGAAGATGAACAAGGGGGCGAGGGCGGGGCCGACGATCGTGCCGAGCCCGAACGAGGATGCGATCGCGGCGATGGCGTTGGTGCGCTGCTCGCCTTCGGTACGCGCGGCGACATAGGCCTGGACGGCTGGGGGCGAGGCCGAGCCCCACGTCCCGTAGATTGCCCGTCCGAGCACGAAGATGATGAACACCGTCATTGGCGGAAGCAGCCCCTCGAGGCCGGCCGCAAGCACGGCGCCGCAGACGAGCATCGAGATGATGAAGCCGTAGAGTCCGAGCCGCATCAGGGCGCGGCGGCCGCGCTTGTCCGACATGCGCGCCCAATGCGGCGCGGTCAGCACCCAGATCACCGCCGAAAGGCTGAAGGCGATCGCCACCCAAAGGTCGGGGATACCCAGCTCGCGGCCGATCGACGGCATCAGCGACTGCATCGCCGTGTTGCCGGCGGCTGCGACCAGCATGATCGCGAACAGCAGGGCGAAGCGTTCCCGCGTCAGCGACGATCCGGAGGCCGGGTCGCTGCTGGGTTCGGTCGCTGCCGGATCGTGCGAAATGGGGCTCACTCCTCGTGCGCTGGTCAGTCCAGGTCGCGTAAAACCGGCAACCCGTCGTGCAATAGGGATAAATGCACGGTAGCGCTGCCCCGCCCTTGCCATTGCCGCGTTGTTTTGCCAACGCACCTGATATCAAGAGGATTGGGACCAGCATGACGCTTTCGGCTGAACAGGCACGCACCGATGGGGCCTTTGCGCGAACCGCCGGCGCGGGCCCGCTCTGGATGTTCCTCCGCGGATTCCTGAAGCACCCCGTAATGGTCGGATCGGTCATTCCGTCGTCGAAGGTGCTGATCGACAAGATGCTCGAGCCGGTTGACTGGGCCAGCACCAAATTGTTCGTCGAATATGGTCCCGGTGTCGGCACTTTCACCCAGCACATCCTGGACCGGCTCGCGCCCGATGCGACGGTGCTGACGATCGACACCAATCCTGACTTCACGGCCTATCTCAACGGTAAGTTCACCGACAGCCGCCTCGAGGCCGTCACCGGCTCGGCGGCCGACGTGCGCAAGATCATGGCCGATCGCGGCTTCGAAAATGCCGACTATATCCTGTCGGGCCTGCCCTTCTCGACGCTGCCGCCGGGCGTCGGCCCTGCAATCGCCGCGGAGACCGCGGCCGCGCTTCGCCCCGGCGGCGCCTTCCTCGTCTATCAATTCTCGCCCAAGGTCCGCGAGTTCATCGCGCCGCATTTCGACCGGATCGACAAGGGGTTCGAGTGGGTCAACATCCCGCCGGCGACCCTGTTCTGGGCCTGGAAGGACTAACCGGACGTCTTCTTCTCCCCGCCGAAATTCAGCCGGCGAGAGATGCGGTAGTCGGCCACGGCGACCAGGAAGTAGGACGCCCCCCATTTCAAGCGATTGAACCATGTCCGGTGGGTCCGATGGCGCTCGCGCGTGATCGGCTCGCTGTCGGCGATCTCGTGGTCGACGAAGCCGCGCATCGCCTCGGCGAACGCCCGGTCCTCGACGCGCAGCATCATCTCGAGGTTCAGGAACAGGCTGCGCATGTCGAAATTGGCCGATCCGATATGGACCGCGTCGTCGATCACGAACAGTTTCGTATGGAGCTTGGTCGGCTGATATTCGTAGATCTCGACGCCGCGCTTCAGCAGCCACCAATAGGTATTACGGGCGGCCCCGATCGTTGCATTGTTGTCGGACTTCGCCGCAGTCACCAGGCGCGCCTTCCCGCGCCGCGCAACCCGCGCGATCCGGCGCAGGATGCCGACGCTCGGTGCGAAATATGCGGCGATGATGTCGAGCCGCGTTGCCGACAGCATGTCCCTCCGCATCGCCCGTGCCCACGGGCTCAATCGCCGGGTGGGGCCGCCGAACAGCCAGTGGAGCTTGCCGTCGGTTACGCTGTGCTTGTGGAGCAGCCGACGCAGTTCGCGGATGCGGCCATTTGGCTTGCGGGCCCACCCGAACAAATCGTCGAAATAACGGACGAGGCCAAGGACGCTGTCGCCTTCGACCTGGAGGCCAAGATCTCGCCACGCCCCGGATTCAAGCGTGCCGAAATAATCGTCGGAAACGTTGAAGCCGCCGATAATGACTTTGTGGCTGTCTGCGAGCGCGAGCTTCTGGTGATTGCGCAGCAGGTAGCGCCGCCCGAAGCGCGGGCTGAAGCGGCAGAATTGACACGCGCTCTCGATGAGCGGCTTGAAGAAGGCGGCCTTGGCGGTGTCGCTGCCGAAGCCGTCGACGAGCAATGACACATTCACGCCACGATTCACCGCTGCCAGCAAGGCGTCCCGCACCCGCCGCCCAGACACGTCATCCAGGAACATGTAATAAAGGACGCGAAGATCTTCTTTGGCCCCGTCGATCAGCGCGATCAGCGCCTCGAGCCGCTCGCGGCCGTCGGCGAGCAGAACGAGATCGTTGCCTGCGACGGAGACCGATACGGACGGCGTCGTTTTCTTCGGATTGGCGTCGGCCATAGGGTTCGACATGAGGGCCTTGACCGGCCGGCGCAAGCCCCCCAAATCATTGACACTGGCGGCTTCGGCTGGTAGCCGCCCGCCTTTCCCATCCAGCCGAGACTAGCGGAGCTGCTCCATGGCGCGCGTAACCGTCGAAGATTGCGTCGACAAAATCCCGAACCGTTTCGACCTGGTTCTGCTCGCCGCCCAGCGCGCGCGGCAGATTTCGGGCGGCGCCGAACTTACCATCGATCGCGACCGCGACAAGAATCCGGTCGTCGCGCTGCGCGAGATCGCCGAGACCACGGTGCGTCCCAAGCAGCTCGAAGAAGCGGTCATCTCCAATCTTCAGCGCGTCCAGGTCGACGACGACGATGCGCCGGACGAGGTCGGCTCGCTGAGCCAGTCGGCCGAGGCGCTTCGCCTCACCGCCGCCGCTCCGCCGCGCAACACCAACCTGGCCGGCGACTACGAATAAGCGTCGCTAGCGTCGGAATAGAAAAAGCGGACCGTTCCAGCTGGAGCGGTCCGCTTTTTTCGTAGAGTGGCTGAATATCAGGCGAGCTCGGGATGGGCGGTTTGTTCAGTGTCCGTGCTGGCAATCAGTTCCGAGTCGCGCCACACTTGGAAAGCCGACCCGCGCGCCATCTTGCGGGCATATTCGACCGCCGCCTGATCCTGATAAAAGCCCAGTTTTTGCGAGACGGGCGTACGGCCTTCGCTCTGCACCTGCAGCGAATACATCGGCATGGGATCGTCCCCCCTGGTCCTGCGAATTAAGACTTAATTTACCCTTCGACCCGCCTGGAGTCGAGTCCGGCCCGTCCGGCCCAACTCAGGCGGCGTCCGCCTTGCCGATCTCGGAACGGTCGACCCAGGCGAGATCGCGGAGGGTGAGGGCGCGGCCGTCACCCGCCCGGACGGCGATCGGCGCAATCGGCTGATGCGCGGCGCGGTCGACGAGGACGGGGTTGGACGGCACACCGGTGACCCAGCGTTCGCCCCATTGCCGCAAGGCGATCAACACCGGCAGCAGGGCTTCCCCCTTCTCGGTGAGGCGGTAGGCGATCTTGCGGCGGTCGCCCGGATCGGGCTCGCGCTTCAATATGTCGTTCTCGACCATGCGTGCGAGGCGGTTGGAGAGGATGTTGCGGGCGATGCCGAGCGTCGACTGGAATTCCTCGAAATGATGGAGGCCGTTGAAGGCCCCGCGCAGGATCAGGAACGACCAGCGTTCGCCGACCGCTTCGAGCGCGGCCGAGATGCCGCACTCCGCCAGCACGGCTTTCTTGTAATCCAGCTTGAGCATTGCGCGCTTAGACTAGCTCTTTTTGCGCCATTGTCATGCCCGAAGCGAATATCCGCTTCGGACCGAAGACTTCGACCGCCTCCGCAACGGCTTCTTAAGGCGGGACGCTTAGATTGGGCGCTCTCCAATTCAGCGGATCTCAGTCTCGATGTCCCAGTGCCGCGTCCATCTGATCGCCGCCGCGCGGCCCAATTTCATGAAGGTGGCGCCGCTCTGGCACGCGCTGACCGCGACGACCGAGTTCGCGCCGGTGCTGATCCACACCGGGCAGCATTACGACATCAACATGTCGGACGCGATTTTCGCGGACCTGCGGCTGCCGGCGCCCGATCACCATCTCGGGGTCGGTTCCGGCTCCCATGCGGAGCAGACCGCGCGCGTCATGGTCGCTTATGAAAAGCTGGCGACCGACGACCGGCCCGACTGGCTGGTCGTGGTCGGCGACGTCAATTCTACCGCGGCCTGCGCAATGGCGGCCGCCAAGCTCGCGATTCCGATCGTCCATCTCGAGGCGGGGCTGCGCAGCCGGGACCGCGACATGCCGGAGGAGATCAACCGCTTGGTCACCGACGCCGTTACCGACGTTTTCTGGACCCCGTCCGAAGATGCCGATTTCAATCTGCTGGACGAGGGGGTTCCTGCCGACCGGATCAGCCGCGTCGGAAACATCATGATCGACAGTCTGGAGATGGTCCGCGGCGGCATCGAAGCGGCCGGGTTTCGGGCCGACCTGGGGCTGGGCGACGCGCCCTACGGCGTCGTGACCCTCCACCGGCCGTCCAATGTCGACGATCTTCAGCAGCTGACGGCGTTGGTTGATGCGCTGGTCGATGCGCAGCAGCGCCTCCCGCTCGTCTTCTCGCTCCATCCGCGCACGCTTGCCCGCCTCACCGAGGCAGGGCTGCTGAACCGTCTCGACACCTCCGGAGTGCGATTGCTCGAGCCGGTGCCCTATGTAAACTTCATGAACCTCGTCGTCGGTGCGACGGCGATCATCACCGACAGCGGCGGCATTCAGGAGGAAACGACCTATCTCGGCATCCCCTGCCTGACGCTGCGCGAAAATACCGAGCGGCCGATCACGGTCAGCCATGGCACCAACCGGCTGGTGCGCGCCGAAACCCTCGTCGCGGAGCTCGAAGCGGCGCTTGGCCGCCGCGGAGCGCCGCAGGCGCCGCCCGAACATTGGGACGGCCGGACGGCGCTTCGCTGCGTCGAGGACCTGCGCGTCCGCAACGGCAGCGGCCGCCGCCGCACGCGGTGAACCGCAATCTGCCGTTTTTTGCATTGCAACGAAGCAGGGCCGCACCCAATGTCGGTTCGTGCTCAGGCAATATGAACTGCTCGAAAAAGTAAGGGGCTACGACCCCGACGCCGACGAGGCGATGCTCAACCGCGCCTATGTCTTTTCGATGCAGAAGCACGGGACGCAGAAGCGCGCGTCGGGCGACCCCTATTTCAGCCATCCGATCGAGGTGGCGGGCATCCTTACCGATCTGCGGCTCGACGACGAGACCATCGTCACCGCCATTCTCCACGACACGATCGAGGATACGGTCGCGACGCCCGAGGAGATCGAGAAGCTGTTCGGCAAGAATGTCGCGCGGCTGGTCGACGGCGTCACCAAGCTCTCCAAGATCGAGGCGCAGACCGAGAGCCAGCGCGCGGCCGAGAATCTGCGCAAGTTCCTGCTCGCCATGTCAGGCGACATCCGCGTCCTGCTCGTCAAACTCGCCGACCGTCTCCACAACATGCGCACGCTCCACTTCATCAAGAATGAGGATAAGCGTCGCCGCATCGCCCGTGAGACGATGGACATCTATGCCCCGCTCGCCGAGCGGATCGGCATGTACGAGTTCATGACCGAGATGCAGACGCTCGCGTTCCGCGAGCTCGAGCCCGACGCCTATGCGTCCATCTCGAAGCGGCTCGAGCAGCTCCACAAGGGCGGCGGCGACCTGATCGAGCGGATCAGCCGCGGCCTCAAGGCGCATCTCGAGGCGAGCGGCATCGAGGCCGAGGTCCAGGGCCGCGAGAAGCATCCTTATTCGATCTGGCGCAAGATGGCCGAGCGCCACGTCAGCTTCGAGCAATTGTCGGACGTCATGGCCTTCCGCGCGATCGTGGGCTCGGTCGAGGAATGCTACCACACGCTCGGCCTGATCCATCAGCGCTGGCCGATGGTGCCCGGCCGCTTCAAGGACTTCATTTCTACGCCCAAGCGCAACGGATACCAGTCGCTGCACACGTCGGTGATCCACGACGAGCAGGTCCGCATCGAGATCCAGATTCGCACCCGCGACATGCATGCCCAGGCCGAGCACGGCCTCGCCGCCCACTGGGCCTATAAGGAAGGCAAGACGGTCGCCTCGACCCAGCATCCCTGGATCAGCGACCTGATCGAGATCCTCGACCATGCCGGCAGCGCCGAGGAGCTGCTCGAACATACCCGCATGGCGATGTACCAGGACCGGATCTTCGCCTTCACGCCCAAGGGCGAGCTGATCCAGCTTCCCAAGGGCGCGACGCCGGTCGATTTCGCTTATGCGGTGCATACCGATCTCGGCGACCAGACGGTCGGCGCCAAGATCAACGGCCGGGTGATGCCGCTACGCACCCCGCTCGAAAATGGCGACCAGGTCGAGATCCTCGTCTCCAAGGCGCAGCACCCACAGCCCGGCTGGCTGAGCTTCGTCGTCACTGGCAAGGCCCGCGCCAAGATCCGCCGCTTCGTGAAATCCAAGGAGCGCGAGGAGACGATCGCGCTCGGCCGCAAAATTTTCGACGAGATCGTCCAGCGCCTGCCGACGCAGCTCGGCTGGGAAGCGGTCACCGAGGCGATGAAGCGGCTCAACATCCACGACGACGATTCGCTGATGGAGGCGATCGCGCTGAAGCGGATCGACGACGTCGCCGTGATGGAAGCCCTGATGCCGGGCTCGGCGACCAAGCAGGGCGTCAAGCCGCCGCCGCAACGGCAGGCCATCTCGATCAAGGGCCTGACTCCAGGCGTGGCGTTCGACCTTGCCGCCTGCTGCCACCCGATTCCGGGCGACCGCATCGTCGGCCTGCGCCGCGAAGGCGCCGGGATCGAGGTGCACACGATCGGCTGCGAGACTCTGGCGAGCGGAATCGATGCCGACTGGGTTGATCTCGCCTGGGGCGACGAGGCGGACGGCGGCGCCGCGCGCCTGTGCATAGTGATGAAGAACGAGGCCGGCGCCCTCGCCGTCATCGCCGGCATCCTCGGCAGCCACGGCGCCAACATCGTCAGCATGGACCAGGTGAGCCGCGACGGCAGCTTCCACACCTTCCATTTCGACATAGAGGTGCACGACGTTCAGCATTTGATGCGGATCCTCGCCGCGCTCCGCGCCACCGAGGTGGTCTCCACCGCCGAGCGGATGTAATGATGGACCGGCGCCTCTTCCTCGGTGCGCTCGGCGCGGCCGCCTTCGTCGGGCCCCGCGCTGAAGCGTTCGCGCCGGCGCCGAGCTTCGTGATGTGGCACAGCCCGGGCTGCGGCTGCTGCCTCGAATGGGCAAAGCGGATGGAGGCGGCCTTCAAGCGGAAGCTGCCCGTCGTGGAAGTCGCCGACCTCGCCGGAGTCAAGCTCGCCCGCGGCGTACCGGCGGAGCTTCAGTCCTGCCACACCGCCCTGGTCCACGGCTATGCGATCGAGGGCCATGTGCCGCCGGCCGATATCCAGCGGCTGGTCGCAAGCCGGTCCCGCACCATCGCCGGCCTCGCCGTCCCGGGCATGCCCGCCGGATCGCCGGGCATGGATGTCGGCCACAGCCGCAAGCAGCCCTACCAGGTCATTGCGTTCGCGCCGAACGGGCGGCGATCGGTCTTCGCCAGCTACGGCTGATCGGAGCGGCCCTGCACTAGCCCTTTTGTGCGCTCTGCTTTGTGATAGGGTCGCGGCATGAACGACAAGCCTTCCATGACCTACGGCCAGTATCTCGGCCTCCCGCGATTGCTGAGCGCCCAGCATCCGATCTCGGATCACCATGACGAGCTTTTGTTCGTCATCATCCACCAGACCAAGGAATTGTGGCTGAAGCAGGTGATCCACGAGCTCAAGCTGGCGCGCGAGCTGGTCCGCGCCGACGCGCTCGTGCCGGTCCACAAGAATCTGTCGCGCGTGTCGCGCATCCAGGCGGTGATGACCTTGTCCTGGGACGTGCTCGCAACGCTGACGCCGACCGATTATACCAGCTTCCGCCACGTTCTCGGATCGAGCTCGGGCTTCCAGTCCGCCCAGTTCCGCCAGGTCGAGTATCTGCTGGGCCTGAAGGATGCCGGCCACCTCCGCTTCCAGGAGGAAGGGAGTGCGGAGCACGAGGCACTGGGCGCAGCGCTGCGCAGCCCGAGCCTGTGGGACGAGGCCAATGCCGCGCTGGCGCGGGCGGGATTCGATCTGCCGCCCGCGGTGCTCGATCGCGATTGGAGCGAGCCCTATCAGCCGAGCCCCGAGGTCGAGGCGGCCTGGGCCACCGTCTATCGCGACGCCAAGCGCTGGTGGCCGCTCTACCAGCTCGCCGAGAAATTGGTCGATGTGGACGACGCTATGGCCACGTGGCGGCACAAGCATGTGATCACGGTCGAACGCGTCATCGGCTTCAAGCGCGGCACGGGCGGCACTGCGGGCGTCTCCTATCTCCAGTCGACGCTCGGCAAGCGCGCCTTCCCCGAATTATGGACGCTGCGGACGGCTTTGTGACGCGCCCAGCTCGGCAATTGTCTCGGCGATGATCTTCTCCCGCGCCTTGAGTCCGGGATGCGTGGTGGCGAAGTGCGGGCCGACGCGGGCGGCGTAACGGCGCCAGAAGGGCACGGCCGCCGAAATATCGTAGCCCGCGGCCCAGGCGAGGCGCAGTCCGAGCCTGTCCGCCTCGATCTCGGTCGCCTTCACGCGCGACGCATTCTTGCCGAAATGCCGCAGCAGACCGCGCGGGACGCCGGCTGCGTCGAGCTGCTCGGGATGGCCGAGTATGACGTGCGCCATTTCGTGGCCGAGCACGATCGCCAGCTCGTCGTCGCTCTGGAGGTAATCGAGCATCCGGGTCGTGACGATCGCATAGCCGCGGCGCGCGAAGGCGTTGAGCTGGCTCGAACGGGCGAGGCGGACGCGCGCCGGACAAGCAGGCACGGCCGTGATCGTTGCCGTCGCCGGCCGGCCATCGCGCAGCAAATCGAGGCGTACCGGCCCACCCGCGAGCTGCAATTCCAGTCTTTGCTCGAGCGCTTCTATGCCCCGCCGCGGTGCGTCGTCGCGATCTTCGTCTCCCTTGTCCGGGGCATAGGAGAAAGGAACGGCGTTCGCGGTCAGCAGCACGTCGCCGGCGCGCAGCCCGGCTTGGGCCGCCGGACCGCCCGCGACCACCGCCAGCACGCCCGGACCGCGATCGAGGCCGAAGCGGGCGACCGCATCGTCCCGGTCCGCCACCGCATATTCGCCGAGATGGTGGAGCAATAGGCCCGCGGCAGGCGCCGTACGGACGCATAAGGCCAAGCCCTGGCGCGCGATTCGGAAGCCCACCTCGGCAACTCGATAATCGTCGGCACGGACGAAGGAGGGTGAATCGGCTGTCTGAACCGCATCGTCGTGCAGCTGGATTTGTGTCGCGGCAGCGGAGGACCACAGCATGAATGCGGAAATGGCGATAACGGCGCGGGTCATACGCTGATCCTAGCCTCTCGCTCCGGCTTGATCGAGTTCGGACTAAGCTGGGCGGGGCGGACCCGGCGAAGGGGCGCGTTGCGCGTAATCGGCGGGGCGAGATTGACAGGATCAGACAAAAGAAAAGGCCGGGAGAAACTCCCGGCCTTTGTCAGAATATTCAGATGCCAGCTGTTACGGGCTGACCGGCTCGTCGTCGCTGTCGTCGAGGATCACCCACAGGCCGAGGCCGGCGGCGATCAGCGCGAGAATAGCGACAACGACATTCGCGCCGCCGTCGAGCTCGGAGCCGTCGACGGTCTCAGCCGCCGGAGCCAGATCAACCGACGCCGCGCGAGCGGTGCTGGCGGCGGCAAGCGCCGGAGTCGCCGTCAGCGCCAGTGCGGCCGTCGCAGCGATTAGTCCCTTAAAAGTCACGTCAGCTTCTCCCTTCGTACTCAACTTAGTCTTCTATTTCGGCGGCCTAACTACCTGACAGGGGATCGAGTGTCCACCCCGAAAACAGCCCCATTTGGAATCGGGCGATGCCACCTAGCCGCCGCAAGGTGTACAAAAGGCTAACGAAAGCAATAGTTCCCAAGTAGAGGCGCGCATTAGGCACGGCTCGACATTGCACGTCACCGCCCTGTTTCACTATAGGCATCTTTCGCATGACGAGAAAAACGCATCGATTCAAGGGGAGAGCAGGGTGAAGCCGCGACCGTGCCGACCTGCGGGCTGGCCCTGCCTATCGGCTGGACTGTGCCGCCTTTGGCTCGGGGTGCTTCTGCTGGCGCTGCCGTCGCTGGCCTCCGCGGCGGTCGAGATCTCCTTCTATTCCAAGGAGTGGCGCGACACGTTTCCGCACGCTTTCATTGTCCTTCGCGGCATCGACGAGCGAACAGGCCAGCGATTCGACGCCAGCTATGGCTTTACGGCCACACATGTCAGCCCCGCGATTCTGTTTGGCTCAGTCCAGGGCGAAGTAAGGCCTTCGAAGCCCGACTATATTGCTGGCAGCGACGAGCACTTTCGTTTCGTGCTGAGCGATGCCGAGCTGGACAGCGTGCTCGCCATTGTCGCGCGCTGGAAGGCGCTCGCTCAGCCGTCATACAATCTCAATCGCCAGAATTGCGTATTCTTCGTCGCGGACATTGCCGCGGCCGTCAACATGAAGGCGGACCGGCCCAAAGAGCTGATGAAGAAGCCGCGTTCTTTCCTGCAGTCGGTCAGCGCATCGAATCGAGAATGGCTGGCGGCGCGCGGCGCTTTGGTTGTTCGCGAGACGCCGCCCTCGACGGCCGTCGGTGCCCGAACCCGTTAGCGGCCGGTCCGCCGGCCACCCCGCGTTGACGGGGCGGTAAGACATAGAAGCTAAGCTGTTCGAAACCAGCAATTCCGCTGACGGTCTGCGACATGTCCCAATCCATCAATGAACATGTCGTGGTCGTGGGCCTCGGTTATGTCGGCTTGCCGCTCGCCGTCGCGCTCGCGCGGACGACGCGCGTCACCGGGTTGGACATCGATACGTCCCGTATCGCGGAACTGCGCGAGAGCCGCGACCGCACGCACGAAGTCGGCGCGGACGTCCTGGCTCAGTCGACGCTGGCCTATGCTTCCGATCCCGCCGATTGCGCCGCCGCGGACGTCTACATCATTACGGTGCCCACTCCGGTCGATGCTGCCAGCAGGCCCGACCTGCGTCCGCTTCTCGCCGCCACGCGGACGGTGGCGCAACATCTGGTCCAGGAACGGCGGCCGGTCATAGTCTACGAGAGCACGGTCTATCCCGGCGTCACGGAAGACCTTTGCGGGCCGCTGCTCGAGGAAGTGTCCGGCCTGAAGCGCGGCGTCGACTTCTTCCTCGGCTATTCCCCCGAGCGGATCAATCCGGGGGACCGCGAGCACAGCATCGACAAGATCGTGAAGGTTGTCGCCGGCGAAAATGCTGCGGTCCTGGATCGGCTGGCTACGCTCTACGATCGCGTCACCGACGCGGGAACGTTCAAGGCCAAGTCGATCAGGACGGCCGAGGCTGCGAAGGTAATCGAGAACGCCCAGCGCGACATCAACATCGCCTTCATGAACGAGATCACCCAGATTTTCGAAAAGCTCGGCCTGTCCGCGCTCGACGTGCTCGAGGCGGCAGGCACCAAGTGGAACTTCCTCAATTTCCGTCCCGGCCTCGTCGGGGGGCACTGCATTGGCGTCGATCCCTATTATCTCAGCCATTGCGCGCAGAGCCTCGGCCATTTGCCGCGGGTCATCCTGGCAGGTCGCGCGATCAACGACGGCATGGGAAGCTGGATCGCCGACCGTATTCACAGTCGCCGGCAAAGCCGTACCGGGTCGGTCCTGATCCTCGGCGTCACTTTCAAGGAAGACGTCCCGGACCTCCGTAACTCGAAGGTCCTGGACGTGGTCAATCGGCTGCGATGGCTGGGCCACCACATCACCCTTCACGATCCGATTGCCGATCCTGCGGAGGTCCAACACGAAAGCGGGCTCGCCCTGGACACCTCGGCATTGGCAGCACGCTACGACGTCGTCTTGGTCGCCGTGTCCCACCGCAGCTACTGCGCAATGGCGGTGGATGAAGTGACGGCGCTCGTTGCGGAAGGGGGCCTCGTCGCCGACCTCCACGGCATATGGCGGGATCAGTCCTTCCCGGAAGGCACGACGCTCTGGTCGCTCTGACCTGGCTCAAACGCCGTGATAGGCGCGGTACCACTCGACGAAGCGCGGAATTCCCACATCGATCGCGGTCGACGGTTGGAAGCCGAGGTCGCGGTGGATCGCGCTGATATCGGCATAGGTGTCGCGGACATCGCCAGGCTGCATCGGCATCAGACGTTTTTCGGCGCTGCGCCCGCAAGCCTGCTCGATCACCGCGATCATGCGCGTCAGCTCTTCGCTATTGTTGTTGCCGATATTGTACAGGCGATGCGGGGCTTTGCTGCCGCCCGCTTTCTCCGTGCCATCGTCGGCGGGAGGATTATCCAGTGCGGCCACGATCCCGGTGACGATGTCGTCGATATAGGTGAAGTCGCGCCGCATATTGCCTTCGCCGAAGACGTTGATCGGTCGGCCCTCCAGGATCGCCTGGGTAAACAGCCACATCGCCATGTCGGGCCGCCCCCAGGGACCGTATACGGTGAAGAAACGCAGGCCGGTCTGGGGAAGCCGGTAGAGATGGGCGTAGGTCTCGCTCATCAACTCGTCGGCCTTCTTCGTCGCGGCATAGAGGGAGAGCGGGTGGTCGACCCGGTCTTCGACCCGGAAGGGCAACGTATCGTTGCCGCCATAGACCGAGGAAGAGGAGGCATAGACGAGGTGCGGCGCCCGCCGCTGGCGCGCGACCTCGAGCAGATTGAGATGCCCGACGAGGTTGGAATGGGCGTAAGCGTGCGGGTTCTCAATCGAATAGCGGACGCCGGCCTGGGCGCCCAGATGCACGATCGCCGCGAAATCGCAGTCGTCGAATTGGCGCGTCAGCCCGGCAAAGTCGCCGAAATCGGCTTCGATGAACCTGAAGGCGGTGCCGAATTCGGTGTGGAGGGCGGCAAGCCGATCACGCTTGAGCTGGACGCTGTAATAATCGTTGACGTTGTCGAGCCCGATGACCTTTTCGCCGCGCGCCATCAGGCGTCGGGCCACATGATAACCGATAAAGCCGGCAGCGCCGGTTACGAGCGTGGTCATAAATCAAGCTTCTCCGGAACCCCGCCGTGGGCATATCGTTTCGCCTGCCAAACCTCAACGAGCAATCAGTCGTTGAATCGGCCCGGGATTTTGGGCTTATAGGGGATAGTGTAAGGCGATGCCTTTATCCGACCTTTCGAATAGCTGCTCCGCAAAACCCGGCAGCTGGAGCATTCTGAGCTAATCCAACGTGCCAACACAAAATGGTAACCTCAACAGCGCGCGACGCACATTGTGGAACCGCGTCCGCTTCCAGCTGGGCGCCGGGCTGCTCCTCGCCGTCCTGCTGCCTTATTGGGTGCGCCGCCAGTTTCCCACCGAAGGGACGATCACCAGTCTGCATTATTCGTTGATCGGTACCGTGATCGGGCTGGCGCTGGGCTATTACGGGTTTCGGCGGCTGTCGCGTTATCCGGGCGCACGAGCCTCCTTCCATATCCTCCCGTCGTTCGCGGTGTCCTATGGGCTGGTGCTGCTGGTCTTCTTCTTCTTCCGGATCGATTACAGCCGACTGCATTTCCTCGCCAGCTTCGTCATCTGCATCGTCTGGTACTATTTCATCTACTTCCGCGTGCAGCGCCAACGCCGGCTCTGCATCGGCATCGTTCCGTTCGGACAAATCGATTCCCTGCGGAGGGTGACCGACGTGCGTTGGGTGACGCTGGTGGATCCGGCTACCGACACGCGCGGGTTCGATGCCGTGGTCGCCGACTTGAGGGCGGACATCCCGGAGGCCTGGGAACGCTTTCTCGCCGATCGGGCGCTGCAAGGCGTGCTCGTAATGCACGTGAAGCAGGTGGAGGAATCGCTCACGGGCAGGGTCGCGATCGAACATCTGTCCGAGAACAATCTCGGATCTCTCATTCCTGGCGTCGTTTATGGCAAGGTGAAGCGGGCCGCGGATTTCGTTTCGGCCCTAGTCGCCCTGCCCCTGCTGCTGCCTTTCCTGGGTCTGGTCGCGCTCGCAATCCGGCTCGATTCCGCAGGCCCCGCTCTCTTTCGTCAGGAGCGAATGGGCTATCGCGGCGTGCCCTTTAGAATGTTCAAGTTTCGGACCATGATCCACACGAACGGCAGGCCGGAAGACCCCAGGGTCGCCGCCATGACGCGGGATTCAGACGATCGCGTCACACGCATCGGCCGGTTTTTGCGGCAGATGCGCATCGACGAACTGCCCCAGGTGGTGAACATCCTGCGCGGAGAGATGAGCTGGATCGGCCCGCGGCCCGAAGCTGTGCCGCTCTCGCAATGGTACGAGGCCGAGCTTCCCTTCTACCGGTACCGGCACATTGTTCGGCCCGGCATCACGGGCTGGGCACAGGTGAAACAGGGCCATGTCGCTGAGGTCGACGAGGTCCTGGGCAAGCTGCATTACGACTTTTACTACATCAGGAATTTCTCGTTCTGGCTTGATATCCTGATCGTCGCGCGCACCATCCGCACCATCATGAGCGGCTTTGGCGCCCGGTGAGACGGGCCGTTTGCGCTGACTGCCGGGTCACGTGCCGTTCACAGGACAAGGCATAGGCGCGAAACATGGTCTGGAATCGACGATCCATCCTGCAGGTTGGCGGCCTTGCCGCAGCGGGTGCCCTCGTCCCCGCTGCGGCGTGCCGCGCCCAAACCCGTTTGCCCGATGCCGCACAGCCGGGCCAGATCGTCGATCTGGAGGCGGGCCGGCGGTCGGGACGCTTCGTCTGGAATGCCGGCAACATGGCCGCGGAAATCGCCGGGGATCCGTCCGGCGGCGTCTATGTGCCGTCATCCGCCGATCCGTCGGGCCGGACGGGCGCCTGGGTCCGGCAAGTCGAGGGCGGCCTGCAGCCCGAATGGTTCGGTGCCTTGGGAGACGGCGTCACGAATGACACTGCCGCGCTTGCAGCTCTCGCAGCCTTTGTGACGCGCAAGGGCGGTGGAGAGATTAGCCTTCGCCGCACGACCTACTTGGTGGGCGGACAACGAAGGAGTGCAACGGGTCCTTTCGCCTTTGCGCCCGATCCGATCCTCGATTTCAAGCGCTGCACTCGGCCGTTGATCATTCGTGGCAACGGCGCTCGCCTGAAGTGCGTCAAGGGGCTGCGTTATGGCACCTTCGAGGCGCGTTCCGATCGGCCGGCCCACCACAAGGCGCCTTATTACGGGGACGGGCGGGCCACGCCCTATTGGGCCATGATCCGCATCGACGATTGCACTGGGCTGATCGAAGTCTCGGACCTGGAACTCGACGGGAGCCTTGATGGCCACCGGCTCGGAGGGATGTGGGGCGATCTGGACGGGGGGCGCCAGATCGGAGCGTTCGGCCTTGCGCTCTACAATAACCGCGGCCGCGAAATGGTGCGTAACGTCTACGCGCATCATCACGCTTTGGACGGGATACTGATCGACGGTCCCGACGTGGAGAGGGCCGAGGAGTGCGTTTTCGAACAAGTGCGCTGCGAATATAACGGCCGCCAAGGGGTGAGCGTGGTCGGCGGACGCGGCTACGCCTTTATCGACAGCCAGTTCAACCATACCGGCAAGGCCGCAATCGTCAGCGCTCCGGGCGCCGGGGTCGATATCGAGGCCGAAGGCGGAAAGACGGTCCGGAAACTGCGGTTCGAGAATTGCGAATTCTCAAACAATGCCGGTTGCGGGCTGGTAGCGGAATCCGGTCCGGCCGAAGACATTGCGTTTCGCAACTGCGTCTTCATTGGGACCACGAACTGGGCGGCCTGGCCGCGCAAGCCCGGAATGGCGTTTGATCGCTGCACCTTCGTAGGGCCGGTGACGAATTGTTATGGCGATGCGCGCAATCCCGCTGCGGCCACACGGTTTACGAACTGTTTCTTCCGGGATGATCCGAAATTAAGCCCCAGCGGGTTGGTCTACCAGCCCGGGCCGATCGTCGCCTTGTCGCAGGCGCCCAACGTCTCTTTTAGGCGCTGCGACTTCCGATTGACCCACGGCCACGTTCTGCCGTGGACCCACAGCGAAGTGATATTCGCCGATTGCACGATGTCCCAACGCAAGAAGGATGTGGCTTATCCTCGCGGCACCTTCCTCGGCCGCAACACGATCGTCGGGAACGTGGATCTGACTGGTGCCAAGATCGTCGGCGAGGTGATCGTGAATGGGGTGCGCAGATCTTGATTCCTGCGATCAATGTGTGGTGCGGCCAACGATCCCCACCGACAGGGATAAGGCCGGAGGCAATCCGAACGACGCCAGGCCTTCCACGCGCACAATGTCGAAATGGACCGCCAGTTCGTCGATCATCCGTCGATAATCGAAGCCTTTATGCTCGTTGCGCCTGACCTTGTGAGACTGGCGTGCGGTGGCAGCGACGATTTCCTTGAGCGTGTAGTTCTCGGAGTCCCCATATACCGCGCGCTTCATAAGATATTTGACGAGGAAGACGGGTCCCATCTCGTTGGGAACCGACACGTAAAGGTGGCCTTCGGTCACTCGTGCAAGTTCGGCCAGATATTCGCGCATCGCCGGTTCCGGAATGTGCTCTAGCGTTTCGAGCGACACCGCCGTGTTGAACGAGTGGTCGGGGAATTGGCGCAAAGTCTCGGCGCAGGTGCACTCTATCAGTGAGACGTCGGGTCGGCCGGCATAAGCGGCGCGACCCAGGTCGAGGCCGCCTTCCCAATTGGCGTCGAGCCCCACATATCGCTCGACCTTGGCTGGCGTGTGCTGGAGGACACGTCCGTCGAAACAACCGAGTTCGATAATGCGAAGCGGCGCGTCCTCTTGGGCCGCAAGTCGATCATGCAGCCAGCGAAATCGTGAAAGATGATAGTAGGACCTGAGGCCACGCTTCGCGAACAGGCGTTCGTTGTAATCGGGCACTCCAAAGTCCCCTTCTGCCTGACCATATCCCCTGACTCGGAGAAGCATATGCTTCACCATCGGGACGACTTTGACAAGGGGCTATCTCTATTGCCGCGCAGGGGGAAATGACTTCCGCGTTACTCCGGCAGGAACTGCGGGAATATCTGGTAGGGTATCCAGAACTCCGAGTGGCCGGCGAAATTGAGCCACACGAACTGCACGGCGGCGGAATAAGCAAGAAGAAGGAAGATGATCAACCGGTTCTGTTTGGCTGACTCGCTGTACAAAGATGGAATCCACGCAAAAACGAAAATCTGCAGAGGAATCGCATACAAGGAAAAGCGATCCAGGACCGTGTTCGAGTCAAACACAAACAAGAGCGGCCCAGATGAAATCGCGACGATGGAGAAGTTTCTCCACATCTTCTTGGCCGACTCGCCGATGGGAATCCTTTTCATATTAGCGAGGTAGAGCAACGCAGGAATCGCGTTCATCCCGGCGCGGATGGCGGCGCCCTGCGATTCATACTCGTTTTCAGAATAGTTCATGATCATGCCTTCGAGGCCGGAGACGATGAACACGTAATAAGCCACTACGGCCGCGATCGCGCCGAAGGCGAAGACGAGTACGCGGTTGCGCGTATAGGCCATGCCTACGAGCGGCAGGACCACGAGGGCACTGCGGTGGAAGGCAGTAGCGACGATAAGCCAGAACAGGAATTTGGCGAACGAGTGTTTGCTGATCGCGACGAGTCCCAGCATGAGGCAGCCGATCGCCACGCCCTGACGGCTGTATCCCATCGCCACCACGATCACGAGGTAAGGCGTGGCCACGGCGAGCGCGAGCCACGGGTTCGGCAGCTTGAAGGCGAAAACGAACAGGCCGGTCACGAAGATCGCTGCGCACATGAGGTTGACCAGCCAGATGTCGGCATCGGCCCGGTGCGCGAGCCAGTTCAGAAACCCATAGGCGGTGTCCGTCCGGCTGAGCGCATCGCTGAATTTCATCAGCGCGATGTCCTCGAACATCAGTTCATAGGGGCTCCAGTCGGCGCCGACCTCGTAGCGGAGCCCGATGAACAGGATGAGCAGCAGGGCCATGAAATACGCCCCCCACGTCATCCGTTGTCCAAGCTGATAGCCGCCGGTCTTGAGCGCCGGAATCGCGGTCAGAAAATAGAGAATCCAGTAAGGCAGCATTACTCGTTGCTTCTTGCGGCGGACCGAAGAGGTCGCAGTGGAAAAAGGGAGGATTGGGCGGCTGGGACTGGTTTCTCTGACGCCGAGGCTGGCGCGGCACGATGGCAGTTTCGGCCTTGGCTTGCAATGCCGCGGGAAAGCTTGGAATGACGAGCTATGCGGCGTCAACGGCTTGTCATTTCGATCAATTCCTCATGGAATTTCGTCAATTTTCGCGCCGGTCTGATCCGGGGCCTGGTCGACCAGGGCTATGAGGTTGTCGCGGTCGCGCCCGAGGATGCGCATTCCGCTCGGATCGCGGAACTCGGCGCGCGCTTCGTGGCGCTTCCGATGGATGGCCGCGGCACCTCGCCGCGCAAGGATGCGGCGCTGTTTGCCGGCTATCTGAAGATCCTGCGCGCGGAGCGGCCCGCCGCGTTCCTCGGATACACGATCAAGCCGAACATCTATGGCTCGCTCGCCGCCGGCCTGCTCGGCATCCCGACGATCAACAATGTCGCCGGCCTCGGCACGGCATTTCTTCAGCGCAATTGGCTGAACCGGACGGTGCGGATTCTCTACAAGACCGCGCTGCGGCGGGCCGAGGTCATCTTCTTCCAGAACCCGGATGATCGCGACCTGTTCGTCGGCGAAGGGCTGGTCCCGCCGGGCGTCGCGGACCTCCTTCCCGGCTCCGGGGTCGATACCCGCCGATTTGCTCCGATGGAGCGCCCGACCGCCCACTCGGGGCGCGTTTTCCTGCTCGTGGCGCGCATGCTCTGGGCCAAGGGCGTGGCCGAATTCGTCGAAGCGGCCCGCGACGTCCGCGCTCGCTTCCCCGACGCGCGCTTCCAGGTCCTCGGCATCGTCGATGAAACGAGCAAGGGCGCGATCGATCGCGCCACGATCGAGCGATGGGCCGCCGAGGGGGCGATCGAATTCCTTGGCAGTGCCGACGACGTGCGACCCCATCTGGCAGCCGCCAATTGCATCGTTTTACCGACTTATTATCCGGAGGGGACGCCGCGCAGCCTGCTCGAGGCCGCGGCGATGGGCAAACCACTGCTGGCGACGGACGTGCCCGGCTGCCGCCAGATCGTCGATCACGGCCGCAACGGGTTCCTGGTGCCGCCGCGCGATGCCCGCGCGCTTGCCGACGCGATGGCACGCTTCTGCACTTTATCGGACGAAGCGGTGGCGCTCATGGGCGCCGCCAGCCGCGAGCGCGCCGAGAAGGAGTTTGACGAGCGGATCGTGATCGACCGCTATATTGCGGCGATCCGCCGGACCGTCGGTTCCTAATCCGCCGAGAGATGCCGGGCGCGCGGCGCCTTCTTGGCGCGCGGTCCGCCCCATGGGCGAGGCTCCGCCATCAGCGCGCAGGCCGCCGCGAAGAGGGCGGCAATGGCCGCCGTTCGGAGCGGATAATCCACCATGCTGTGCGCCACGATCGCGCCCGACGCGATGGTCGCAGCCCGTGCGAAAGCGTCGGGTGCTTCGGCTGACCAGATCGCAATCGTCCGGCGCAACCACCAGAGCAGAAAGACCAGGATCACCACGATCCCGGGAATGCCGGTCTCGAGCGCCAGCTCCAGATAATCGCTGTGGGCGTGGTTCATGTAGACCCGCGTGACCGCCTTGGGATCCTCATGCGTGCGATAGACATCGGCAAATGTCCCAATGCCCGAGCCGAGCGGCGCATATTCGACTGCGGCCGTGATCGTCTTGCCGAACGAGGTGTAGCGGGAGTCCTGTCGTTCCTCAGCGCCCTTGCCGGTCAGGTTGTTGCCAAACGGCCCGACGACCACGAGCGCTACCGCGAGCACGGTGGCGAGGCCCAGGACGGGTATGCCCCATTTCATGGGCTTGGTCTTGGACGATCGCAGCATGAGGAGGCTCGCCAGTGCAACCGGCACTCCAAGCCCCAAGCCCGCCAGCGAGGTGTTCATGATCAGGCCGAACAATGAGATGGCGATTGCACCGCCGAGGACGACGACCATGCCGGACGTGCGCCGTGCCGAGCGACGCGCGCGCGCCGATACGTACAGCGCGGTGATGAAAGGAACGGAGACGAGCAGCAGCGTGGCGAGATGATTGCTGTTGGAGAAGAAGCCCGTCGTCTGTCCGTAATTGGTGATCCGATAAATATACCAGGACGACATGTTGCCGCCGGCGATCTGCAGGGCGCCCAGGCAGACGGAGAGCGCGGATGCCAGTGCGATGGTCCAGGCGATGCCGGCCGCGGTGAAGTTGCCGAGTCGCACGATCGAGAGAAGGACGGCATAAGCCGGCAGCAGCCAAAGCGCCGATGCCACCGTCCGCCCAGCATCGAGCGAGATGGGCAGCCACGGCAACGGCTGCCCGGCCAGGACGAAGCCCTCGGCGATCGGGCCGCGACCGGGGAGTGTCGTCCACAAGCCGGGCGGGAGGGGAATTAACTGGAGCAGGATGACGATGACGATGGCGGCGGCGATGCCCAGCAGGTGCCGCGCCGCTCCCGAAACGGGCGTCTTTCTGACGGTCACGAACGACCATACGATCATCGGGATCGCCATCAGCTGCAGAATCAGGTTGGCCCAGAACCCCGCCGCGCTGGCTCCGCCAAGCAGGACACAAAGCATCAGATAGGCCGGCGTCATGCCGAGCCGCAGATATTTGGCCACTATTTTTCTGCCCGGATGTCGAGATTGGTGATGAGGACGTTCTGGGTCTTCGGGAATTCTGCGGGCTCGCCAATCAAACGAAGCCACTGGGCGCTGCAGCCGGTCCGTGGGACCGCGAAACGGATGGAGAGCTTCTTCCGGTCATAGCTGACGCCGACCATCTCGGCTCGCCCCAGGGAGGCTGAAGAACCGGCACAGGAAATGTCCCACGCCAGGCGGCTTCCCTCGCCGCTGGCGTTTCCTTCGGCCTCGAACTGCAGGCGGTACGCGCCCGGCGACAACGTCAGCAACTGGCTCGCCAAAGCCGCTCGCTGGCGCCCGTAATATTCGACCTGCAATCCGGGCTTGCGCCCAATCTCGGCGACGCCCGCGGGCGTCGTGTCCAATGCCCAATTGAACGGCGGAAGAGCGGCATCTTGTCCGAAGCGGCCATTATAGACCAAACCTTCGGCGGGCTTGGCGCCGCCCAACTGCCGCCACAGCTCCTGCGCCCGCCCCACGTCGCCGCGCTGCACGAGATTATGCAGGAGCATAGCCGGCCACATCGGCGGCTCGGACGGAGCGCCCGACGCGCCTTCGCGCGCCAGTTTCAGGATAAGTGCATCGCTGGCATTGGCCGAGGCGAGATGCTTGAGGACCGCCTGGTGCATGTCCGGATCCTGGCGAAGCACCGTGATGAGTGCGGGTTGGGATGCCGGATCGGCCGCCATGCGGGCCAGTTCGGGGACGAGCACCTTGCTCGCCTCCGGAAGCAATCGCGCAAGGACGGTCATCTCGGACGCGGCGTCGGCGACGCGGCCGGCTCTCAGATATTGGTCTAGAAGCAGGAGGCGCGACAGTCGCGAGCGCGGGTTGCGCCGACGCGCTTCCTCGAGAAGCGGCAAAGCTGCCGCATTGTCGCGCCGGATCACCGCCTGGGTTGCGGCGATGAACAGGGGCTCGTCCGCCATCGGCGCCCGGGCCAGCGCTTTGATTGCGGCGTCGGCGAGCGGGGGGCTGATCGAACCCTTTCGCTCCGTAAATTCCGACATCGCCATCGTAGTCGGGATTCGCGGGTCGTTCGGCGCAATCGCGCGCAACCCTTCCGGGTCGCGGCGAAGGAGCTCGTTGAGCGCGGCCTTCTGGGTTGCCAGCCCGGCGATGCCGAGACCCGCAATGGATAAGAAACCGATGGAAGCGAACCGCTTCCAGGACGATCCCGTTGGCGAGGCCCGATTAGGCCTCGCGCTGTGTGATAAGCTCAATTTCCCGCTCACGTTTACCAACGCCACCGTAACGATATGGCTCATAGTCGTAGCCGTAGCCATAGCCATGCGCCTGGTGACGGAATTTGGTCAGAACCGCCCCGATGATATGCGAACCAGAGCTCTGGAGGCGGTTTATGGCGTCCACCGCTGCCTTGGTGCGCGTCTTGCCGCTCTCGATCACCATCAGCGTGCCGCGTGTCACGGCGCCGAGCAAGGGCGCGTCGGCCAGGCCGAGCACGGGCGGCCCGTCAAGAATGACGAGGTCGAACTCCGCAGACGCTTCCGCGATCAGCGCCTTGAGGCGGGGCGAGGACAGCAGCTCTGCGGGGTTGGGCGGGAGAGGTCCGCACGGAATGATGCAAAGATTCTCGATCTGGGTCTTCCGCACGTGCGTACGCAGGCGGTCATGGTTGGTCAGCAAGCGCGACAGGCCGACGGTGGTGTCTGAGCCCGTCACGAAGGCCGGCTTGCGAAGGTCGGCATCGATGAGCAGCACCGAATTGCCAAGGCGCGCGAAATTCTGGGCCAGCGCGAGCGTCGTGCTCGACTTGCCTTCTGCCGGCCGCGTGCTGGTGACCAGCAGCGACTTGGGAACGCCGTCCTCGGTCGTAAACTGAAGCGCCGTTCGGACGGAGAAATAAGCCTCGGAAATCGGTGAGGTCAGATCCTTCAGTTCCTCGGAGAGGCTGTGGCTGTTTTCCTTGCGCGGCACAACGCCGAGCGACGTCAAACCGAGCTTGTCGCGAACGTCGTCCGGAGTCTTGACCGTGTCATTCAGGAATTCGAGCACGAAGGCCGCACCGAGCCCTGCTGCCAGGCCGAGAATGAGGCCGATGGCAAGGTTCACGAAGAGATTGGGCTTGTACGGCGCGGTCGGCACGTCGGCACGGTCGACCACCGATACGAGGTTCGTGCCGATGCCGCCGGCCACGCCGATTTCCTTGTAGCGTTGGAGCAGCGCGTCATACAGTGACCGGTTGGTGTCGACCTCACGCTGGAGGATATTGTACTGGATCGTGCGGCCGCGGAGGTTGAGCACGCTCGCCTTGAGCTCATTGACGCGCGCCTGCAGCGTCCGTTCCGCGGCGGCGGCCGCTTGATAGTCGGCGAGGAGCGAGTTCGACCGGCCGCCCGCCACGTTGCCGGCTTCGGCGCGGATCTGCCGATTGATCTCGTCGATGCGGGACCGCAGGCTGATCATGTCCGGGTAATCGGGCCGGAACTTCGTCAACCTCTCCTGATATTCGGATTCCAGCGCGGCGCGCTGCTGACGGAGCGGCGCGGTGCTCTCGTTGACTTCTGCGGTCGTCCCGACCGCGCTCGCTTGGCGGTACTTTTGCTCCGCTGCGATTCGCTGGGTCTGAGCTGCGGCCAGCGCCTTGTTCAGTTCGACCAGCGACGCCCCGGTCAGCGAGTTGGCGTCGCTGGAGCCGATGTCGGCGGTGGTGCCGGTATTGATGATCCCTTGGCGCTGGGCGTAGCCGACGAGCAGTCGCTCCGACTTTTCCAGTTCGCCCTTCACGTTGCGGATCTGGCGCTCCAGGAAGTTGCGTGCATAAGATGATGCCTCGTACCGCCGCTCCAGGTTGGAATTAATGAAATTGTCGGCGAAGCTGTTGACGACCTTCGTCGCCAGCACGGGATCTTCTGAAGAATAGGAGATGATAATCAGACGGCTGAGCTTGACCGGATCGACCTCAAAATTCTTGCGCAGCTTATCGGTCGCAAAATCGATCTTTGCGGAGCGATCCTCGGTTTCGATCGGCACGAACTGATCGTTGGCCGCCAGATTGAGATCCTGGGCGACGCGCTGCGCCAGGGTGCGGCTCGCCAGCAAGCCATATTGGGTCGCGAGATATTCGCGGTCCTGCGCCATCGCAGGCGCCTTCTCGTCTTCCATGATGGCGACCGACGGCGGATTGATCTCCAGCGTGGCGGTCGCGCGATATGCCGGCGCCGTCAGGAACGTGACCAGGACCGCGCCCGCTAGGCCGACCGCGACCGCCGCCAGGATGAGCCAGCGCCATTCCGAAAGAATGCGAAGGATCATCGCAAGGTTGATGTCGATCCCCTGGGGAGAGGCATAGCTGCGAACTCCCCACTGCGGACGCAATGCAAGGTCGCTGGCCTTATCCGTCGCAAGCGGCCAAACACGCTGCGCGCCAGAGGGGTCGAGATCGGTCTTGCTCATATAGCTGCGAGATGCCTTCTGGTCTGTGCGTGAAAGTGCGGGCTGAAGGGATCAATAAGGTCGGAACATTGCCAGCACAGGCAGCACCCCAACCAGCTCCCTGTATATCGAATTGATGGCGTTACCGTCCACGACAACGATGTCGCCGCTATAGATGGCCGGGTCTTCGGCTTGGCCCCGACGGATCGCGACGAGATCGAACGCGGCGGCCATGCGCTGGCCGTCGATCTGCCGGAACACGGCCACGCGACGGGGATTGGCCCGCTCGTCCGTCCCGCGCGCCATGGCCACGGCCTGGACCAGGGTCATAGGCCCGTTGACCGGATACATTCCGGGCTGACGGACCGACCCGTCGACCGTCACGTTCCGGCGGCTGGACGATTTAACGCCCACTGCCACGTCGGGGGACTGGAGATATTTGTTGCCGAGCCGGGCGGTCAGGAGCTGGTCGATCTGCGCGGTCGTCATGTCGGAGACTTGGACGTTGCCGACCAACGGAAGAGCGATGTGGCCGGTGAGGTCCACTTCGAAATCGCCCGAAAGGTCGGCGACCTGGAAGACGTCGATCCGGAGGGTGTCGAGCGGAGCGACGCGATAATCCGCTTCGAGCGTCAGCGTTGTGGGAGTGTCAGGCGATCCGAAGTTGCGAACGTCGTAAGGGATGGGACCCCCACGGGTTGAACCACAACCCGACAGCGCCAGCAAGACCATCAGCATCAGCAGCAGGCCGGGAAATGAAAACGCCTGCGCGCGAAGGGACTTGAGGCGAATGGCAGCCTGGCCTCCATTAGGAGCCGACACGCTCAAATTCGATGTCGTCACTTTACCCACCTTGAATTGTCCGGACTTGCGCCGGTGAACCGAAGCTCTTAGTCCGATGTGACCAAAGGGCGCAAATGAATTCAAGCTGCTATGGCTTCCGGGGCCGAAGGAAACCGGGCTTCACTTGGACCATTGTCGTGTCGGAATTGACTGGTCACGAACCGGTTGGATCAGGGCCCGACCCCAGGTAAATAGTTGTCCTCGTCACTTTCGGGAAGTTCGAAGCGCGATATGTGCGGAATAGCCGGCTTTGTAGGAGCGCAGTTCGCGCAGGATCGCCTGTCGGTTCAGGGCGCCGTGATGGCCATGACCGACCGGATCGCGCGGCGAGGCCCGGACAGCGACGGGCATTGGGTCGATCTGGAAGCGGGTGTGGCCTTGGGCCACCGCCGGCTCGCCATTGTCGAGCTATCCGATGCGGGCAGCCAGCCCATGGCCTCCCATTCCGGGCGCTTTATGGTCGTCTACAACGGCGAGATCTATAATCAGGATGACCTCCGGGCCGAGCTTACCGGCCAGGGTCTTGCCCCGAATTGGCGTGGTCACTCGGACACCGAGACGATGCTGGCCTGCTTCGAGGCGTGGGGCATTCGCACTACGCTCACGAAGCTCATCGGCATGTTCGCTTTCGCGCTGTGGGACCGCCAGGAGCGGACCCTCACGCTGGCCCGCGACAGGCTGGGTGAGAAGCCGTTATATTATGGCTGGCAGGGGAAAGGCGCCGGCCGCAGCTTCCTGTTCGGGTCGGAACTCAAGGCGCTTGGCGCGCACGCCGCGTTCGAAGGCGCGATCGATCGGGACTCCTTGGCGCTCCTGATGCGCTACGCCTACATCCCGGCCCCCCATTCGATCTACCAGAACATCCACAAGCTTCTCCCGGGCACTTTCGCCACGCTCCATCCCGGCGACGGAGAACCCCGCCTCGAGACCTATTGGTCTGCCGCCGAAGTCGCGCGGCGTGGCGTGGCCCAGCCGTTCGCCGGGTCTGCCGACGAGGGCGTGAAGGCGCTCGAAGGCTTGCTTCACGATGCAGTCGGCCGGCAGATGATGGCCGACGTCCCGCTGGGCGCTTTTCTGTCCGGAGGCATCGACTCCTCGACGGTCGTTTCGCTGATGCAGGCGCAGTCGTCGCGGCCGGTGAAGACCTTCTCGATCGGCTTCCACGAGAAGGGCTATAACGAGGCCGAGCACGCCAAGGCGGTGGCCCGGCATCTCGGCACCGACCACACCGAGCTCTATGTGACCGCGCGCGAAGCGATGGACGTCATTCCGCGCTTGCCGCAATTGTATGACGAGCCGTTCGCGGACCATTCGCAAATCCCGACCTTCCTCGTCGCGCAGCTGGCGCGCCGCGACGTTACGGTGTCCTTGTCGGGCGATGCGGGCGACGAACTCTTCGCCGGTTACAACCGCTATCAGTTCTTCTCCTCGCTCTGGCAGCGGCTTCGGCACGTGCCAAAGCCGCTGCGATCGCTGGCGGCGCGGGCCATTTTGGCCGTGCCGCCCGCCCGCTGGAACGCTCTGGGGGACATGCTGCCGGAGCGGCTGCGGCCGTCGTTGCTCGGCGACAAGCTGCACAAGGGCGCGGGCGTCCTCGCCAGCAGCAACTCCGACGAAATCTATCACGGTCTGATCTCTCTTTGGCGCAGTCCGGAGGATATCGTCCTGGACACGACCGGGCGGCCGAGCCAGCGGCTCGCCGACGGGATCGACCTTCAGGGCCTGTCGGAAGTGGAGCGGATGATGGCGTTCGATTTGGTGGGTTATCTTCCCGACGACATCCTCGCAAAGGTCGATCGGGCAGCAATGGGGGTCTCGCTCGAAACGCGCGTTCCCTTCCTTGACCACCGTGTGGTCGAGTTCGCCTGGTCGCTGCCGATGGAGCACAAGATTCGCGATGGCCAGGCCAAGTGGCCGCTGCGCCAGGTTCTCTACAAGCATGTTCCAAAATCGCTCGTGGAGCGCCCGAAAATGGGCTTCGCGCTGCCCAACGGGGAGTGGTTGCGCGGCGATCTGCGGGAGTGGGCCGACGACCTTCTCGATCCGCGGCGGCTCGATGAGGAAGGCTTTCTTGCCTCCGATCCGATCCGCGCGGCGTGGAATGCGCATAGCTCCGGCCAGGTCAATTTGGAGTACAAGATCTGGCCGCTCCTGATGTTTCAGCAGTGGCTGGGGGCGCAAACCGAATTCAGCCGCGAAAGTCGACTGCCTGACAGCATGGACGGCGATCGGCTTGCGCGCGTCGCAGTGGTCTAAACATCTTCTCCTGGACTGGCCACGCGGATCGCGGGAGCCGCGCTCGGCAGATCTCGACTAGAAGAGGAAGTCGGTCGGCGCGAGGCTTGAGGTGCCCAAGAGCAATATGCTGAAATCGGGAGCCCCATTCTTGTCAGTGTCGACGCGAAGCACCGTATCCGCGCCGTAACCCACGGCCGTAACCTGGGCCAAGGTGATGCCGAAGGCTCGCAAGTCGATCCGATCGGCCCCTGAGACGAAGTCCCCGATGGTGTCGTTTCCGACGTTCGCGCCACTGAAGGCAAAAACATCGTTGCCGGCCCCGCCATACAGGGTGTCCGATCCTGTTCCTCCATCGAGCAGATCGGCGCCGTCGCCACCTATCAGGGTGTCCTCGCCGTCCTGGCCGAACAATTTGTCGTTGCCGGTACCGCCCAGCATGAAGTCCCGGCCCAACCCTCCAAACAGGGTGTCGGCACCGTTCCCGCCATCGAGCCAGTCGTCGCCGTCATCGCCGATCAGCGTGTCATCGCCGTCCTGGCCGTAGATCTTATCGTTGCCGACCCCACCGAGCATATAGTCGCTGCCGATCCCGCCAAACAAGGTGTCGGCACCGTTCCCGCCGTCGAGCCAGTCATCGCCGTCATCGCCGATCAGCGTGTCATCGCCGTCCTGGCCGTAAAGCTGATCGTTGCCGACCCCACCGAGCATATAGTCGCGGCCGGTCCCGCCAAACAGGGTGTCGGCACCGTTCCCGCCGTCGAGCCAGTCGTCACCCTCTTCGCCGATCACCGTATCATCGTCATCTTGGCCGTAGAGCTTGTCGTTGCCGACTCCACCGAGCAGATAATCGCGGCCAATCCCGCCAAACAGGGTATCGGCGCCGCCCCCTCCGTCGAGCCAGTCGTCACCTTCTTCGCCGATCACCGTATCATCGTCATCTTGGCCGCAGAGCTTGTCGTTGCCGACTCCACCGAGCAGATAATCGCGGCCGGTCCCGCCAAACAGGGTGTCGGCACCGTTCCCGCCACCGAGCCAGTCGTCGCCGTCATCGCCGATCAACGTATCATCGCCGTCCTGGCCGTAGATCTTATCGTTGCCGACCCCACCGAGCAGGTAATCGCGGCCGGTCCCGCCAAACAGGGTGTCGGCACCGTTCCCGCCATCGAGCCAGTCGTCGCCGTCATCGCCGATCAGCGTGTCATCGCCGTCCTGGCCGTAAAGCTGATCGTTGCCGACCCCACCGAGCATATAGTCGCGGCCAATCCCCCCAAACAGGGTGTCGGCACCGTTCCCGCCGTCGAGCCAGTCGTCATCGTCTTCGCCGATCAGCGTGTCGTCGCCGTCCTGGCCGTAGAGCTCATCGTTGCCGAGGCCACCGAGCATATAGTCGCGGCCAATCCCCCCAAACAGGGTATCGGCTCCGCCCCCTCCGTCGAGCCAGTCGTCACCTTCTTCGCCGATCACCGTATCATCGTCATCTTGGCCGTAGAGCTTGTCGTTGCCGTCTCCACCGAGCAGATAATCGCGGCCGGTCCCGCCAAACAGGGTGTCGGCACCGTTCCCGCCACCGAGCCAGTCGTCGCCGTCATCGCCGATCAACGTATCATCGCCGTCCTGGCCGTAGATCTTATCGTTGCCGACCCCACCGAGCAGGTAATCGCGGCCGGTCCCGCCAAACAGGGTGTCGACACCGTTCCCGCCATCGAGCCAGTCGTCGCCGTCATCGCCGATCAGCGTGTCATCGCCGTCCTGGCCGTAAAGCTGATCGTTGCCGACCCCACCGAGCATATAGTCGCGGCCGGTCCCGCCAAACAGGGTGTCTGCACCGTTCCCGCCGTCGAGCCAGTCGTCATCGTCTTCGCCGCTCAGCGTGTCGTCGCCGTCCTGGCCGTAGAGCTTATCGTTACCCATGCCGCCGGCGAGGAAGTCGTTGCCGGTTCCGGCAAAGAGGACATCGTCTCCCGAGCCCCCAGACAACAGATCATTGCCGTCGCCCCCGATGAGCGTGTCGTTGCCGCCCATTCCGAAGAGCTGGTCGTCACCGCCGGCCGCGTTGAGGTAGTCGTTGCCGGTTCGGCCATTTAGCGTTTCCGGGGCATCCGTCCCCGACAGTTGAATCCCTGGTCCGCCAATTCCGGCGATCGTGATCCGCACGGCCCCTGTGTGACCGTTGTTCAGGGTGTAATGAAACCATTCCTGGGCAGACCCGCCCGGGGTTCCGGGCGCATCGGTCAGATAGTTGAATGCGCCTGCCGGATCGTAGGTCAGGGTGCCGTCGGCGGCGAGGGTTACGATCGCCCCGGACGCCAGTGTCACGCTGCCGTCCGCGGCAATTGCGGCGCCCTCGATCGCGACCATTTGGAGCGGCGTCCCGTCCGCCGAACGGTCGTTGGCGAGGGGGAATATCCGCGCCTTGGTGGCCTCATCCGTCACCGCCAGGTCGCTGGTCACGATGCTGGTGTCAGCGCTGACCACGATCGGGCCTGCACCATAAGCGGTGCCACGGCCGCCAATCGCGGAGAGATGCCCACCATTCCAAGAAATAGCCCCGCGGATGGCAAAGGCGGCAGCTTCAAAGCTGCCCATATTCTCCACCGTCGCGACGGAGTCCGTGAAACTCGCGCTACCGCTAAAAACAGCGACGGCCACCCTACCGCTTTCGACGTGTGTGTTCGTTGCGGTCAAATCGACATTGACCAAGTGCATCCCGTAATTGGAGAAACTCGTGAAGGAGGAGTCGATCAGGAAAATCTGGTTGGTTTCGCCCTGAGCATCGAAGGCAACCGATTTCGTGGTGACCCCGGTCACACGCTCAAAGACGATGTTGTCTTGAGGGCCGATATTGGCGTGCACCGACACTATGACCGAATAGCCGCTATAAGAACAATCGCGGAAGGTGATGTTGCTTGAACCGGCTATGGGATGGAATGCCGAAAGGACGTTGACGTCGCCGTCGCCATCGGCACCGACGCAGCGTTCGAACAGAACTCCGTCCGCGAAGGTCGTTTCGAACAGCACGTTGCTATTCTCGGCATAACAATCCCTGAAGACGCCGCTGGCCGGGGTCGACGCTGACAGTCCATTGGCCCAGAATGCGTAGCCTGTCGCATCCTTGACGGTGACGTTCTCGACGAGAAAATCGGTTCCGGTCCCGGTGACCGCGCATATGCGCTGTGAGGTCCCGGCGCCGTTATTCACCTTGTCGCCATCGACTGTCAGGTCGGACAGGCCGGCATTGCTGCCGATCAAAATTGCCGAATTGCCGGTTGGCAAAAGCCCGCCTCCAAAATCAGGCAGGAACTTGATCGAGGTGCTGTCCTGGCCGGCACCGACCAGTTGCTTGCCGTCCGGGATGATGATGGCTGAGGAGATGCAATATTCGCCGGGTGGAAGCTGCAGCGTCGCAGAATGGGAATTCGCCAGATAGGCGTTGATCAGCGCCGACTGATCAGTCCCGTCGGCCACGACCGGGATCGTCGCGATGTTGTCGGTGACCAGAGTGATCTCGGCGTCGGACGTGGCGGTCTGGCTGGCCGTATCCGTCGCGGTTAACGTGACGGTTCGGGGCGCGGGCAGGGGATCGTCGGAGGGGTTATGAAAAGCGACCGTGCGGACGAGGGCGTTGACCGACACAGCATCGGCCGCGCCATTGGTGGTAATTACTAGATCGGAACCGCCGCTTCCGCCCGCGAAGGTCCCGATCAGGCTGCCTCCATAATAGATCTCGTTGCCGGCGATCCCGATTTGGCCGGGATCCATCCCCTCATGGAGGAGGAGCAGTTCGTCAGCACTCGTGCCGTTGGCGGTCAGCGAGATTTCAAAGGTGGCGCCGCCGAAAATGAAAGAATCGAAGTCTCGCAACAACGCGGCTGGTGCGATCGCTATCGGCGCGCTTTGCTCCGCATAGTTGACGGCGCCAGTTGCGCCGTCCGCATCACCATTGAGATCAATTGCTGCCCCCATCACGAATCCTTTCGCCGAGCAAAGGAACAATCAAGCGTACAAACGCATACAAGCTGCGGGCGCTGGCCAAAGGATGGCGTGATCGGCCGTCCCAGCTGGTCCACAAGGTCCGATCCGCGATCGAACGCGGCCAGTGCATGTTCTTACATAGCAGAAGAGATTGTTGGTAGCTAAGGGGTGCGGCGAAAGCCGGCGCTTGAGGCCGCGGCGGCAGTGTTCGTTTCCTGTGCGAGCACATTGCCTCGGTACCCGCGCTCTGGCAGGAACTGCCGTAACAAGGGGAATTCATGGCTCTTACGCTCACCGCGCTCCGGCTCTTGGCCCGTTCACATGCGCAAAATCCGTTCGAAGGACCTGTCCTCACTTTCGGACGCCAGGCTATCATCGCCACGCTGGCAGATTGCGAAGCGGCGATTCGCGAAGCGGGCCTGGAGCCCCACCCACTGCCCCCGGAAATTCCGCGTGGACCCAATGTTCCGGCATTCCAGACCGGGCCCACCTCGGCTTTCACCAACGACGTCTGCTTTTTCTGGTTGCTTTGCGGCAGCCGCATCGAGACGCTCGACGTGAGCGACTACGAGGATGCGGACCATATCCATGATCTCAACCGGCCGATCCCCGATGCGCTCAAGGACCGGTTCGGTCTGGTGATCGATGGCGGCACGATGGAGCACGTCTTCGACGTCGCTCAGGTGCTTCGGAACATAAAGGCGCTGGTCCGCGAGGGTGGGCGCGTCATCCACATGAATCCCATGAACAACTGGGCCGAGCATGGCTATTACCAGATCAGCCCAACACTCTATCACGACTTTTACGTCACCAACGGTTTCGCCTTTTCGGAATGCTTGGTAATCGGGGTTCGCCGCGGCAGCGCGGAGGGCATGTACGACGGCCGTTCGGGCGCATGGCGTTGGTCGCCGGAACGTCCCTCAGCCCAAATCACCTCGCGCGAGATGCTCACCACTTTCTTTGAAGCGAAGAAGGTCGAGAAGGTCGCCGATCGTATCCCGCAACAGGGCGAAGCGGCGAGCGGCGCCAGCAGCAGCCAACTTGGTGGCACGGCACGGGCTGGCGGGGGGCTGGGGCGGGCCAAGGCGCGGCTCCTCGAGACCGTCCCGTCGGCGGGCTGGGCGGTGCTGATCGCGAAACGGCTGCTGGGGCGGGACCTGTCCAGCAAGCCTTGGGGCCTCGAACACGTCGGACGATTCTAGCCCCGGGAAGCCCGCCCGGTTCTCGTCCGCCGGAAGAAGAAGAGGGCGAGCGGCAGGCCCACCAAGAGCGACGCCGCCAAGGCCGCCCCCGCAGCCCCCAACGATCCGTAGTTGCGCCCCAGCGCCCATACGGCCAGTCCCGTCACCGCGCCCGGAACTACGCCCCAGAACCGCATCGGCTCCTCGCGCTGGGCCCGCCAATAACTGGCCATGCACTGCACTGCGTGGAGCGAGACTCCCCAAGCCAGCAGCAGCCAGAACGGGGCCGGATCCAGGAAGCGAGCGACCAATGCGAGTCCGCTCGACGCGCCGAACCATATGACGATGCCAATAACGATCGCGCCGGAGCCGATGACGAGCATCGATGCCAGCGCGGATCCGTGCCAAATCCTCTCATACCGCGCCTTGTCGCCGCTGGCGAAGGCCGTTCCCATCCGCGGCGCCGCGATCGTGAGCCAGGTCGTCGCAATGCCGAGCAGCGCAAGCACGACCTGCAGCGACAGGCCCATCCGCCCGGCTTCGACCACGCCGTGGAAGGTAAAGAGCACGGGCACGAACAGCGAGAACATGAAATAGTTGGTTGTGCCCTGCAGGGCGAGCGGCCATTGCATCGGCCATATGTCCGCCCGCCATCGAAAGCTGGAAGCCGTGCGGCTGCGCAGCAGCCCGCCGAGGAAATGGCGGTAGACGAAGCCGAGAAAGACCAAGGCACACACCAGATTGGCGGCGAGCATCGCCACGAGCGACCAGAGCTCGGCCCCGGAAATGACCGCGACCCAGAGCGCCAGCACCGAAGCCACGGCCTGCACCAGCCGATAGACGGCGACCTGAAACACCTGGTTGCAGCCCTCGAGGACGGCAATCTGGCCTTGGCACCAGAGAAAGGCGGCGGCCGTCGCGACGGCCGCAAGCCACGGTGCCAGCCACAGATCGGAGTGTCCGTGCTGGCTCAGGATCGCATAACCGACGGATCCGCCGACGACGAGGAGCAATGCCGAGAGCCCGCTGAACCAGATAGCCACGAAGCGTGTCGCCGCCGAAAGTCGCGCGCATTTGTCGGGCGCACCGGTCACGGCGCCCGACGGGCCGATGACCAGGCCGGCCCATTCGTGGCTGACGACGCTGATGATGGCGACGATGATGCCAAGTTCGAGGAACGCCTGCAGCGCGATCAGGCTGAGGAACGTCTGATAATAACCCTGCGTCTCGGGCGAGAAATAGGCGACGACGAAATAGATCGTCCCCAGCCCAGCCAACGATTGCCAGATTCGGGCTGAAAACGCCACGAGAAGAGCTGGTTCCAAGCGCAGGCATCCCCGGGCCGTCCCTAACAGGCGCGTGAAGGTCACGCCGCTCAATTCCGGAGCAGCGAAAGGATGGTTCTGGCGGCTGTCTCTGCCGAGAAGTTTCGTTCTGCGAACGCGCGTGCGCGGTCAGCAAGTTGCTGTCGAAGCGCCCGGTCCTCCAATTCCAGCAATGCGGCGGCAATTTCGCTCGGCCTTTGCGCCTGAACGATCGGCAGTGATTCGCCAAGAAACGCGCGATGGATTTCAGGCTTGCCGTTCGCGATTACCGGCCTTCCCAGCGCAATTGCGTCCCGAGCGCCCATTCCAATCGCGCCTTCACCAAAATGATCGGCGATGATGTCCGCAGCCTGCATCTCCTTCATAAATTCGGCTTGCGTCAATTCGGGCAGCCAGATCGTATTTTCAGACAAGCCGAGCTGTTCCACGAGACGCCGGGTTTCCTCGACGTGCAAGCCCTTGGTGGGCAACACCAGTTCGAACCGCTCCGAAGTCCGCCGCTTAAATTCGGCAACGCCATTCAGAAGGATATCGGTGCGCTTGTTGTCGAGTACAGAGAAACCCGGCGGAAGGGGATTGCGCCAATTAAGTCGCGCAACGCAGAGAATCTGGAGGCAGTCGTTGTCGGGGAGGGGCGTTTTGGGAACCTTCTCCAGATCGGTCAGCATAAAGGCGTAACGGCGGCTGTCGTCGACCCCGATATCCCGCAGCAATTCGTCCCCGTGCGGCAAGATGCCCGGAAGCGCGTATTCCACGCCTGCGGCTTTCCTGAACCCTGCACGCTGTGCCGGTATCAGGCGGCGGTATAGCCAGCGCTTCACTTCAGAGCGTAAGCGGCGCCTGAGGCCGTTGCGACCCTCGTCGCAGATTTCCTGAAGGTATTCGGGGTTGGCCGCCATATCGAGGTCCGATCCGGAGCAAATGACGAACAATGGTTTGTCCTGCCGCGCGGCCAACGCGATCATCACCCCATTCGCCACGATGGCGTCGCAGTCGCGGAGCAATTCTTGCGCGCGCGTACGCTTCGGCGTGGGGAGGATAGAATCCCAACTGTACATCGGGGCCAAGTCGAATACCCAGTCCCCATAAGACACGGCGTCGGCGCCAAAGCGCGCTTCTGGGCGATCCAGCGCCGCAATGCTGGTGACCAAAAACCGAACCTCGACGCCGAGCCGGCGCATCGATTGCGCCAACGTGAACGGATAATTGTTGGCGTTGCCAATGAAGCCGACCTTCACGTTACGCGCCTGTCGGCCGTGCGGGAGCGGATCGCATCTGGGGCATCGGGGCCGACGTTAGCGATCAGGTCGATGATCGTCGTGTCGGGCTGAAAGTCCAGTCCGGACTGCGGGTAGGGATCATAGTCATAGCTCTTGTAATAGAGGTCTATGCCGGCCTGCTGAAACGCACCGAGATTGAGATAGGCTTGGGCGGCTGGTCCGGACAGATATGAGGTCGCTCCGACCGCCTGCAGGAGCGTGAGAAGGCGCTCTGTCGAGCTTCCCTCAAGCGCATAGTCTCGCGAGTCGGCGAACGGCGTGCTGATGCCGAGCTGGCTGCAGTAAGACCGCAGCAGCGACACGTTGAGATCCGAAAGGCTGTGGGGGCGATCCGCAACGCAGGCCTCCCAGGGCACGATCGAGTTCTCAAAATGAGGAGCGTCGCGGAGAGACTGACGGAACAGCCCCCTGTGTTGCTCGATCCAATCTTTGGCGCCGTAATCGATCTCCACGTCGGAGATACGCTGCCCGAACTCGACGTGCACCGGAATGGTCACCCACTTTGAACCGGAGTCCGTTTTCACCTTGTTCCGATTGCGCCAGCTCCCTTTGGAATATTGCACGTCATCATAAATGATGAAGAGGTCGACGCTGGCGATAATATCGAAATAGCCGCGCCACGGAATATAGGCCGACTGAAGCACCGCAACGTGCATGTTGCCTTACACCTTCTGAAGAACATTCACTTCGTAATCAGCGCCGAAGAGCTTGATGGGCTCCGGCATATTCCGGACCCAAGTCTGCTCTTTCATGCCGCGGAAGTAGCGAAGCGCCTTCATTTCAAGACCAGCGCGCCGAAAGGCGCGGTGAGCCTCCTGCGGTTTGATGCGGTTCATGTACATGATGTCGTTTAACTGGCCGTCCCGACAGATGCTCGCGACGGCCGCGGGGACATGGCCGTGGCGAGAGACCATGTTGTCATAGTAAAAGGCCATCAGGGCCTTTTCCGAAAATATGCGGTGCGCAAACGGGATTCCGATGATTGAATTCAGATGGCTGCCGAAGCGGGTTTGGTACGGGTGCCATCGATTCAGGAAAAGTCCACCGGGCTTCAACACGCGCCGAACCTCCGCGAGAGAGCGGTCCAGATTGGATAAGTGCTCGAGCACGGACGACGACAACACGAGGTCGATAGAGGCATCGGGCAACGGGATGCCGTTGTCGGGCGTGATCTGGCTGATATGGAACTTCAGCCCCAGGTCACGGGCCTGTTCGATTGCGGTTCCCGCATAGTCGATCGAAACGTCGACGCCGTAGGTCTCGGACGCGCCCTGTTTCGCATAGTAGAGGGTCTTGCCGGCGGAACCGCAGCCGAAATCGAGAACGACCTTACCACGAAGGTCATTGTACCCATAAAACTGGCCGAGAACGACTTCGCCCGATTTCTGAGTGGCGGCAAGGATCTTCTGCTGATCGCCCGATTCCAGTACGTCCACCCAGTTGGTGGCTTGGAAGAGCGGGTTGAGCGCACCGATTGCCCGCATCTGAATGTTCATGTCTTAGTCTTTCTAGATAGGGTTCGAGACGCTAGCGCGAAGCAGCCACACTGCTCCAGAATTCTTCGGCGAAATCCTCGACCCGGAGCGACGCGGGCGGCGAGACGAACCCCCCCGAGCCCAGCAGAACTGGTTTGACCCCGTCGCTGAGGTTTCGAATCGCCGAAAGAAGGTTGATGCAGCCGCTCCGGAATACGTCGCTCATAAGACGATCGATGTTCAACGTGCTTACGGGAATCGCGCTCTGGCTAATGATTTCGCCGGCATCCACCGCCTCGCTGACATAATGCACCGTGGTCCCGACGATCTTGCAGCCCTGTTCGATAGCGAGGCGCACCGGTTCCACGCCGATTGCTCCCTTGAATAGCGGCAAAAGCGAGTAATGGAGATTGATCATGCGCCCACTGAAGGCGCCGACGGTTTTAGAATCCAGAATTTTGTGGATGTTGGTGACGATAACATCCGGCCGAAGCTCTTGGAGTGCCGCACCCAGTTCTTCGGGCTCGGCCCGCGAATAGCGGATGACGTAGGTGGGTATCTGGCGAGCCTCGCAATAAGCGAGAGCCGGGCAATCACGGTCTGCCACCACTCCAACGAGTTCCGCGCCGGGAAGCTGTCCCTGTTCGATGGCGCGGTGGATGAACCGTAGGTTCCCGCCGCCGCCTGAAACCAGGAATACGATGCGTTGCTTGGCGCCAGCAGTCACCACGGTCATCCCTGGGCCGGCGTACCGATGAGTTCCAGCAGGTGATCGCAGACATAGTCGGCGTCATCCGGCGTCATGCTGGCGCTGATGGGCAGCGTCAGGATGAGCGGCGCCAGCGCTTCCGTTTCCGGCAACGAGCCTGAACCCATGCCCTCGTAGAGCGGCATGGTGTGCAGCGGGTGATAATGGAGCGATGCACCGATATTGGCATCGCGCATCCGCATCAGCAAAGCGTCGCGGGTGAGGCCGGCGGCCGCCAGCGCTTCGGGAGACAGGCGCACCAGCATCAGATGATGGGCATGCTCGGGACGGCCGACCCCCGCCTGGAACTCCGCCACGCCCTGGTTGGAGAGCCGCGAAACGTAGCGCTGCGCGATCTCCAGCCGCTTGGCCTGCATCTCGTCGAAGCGGGCGAGCTGGGCGCGCCCGATCGCCGCCTGCAAGTCGGTATAGTTCATCTTGTAGCCGAGGGTGTCGATGCCGCCGTTGAACGTAACGTTCGGATTGGTGAAGCGCCGCCAGGCGTCGGCGGGCAAGGCGTGGAGGCGCAGCGACCGGACCTTGTCGGCCAGGACGTCGTCCGCCGTCGCGACTGCGCCGCCTTCGGCGGTCGACAAATTCTTGTTGGCGTAGAAGCTGTAGCAGACGAGGTTGCCCGAAGCGCCGATGGGGCGGCCCTGCCGGTCGGTGGTGCCCAAAGCGTGGGCCGCGTCCTCGACGATGGCGACGCCCTCCGGCAGCACTGCACGAATTCCATCAATATCGGCTGCCAGCCCGCCCATATGCACGGGCATCACCGCCTTGGTGCGGGTGGTCAGCTTGTCGGCCACGCTCTCAGGCGTGATGCAGAAAGTGCGGGGGTCGATGTCGGCAAAGACCGGCTTGGCGCCCAGATAAAGCGCGGCATTGGCCGTGCTGCACCACGTCAGGCTGGGCACGATCACCTCGTCGTCCGGTCCGACGCCCAAAGCGAGAAGCGAGAGAAACAGCGCGGAGGTGCAGGAATTGACCGTCAGGACATGCCGGGCGCCGGTCGCTTCAGCGAGATCGGCTTCGAATGCCGCCGTCTCGTTTCCCTGGCCGATCCAGCCGCTCCGCATCACCGCGACCACGGCGGCGATTTCGGCCTCCGTGAAGTCGGGGCGGCCGAACGCCAGATACTCCGCTCTTTTCTCGATCGCCATGCCGGCTGAATCCTCTTGCGCTTTTTTGAACATGCTGGCCGTCCCCCTCAATATCCGGGGCGGGTTTCGTCGGCCAGATCGGCCAGATATCGGCCGTAACCCGTCTTGCCGAGCTCCTCGCCGCGTCGGCGCAAGGTCGCCCGATCGACCCAGCCCGCATAGAAGGCGATCTCCTCGAGGCACGCGACCTTGAATCCCTGGCGATGCTCGACGGTCTGCACGAACTGCGACGCTTCGAGCAGGCTGTCGTGGGTGCCGGTGTCGAGCCAGGCATAGCCGCGGCCCAACATTTCGACATAGAGCTGGCCGCGTTCCAGATAGACCTGGTTCACGCTCGTGATCTCGAGTTCGCCGCGGCCCGAAGGACGCACGTTGCGGGCGATGTCGACCACCTGTGCATCATAGAAATAGAGCCCCGTCACGGCCCAGTTCGACCGCGGCGTCGCAGGCTTTTCCTCGATCGATACCGCGCGCAGCTGATCGTCGAACTCGACGATGCCAAAGCGCTCGGGGTCGCGGACCTGATAGCCGAAGACCGTCGCCCCAAACGAGCGTTCGGCCGCGGCGATCAGCTTGGGGGAGAGGCGCGGCCCGTAGAAGAGATTGTCGCCGAGCACGAGGGCGACCGGCCCTCCGGCTATGAATTCCTCGCCGATCAGGAAGGCCTCGGCAATGCCATTGGGCTTTGCCTGGGTCGCGTAGCTGAACGAGACGCCAATGTCGCTCCCGTCGCCGAGCAACCGCTTGAACGCGCCCGCGTCCTCCGGCGTGGTAATGATCAGGATGTCCCGGATGCCGGCCAGCATCAGCACCGAGATGGGGTAATAGATCAGCGGCTTGTCGTATACCGGAAGCAGCTGTTTCGATGTCGACAGCGTGAGCGGATGAAGACGCGTGCCGGTGCCGCCGGCCAGTACGATGCCCTTCACAATGCGACAGCCTGTTTCTCGCTGGCCAGGCCCAGCCTTTCGCGCGCGTAGCGGTCGGAATGGATTTCGGCGCACCACCCGCGATTGGCCAGATACCATTCGATCGTGCGGCGAAGCCCGCTGGCAAAACTGTGCCTTGGCTCCCAGCCCAGTTCGCGCGACACTTTCTGATTGTCGATGGCGTAGCGGCGGTCGTGGCCGGGGCGGTCGGAAACGGTCGTGATCAAATCGGCAAAGCGGGCGATGCCGTCCGGCTTGGGAATGTCGAGTTCTTCCAGAATGTCACAGATCGCCCTTATCACTTCGATGTTGGTGCGCTCGCTCAGCCCGCCAATATTGTAGGTTTCGCCGACGACCCCGCGTGTCACGACCTGATACAGGGCCTCGGCATGATCCTCGACATAGATCCAGTCGCGGATCTGAAGGCCGTCGCCATAGACCGGCAGCGGCTTGCCTTCGATCGCGTTCAGAATCATCAGCGGGATCAGCTTCTCGGGAAATTGCCGCGGACCATAATTGTTCGATGTGTTGCTGACGATGGCGGGCAAGCCGTAGGTGCGCTGCCATGCCCGCACCAGATGGTCCGACGCCGCTTTCGATGCCGAATAAGGGCTGCTCGGGCTGTAGGGATGGGTCTCGGAAAAGGCCGGTGCGCCCGGCTCGAGGTCGCCGAATACTTCGTCGGTCGATACGTGGTGAAAGCGGAAGCCTTGCCTTTCGTCGCCCAGCGAGCGCCAGTAATCGAGCACGGCTTCCAAGAGGTTGAAAGTCCCCAGAATGTTGGTCTGGAGAAAATTCGCCGGAGCGTCGATCGAACGATCGACGTGGGATTCCGCGGCGAGATGCATGATCGCATCGGGGCGGCTGGACTCAAGCACCGACCGGATCTGATCCGGCGCGCAGATGTCGGCGTGGGCGAACCGATAGCGGGGATGGCAAATCTCCGCTGCGGCCGGATCGGCCGCATAAGTCAGCTTATCGAGATTCACGACCTCGTGCGGCGTGTGATCCAGAAGGTAGCGAACGAGCGCCGACCCGATGAAACCCGCCCCGCCGGTGACAAGAATGCGCACCGCTTTCCTCCGTTCAACCTGTAGTTGCGGCTTTTAGGCGGTGTAGAACTCGGCGGGGCCGCCGACCATGCCCACCCATTTTCCTTCAAACTCGAAGACCATGAACGGCCAATCCTGCCCCTTAACGAAGTCCCGGAAATGCGCGTTGTCCTGAATGTCGTCATACATGACTAACGTGCCGTCATGAAAGGCCGATTCCAGCGTCTCGTAGGCAAAGCGCCGTCCTTCGTACGACTTGTCGGAATCATAGTGGAAAAGGTCGATCTTCTCAATTTTGGCGGCGATCTGCGGGATGTTTGCCTGATCCCCGGCCATGAGCAGCGTCCAGCCCTCGCGCAGCTCCGGTTCGACGATATAGCCGACATAGCGCTCGGGATTGGCCAGTCTGAAATAAGGGAAATCGCTCGAATAAAGCGAGCCGCTGCCGTTCTTGGAGAGCGCGGTCAGGAACGCCCTGGAACTGTACCCGGCGGCGACCCCCGTCTCGACGACCGTTTGCGGGCGCAGCTTGCGGGTCAGGAAATAGAGAAGGTCGTATGCGCCACCTCCGCCGAGGTCGATGCCGAGCGCCTCGAGCCTCGGGCGCGCCATGGCATGCTGGTCCTTGGCGAACTGCGACGCCTCTTCCCACATTAAGGCGTCAATTCTTCTGGCCCAGGCGTCGATCGGGCGCGCCTGCGCGCGACACCATTGTTCGACCTCCTTGCGCGTGCGCTGTGCATCGCGCTCCCGCCAACGGAGCAGCGCCTTGTGCGCCATCACGCCTCCGTAACCTGGTTTGAGCACGTTTCGAAACAGGTTCAGTATGGTCGACATAAAGGGCCTTGCAGAATTCAGGAATATGATCGCGACGCTAGGCAGCAAAGGGCAGTTTGGCAACGACCCTGTTACTTTGCGTCTCAAGTCGAAAGGAACCAGCGCTCGTCATCTTCGATGGCCAGCGCAGTCAGAATCCCTGTTCGATAGGCGCCCGTGTCGATGGCGATCCGGTTCGGACGCTCTTCCACGCCATCGACGATCGTATGACCGTGCACCACGACGAAGCCATGCTCTTTAACATCGCTCAGGAAAGGATCTCGGATCCACCTGAGATCGGAATGGACCTGATCGTCCAGCGCAATGCCCGGCCGGATTCCGGCGTGGACGAAAAGATAGTCACCGAACCGAAAGGTGTCCGCAAAGCTTTCGAGAAATTCAGCGTGGCCGCGGGGCACCTGCGACGCCAAAATTCGCAGGGCCTCCTGCTCTTCGACCCGCTTGAGGCTGTCGGCCTCGATGCCATAGCTGTCGGCGCACTCCTTGCCGCCGAACCGCAGCCAGCTGTCGAGGATGCCGCGTTCGCCGCGCAACAGCCGGATCAGCACTTCCTCATGGTTGCCCGCTAGGAAAATGGGCCGGCCGAAAGGCGGCCGATATGTGCGAAGGCGCTCCACCACACCCGAGGAATCCGGCCCCCGGTCGACAAGATCGCCGAGGAAGATGATGAAAGTCTTCTTCGGCGCACGGGAGGTCGCATCCGCTTCGATTTTGGCGAGAAGATCATCCAGGAGGTCAAGCCGGCCATGGATGTCGCCGACTGCATAAGCGCGCGCTCCGACGGCGCCTTTCGGAGGAAGAGGTCCGTGATTCACCAGCCCGCGAGTCAGGCGCTTCAGGATGCTCACCGTGTCCACTCTCCCTCGGCCCCCACGGCCGTTTATTGGAATGGGGCGTCTAGACAGGGAATCATGGACGGGGAGCAAGCTAAAACGCAAGGCTTCGCGCCCTCCGGAAAAATTGATGGCATTCATTGTCGCGCAAGGGAAGTTCCCGTAATCGGTTGTTTCAACGGGATATCGTCTGGCCGGCTGGCGAGGGAATTTGATTGATGGGAAAGCTGTTTCACGTGGCCACCGCCGTCGCGGTTGGCATCGCTGGTGCCGGAGCGGGGAGCGCTCAAACCTACGATTGTGACGGCGCGCAGCGCGGCCTGACGGCCAAAAGACAGGATGTCGAACAGACGGTCCGGAAATATTCTGCCTGCGTAGCGAGCAGCAAGTTCGATAATAATTGCAGCGATGAGTTCACGCGTCTGCGCCACGCGCATGCCGATTACGAGCGGGCCGTGCTGGATACCCGGCGCTATTGCGGCCTTCGCTAGAGGCTAGTTCTCGGCGCGCATTCCATCATACAGTTGCTCATAGCGGCGACGAATTGCGTCCATCGAGAATTCCGCAACGATACGTTCGCGACCCTTCGCGCCTAGTTTTTCGCGCACCTCTTCTTCAAGCGAAGCCAAAGACGTGAGCGCCTCCGCCAATGCGACGGGATCCGCAGGCGGCACCGTGAGGCCGGCATCGCCGAGCAGTTCGGCCGAATCCCCGACTGTGGTCGTGACGCTCGGTCGCCCCACGCTCATCGCCTCGGCCAGCACGTTGGGAAAGCCTTCGCCGATCGAGTGCAGGCAGAAGAGGTCGAGCGCCCCTAGGCATTCGATCACATCCGTTCGCTCGCCGAGCAGTCGAAACTTCTCCGGACACCCCGTGGCGCCGATCCAGGCGTTGAGTTCCGGATTGGAGGAATCGTTCCCGCGACCCATCATCACGAAATATGCAGAGGGGATGGCCGCAGCCACCTGTGCCGCTGCGGCGACGAAGCCGCGCTGATCCTTTTGTGCGCTGAAGCGGCCGGCGCTTCCGATCACTAGCGCGTCTTCCGGCAGCTCCCATTCGATCCGTTTGCGCGCTCGCTGTTCCGCGGTGGGCAGGCCCGGGATCGAATAGCCATTCGGAATGAACACCGATTTCGCGGGATCGTAGCCCAGTCGCTCATGGATCGCTCTGGCCGAATTTCCAACGTACACGATGCGTTGGGGAATCCGCCTGGATAGGACGGCGCAGGCGCGGCGTACCCAGGTGGTGGCGCGCGACACGCCCATCTGGGGAGAAATGTCGGCGATGCGGACGCCCCAGGCGATATGCCGAAGTCCGGCTCGCCGGGCCGCCAATCCTCCGATCAGATCGGCATGGTACATCCAGGTTTGCACGATGTCCGGACGGAGCTCCCGGATCCGTCGCGACAGCCGAAGCACGATACGCGGCAAACCCAGGGGACCGTTGAGACCCATGGCCTCGACCTCGATCCCTGCGGCTTGCATCGCGGGGCCCACCCTGCCGAGGCCGCGCAACGAGATCACGCGGTGGCGATAGTCAGCGCTTCCAATATGCGATTCGATGAGCCTCTTCATCATCAACTCGGCGCCGCCGGTCTGAAGGTCGATGATGATGTGGACGATCAACATATCGTCATGAGGCGGTGCGCGACGGTTATCACCGTCATTGTCAGTAATGGCATCTGGTATCCTGGCCGCCGAGAAAGGGCACCCGCTTAACAAGCCGCGGGAAAACGGAAAAGGCCATGCTCGCTTTTCGGAAGGCGGGACGCGTCAGGGCTCCTTTGCCTGGAGCGCCCCCGTCTACGATATGTCCAGCCAATGCGGGCCGGTGGCAAGTTCTGTGCAAATTCTGGGTAAATGGTGATTTGGTCAGCTGAAATCCGCTGCGTGAGCGGTATCGAACCGCTACCTACATCCATTGATACATAGCCGCCCTTGCTTCGGTGCTATACTAGCGCTAGCTTCTTTTCTCCAGCGACTCTGCTTGGCTTAGGGAGAAGTCCATGTTGTCGAAAAAAATAAGCGCCTTGGCAGCCGGCGCCTTGCTGGTCGCATCGACCTCTGCAGTTGCGCAAACGGCGGCGGACACCGCCGCTCCGCTTGCATCTGCCGCGATGGTCCAGAGCAATGACGATGATGATGGCGGCGTCGACAGCACTACGGCCATTGGGATGGGTTTCCTTCTGCTCGTCATTGTCATCCTGATCGCGACGTCGGGCGGCGGCGATAAGGATGAAGAGCCGGAGACCCCGGTCAGCCCGTAACCTCAGCCCAGCTTCGGCATTCAAGGCGTCCCAGTCAGACTGGGGCGCCTTTTCTATATCCGGGGCCAAGACTGGTCCACAGTCGGCGCAATGGCTCATAAGCGAGCATTCGCTTGTTCCCGCGCGATTCTTAATATCGTACAGTAACCTCTTGCAAAACGGGGCGGTCGTCGCTGGCCCGCCCGGCAAAATACCCTGTTCATATTGGACGCTTTCTGTCTATGCTGCGAATCCCGCCGCGGCTTCACTGCGGCGCTAGGGAAACTCATGGCGGGATGATCATGGGGATGACATGTGGGGGGATGCGCTCGGCGCGATCATTACAGCGCCGACGTTTGAGGGAACTTGAAAAGCCGCGCGCGGGCAGCGGCCACACTCCGGGACGGCGGACCATCCTGCGCCTCGGCGCGGCAGCGACCTGCGCCGCCGCCTTGCTGACATCGCCGGTCTACGCCCAGCAGACTCCGCCGCCCGTGCCGCCTCCACCAACCCGTGAGGAGGTCGAGCGCGCTCCGCCGACCCCGCCGCTGCCGGCGCGCCCGCGGCTCAGCATCGAGGGCGACGTCGAACGCGCCCCGTGCGCGCTCGATACCGAGGCCAATCGCGGCGTCACTTTCACCGTCAACGCGGTCGAGTTCGCCGACCTGCAGCAGGTCTCGCCCGAAACGCTCCGTCCCGCTTATGCCGAATATATCGGCACCACCCAGCCGGTCGCTGTGATCTGCGAGATACGCGACCGCGCCGCGACGATCCTGCGCAATCTCGGCTATATCGCGGCGGTCGAGGTGCCCGAGCAGCGGATCGCCGACGGCACGATCCGCTTCCAGGTGCTGATGGCGAAGCTGGTCGGCATCCGCGTCCGCGGCGATGCCGGTCGCGCCGAACGCACCATCGCCGCCTATCTCCAGCGACTGACCGAGCAACCGGTCTTCAACCGCTTCGAGGCGGAGCGCTATCTCCTCCTTGCCGGGGACCTGCCCGGCTACGATGTGCGGCTGGCGCTGCGCTCGGCCAATGCCGGCCGGGGCGAGGTGATCGGCGAAGTCGCGGTGCTGCGCTCGCCCGGCCAGATCGACTTCAACATCCAGAATTTCGGCTCGACCGATCTCGGCCGGTTCGGCGGCCTGCTGCGCGGCCAGTTTTACGGCCTCACCGGCATGGGCGACCGGACCACGATCGGCCTGTTCAGCACCGCCGATCTCGACGAGCAGCAGACGATCCAGCTCGGCCACGAATTCCGTGTCGGCGGCGAGGGGCTGACCCTCGGCGGGCAATTCACTTACGCCTGGGCGGACCCGGACATCGACGATCCGCGCTTCGACGTGAAGGCGCGCACGCTGCTCGCCACGCTGGAGGCGTCCTACCCGTTCGTCCGCCGCCAAGCCGAGACGATCCGCGGCGCCGTCGGCTTCGACATCATCAACCAGCGCATCAACCTCAATGGCGATCCGCTCACTCGCGACAAATTGCGGGTCGGCTATCTGCGCCTCGATCTCGATGCGATCGATCCGGCCAGCCTCAGTCGAATCGACGGCTTCTCGGCCGCAGAGCCGCGCTGGCGCGCCGCCGGCTCGCTGCAGTTGCGCCAGGGCTTCGACATATTGGACGCGACCGACGGCTGCGGACCGGCGCAGGTGCGCTGCATCGGACCCGGCGGCACCGACATCAGCCGCCGCGAGGGCGACGGCACCGGCACCGTCCTGCGTTTCGCCGGCATCGGCGAGGTGCGGCCTGTCCCGAACATCGTCTTCGCGCTCGGCATGCGCGCGCAGCAGTCGCACAGCAAATTGCTGAGCTTCGAGGAATTCTCGGCCGGCAATTATACGGTCGGGCGCGGCTACGATCCGGGCACCTTGCTGGGCGACCGCGGCATCGGCTTCCAGGCCGAGGTCAGGGTCGGCAGCCTGATGCCGCCCTCGCTGGACGGCTATGCGATCCAGGGTTTCGTCTTCCTCGATCATGCCAAGGTCTGGAACGAGGACCGCCAGAACGCCCTCGACATCCAGCAGGATCTGACCTCGATCGGCGGCGGCGTGCGCGCCGTCTATGGCGACCGGGCCCAGCTTGAGGTCGCGCTCGCGGTCCCGCTCGAGCGCGCCGGCACGCTCGCCACCGAGAAGCCCGATCCGCGTCTGCTCGTATCCCTCACGACCCGGCTCTGGCCATGGAGCTTGCGATGAAAGCCCAGCGCACGTCCGCCTCTCCCGTCCGCCTTGGCGCCGCGCGCCGGAGACTGCTGCTCTCCTGCGCGGTGGCCGGCGTGATCGCCTCCGCCTTCCCGGCCGAACGGGCGCTCGCCCAGGCGTTTCAGGGTTCGCCGGCGGTCGCGGCCGGGAGCGCCACGCGCAACCTTACGGGCCCCACGACCGAAACGATCACGGTGGCGAGCCCCAGCGCGATCCTCAACTGGACGCCCAGCGACAATCAGGGCAGCGGCCCGATCGATTTCCTGCCGGCCGGCCATGTCGCGACCTTCACCAACGGTCCCAGCAACGCGAATTTCGCAGTGCTCAACCGGATCATCGCGGCCGACCCGAACCGCACCGTCGTTTTCAACGGCCAGGTCGTCTCCCAGCTGCAGTCGGGCGCGGGCGCCGTCACTGGCGGATCGGTCGCCTTCTACAGCCCCGGCGGAATCCTGGTCAGCTCGTCCGCCGTGTTCGACGTGGGCAGCCTGCTGCTGACGACGCTCGATCCGATCAACTACGGGGTCGGGCCGAATGCCGCGCTTCAGCTTCGCGGTGCCGCCAACAGCACGTCTTCGGTCGCGGTCGCGGCGGGTGCCCAGATCAGGGCGCTGGCGGCCGGCAGCTACGTGGCAATGGCCGCGCCCCGCATCGACATGCAGGGGGCGGTCCGCGCCGATGGCTCGATCGCTTATATAGCGGCAGAATCGGTCGATCTCACGATCGACAGCGGCCTGTTCGACATCACCGTCAACACCGGCACGACCGTGTCGACGCCGGTGACGCACGGCGGCTCGTCCGGCGGGCCCGCCAGCACCGGCGCCGGCGATGCGCAGCGCGTCTTCATGGTCGCGGTGCCCAAGAACCAGGCGATCACGATGGTCCTGCAGGGCTCGGTCGGCTTCGACGCCGCGACCAGCGCGACCGTCGAGAATGGCGCGATCGTCCTTTCGGCCGGCCACAACATCATCAACGGCACGATCGCCCAGAATCCGAACAACTCGCTGGCCGCCAACGTGCACGTCAACGGCGGCAACTTCACGTCGGACGTGACCGGCCGCGCCACCACCGACTTCTTCGTCGCCGGCCTGTCGGCGACGGCCGACTTCACAGGGGATCTCGATATCCAGGGCGGCGCACGCGCGCATGTTGGCTCGCGCGTCGGCGGCGAGACGCTGACCATCGCCGGCGATCTCTCGATTTCGGCGGAGCAGGATCGGACCACGCTCGGCGTGCCGACCGCCGCGACCGGCGGCGAGGCCCTGCTCTATACGAACAATGGCGGCAGCGTGACGGTCGGCGGGTCGGTCACGATCAACGCCGATGGGCGGGCTTCCGGCGGCGGCACGAGCAGCAACGGCGGGGCCGGGCAGGGCGGCGTCGCGCGGATCAGCGCGGGCTCGGGTACGATCGACATCGCCGGCTCGGCAACGGTCAGCGCCTCCGGCTTCGGCGGCAATGGCGGGACCTCCAATCAGGGCGGCGCGGGCACCGGCGGCACGGCCGACATCCTCGCGAGCACCGGCGGCACGATCGCGATCGACGGTTTCGCCTCGGTCGCCGCCAACGGCCGCGGCGGGGTGGGCGGCGCCTCGGGCCGCGGCGGCGCCGGCACCGGTGGCCACGCCAATCTCGTCAACAGTGGCGGCGCGGGCTTCACGATCGGCGGCGTTCCCTTCGTCGATGCGCTGGGGATCGGCGGCGGCGGCGGCGCGGGCGGCGACGGCACCGGCGGCTTGGGCGTGGTCCAGGCGCAAAATGGCACCATGACCCTCGTCGGGGCGCTCGATCTCGACTCTCGCGGTCTTGGCGGGCTCGCGACGCAGGCGGGACAAGCGGGCGGCGCCGGACTCGGCGGCAACGGCAATGTTTCCGCCGGGCCGGGCGGAACCCTGGCCATGACGGATGGAGGCATCGTCGATGCCCGCGGTCAGGGCGGCAGCGGACCGATTGGCGGCGCCGGGACCGGCGGCGCCGCGATCCTCAACGCCAATGGCGGCGATGTCACGGCCGGCGATTCGGTCCTGCTGCTGGCCGACGGCAGCGGCGCGTCGGGCTCCGCGGGCGCTGGCGGCATTGGCCGTGGCGGCCGCGCTCTGGCGCTGGCGATCGGAGGCGACCTGACGCTCGCTTCGAATATCTTCGTCGGCGCCGGCGGCACCGGCGGGGGCTCCACCGGAACGGTCGGCGGCGCCGGCCGCGGCGGCCTCGCCGAGCTGGTCGTGCGGAACGGCGGTACGATGGACTTCACGACGGCTTCGCTGCAGGTCAATGGTATCGGCGGCGCCGGCGCGACCGGTGGCGTGGGCGAAGGCGGCTTCAATACGCAGCCCGAAACGGCCGCGCCTGACGGCGGCATATTCGTGTCTGTCGCGAATGGGACGATCACGGGCGATTCGATTCAGCAAACATCCTTCGGCTTCGGCGGCAACGGGCTGAGCGGGGTGGGCGGCAATGGCGCAGGCGGCAATGTGCACGTCGCCGCGCTCAACAGCACCGGCCCCAGCCGCGTCGAAGTGCCCAGTCTCTCGCTTCTCGCAGGCGGATTCGGTGGCAGCGGTGCTGCCGGTGCCGCGGGCGCGGGCGGCGCACGCGGCGGTGACGGCCGGGGCGGTTCGGCCAGCGTGCTGGCACAGACGCTCAACGGCACGGTGGTCAACACCAGCGCAACGCTCGACATGTCGGGTCATGGCGGACAGGGCGGCGCAGGGGGCAACGGCGGGTCCGGCGCCGGTGGTACCGGCGGCGCGGGCGGCGACGGATTTGGCGGCGGCGGCACGGTCGGAACGGCAAGCGGCGACGGCTCCGGCACGCCGGCCGGCGCGGGCAATAACGGTTCGATCTCCGTCCTTGCACACGGCATTGGCGGCAGCGGCGGGACGGGCGGCACTGGCGCGACCGGCGGCGTCGGCGGAGCCGGCACCGGCGGCGGGGCGCTGTTGCTGGCCCGTGGCGGTACGCTCGATGTCGGCGCCGCGTCGCTCAACGCCGACGGCTTCGGCGGCATCGGCGGGCAAGGCGGCGCGACCGGGGTGAGCGCGGGCCGGGGCGGGCTCGGCGCGGGTGGCGAAGCGGCAACCGTAATGACTGTCCGTTTCATGACCAGCGATCCGGCGACGGCGACGGTCGATGCGCTGGATCTGTCGGCCAGCGGACACGGGGCCGGCAGCGGCACCCTCCTCGGGGAATCGCACTACGGCACGACGTTGGTCGAGGTCATCGGTAGCACGGCGACCTTCGGCCTGGTGACCGCGGAGGCGCTCGGCAACACGGCGCGCAACGACGGCCAGACCTTCGCCGAGCCGTCTTACTTCCGAGCCAATGGCGGGACCCTGGGAGTGACTGGCGGGTTATTCGTCAACTCCTCGGGCGGCGCCTTGTTCGAAGCGATCGGCTCCGGCCTGTTCGACCTGGACGGCGATCTCGTCGTGGCCACGAGCGGCGGCCCGGGATCGATCGATTTCCGCGCCGTCGGCCAGGGCCGGTTCGACGTCGCGGGCATTCTGTCCGCGACCACGTCGGGCGACGATACCGATATCACGGTGCATCACGCCACCGACGCCACCAATCCGGCACAGCCTGTCGGCCTCGTCACCATCAACGCCGGCAACGTCCTGTTCTCGGGCCACGACATCGACACCGAGGGCAGCCTCATCCGTGCCGTCCAGACGGTCGACTTCACGACGTTCGACGATATCAACGCCGGCGACATCCAGGCGGGCACATCGATCGCCATGCGACTGGCCCCGGCCGCCGATCTCTCGGTCGACAATGATCCGGTCACGACGATCGTCGGCGTCGTCGAGGCGCCGCTGATCGACATCGAAGCGGCGAACCTCGATATCGAGGAGACCGGCGCGCTCGGCGGCGACGCCACCAATCGCATCAACCTGACCGTCCGGAGCAACGGCCAGGCGGCGATCATCGGCGGACCGGAGCCCACGCAGCCGGTGGAGGGCGGACCCTTCCACCTGTCGCAGGAGGAAGCGGAGCGGATCGAGACCAACACGATCGTCCTCACCGCACCGGCGGTCAGCACCGACCCGAACCGCGGCCCGGATGTCGTCATCCGCGATCTCACCTTTGCCGGCACGCAGCTCGATGGCGCGTCGGAGGTCACGGTCACTTCGCCCGGGCGGCTCCGGGTGGAGGGCGCCGTGCTCTATGGCGGCGCGGCGGCGACCGACCAGCTCAATCTGATCGGTGGCGAGCGGGTCGAGGTCGTCACCCCGACCGGGAGCATCAGGATCGTCGACAGCCAGGGCGCGCTCAGCGGCTCGCTGCTGATGCGGTCGATCAATCTATGGGTGACCGATGCCGCGCTCGCGGCGCAGCTTGCGGCCGATCCCGCCTTCGCCGGCCGGACCCAGGCCCTGCGGACCAATAACGGCCCGGTGAACGAGGCCGGCTTCGTCCAGGCCGGGGCCATTTCCCTGCTCTCGGGCGGGACGCTCTACGTGCAGAATACCGGCACCGCGACCCAGTTCGCCGGCCTCACCGCGGGTGGCGGCGGCCTGCTGATCGGCAGCTTCTCGCCGATCGCGGGTAGCGGCGGCAGCTTCTCCTTCACCGGCCAGCTGGTCACTGCCGACGACGTGCTGTTCTTCGATTTCACGATCGACTCGTCACGTGTGATCACGTTGCGCAGCTTCTCTTATGCGGGTGGGACGAACGGTAATGGCGACGTCATCCCGGCTGGCGGGTTCGATCCGATCCTCGCTCTGTTCGACGCGATGGGCGCGCTGATCGGCGACAATGACGATGGCGGCGCGGCCGTTCCGGCCGATCCGGTGACGGGCAACCGCTACGACGTTTTCTTCCAGCAGACGCTGCAGCCCGGCAGCTACCGGGTCGCCGTCACCGCCTTCAGCAATTTCGCCAACGGCCCCAACCTGTCCGACGGCTTCGACGGCGGCGGCAGCTTCGGCGGACGGTCGCAGCAATTCGCTTTCGACGTGCAGGGTGCCACATCGGCCAGCGGACCGGGCGCCGAAGCGCCGCCGATCGACGTGGTCGCCTTCGGCCGCATCCGCAACGCCGACGGCAGCTTCGCCACCGGCGAGCAGGCCTTCAACGGGCTCGATAGGGCCGGCGTCACCTTCACGTCGACGTCGGAATTCAACACAATCAACATCAATACGGGGCCGGTCGTGCCGCCCCCGCCACCCCCGCCGCCGCCAGATCCGCCGCCACCTCCGCCGCCGCCCCCGCCGCCTCCGCCGGCACCGCCGCCGGTCTCGGGATCGGAAGTGGTGCTCGGGCCGATCGAGGCTGAGCCGACCGGCGCCGCGGGCGAGGAAACCGGCGAGGGTGATTCCGGGCCGGGCGGCTTCGGCTCGGGCTTCGTCGGGCTGATCGATACGCAGGCGCTCGCCGGCGAGGCTTTGATCGAGGAGCCGGTCGCGAGCGGCGGCGACAGCACGTTGTGGACCGATTGCGAGGACGAGGATCCGGACGGGGACGACCAATGCTGAACTGGAGCAGAGCCCTCATCGCCGCGGCCCTGGTCGCCGCTCCCGCCGCAGCCCCGGCGCAGTCGCTCGGGCTGCAGGACAGCTTCCGCCTGGGCTCGGGCGCGGGCATCCTCTGCTCCGCCCAGGTCGCGAGCAACGACAAGGCGCTCAGCGACATGTTCGATCAGGCCTATGCCATCGTGTGTAGAGACGCCGCGGTACCGGTCGGCCGACTGTACGTGCTGCGCGATCGCGGCGGTGATCCGGGCGCCCGCCTGGCGACGCTGCGCGCGGACGTGGCCGAATGCGCGGCGCCCAGCCAGCAGCAAGTGGAGGAACTCGCCTCGGTCGCCGCTTCCGAATGCAAGATGAAGGATTTGGACGTCGGCTACCGCGTCTATGCCTGGCGCGGCAAGAACGGCCTCTACGTCGCCGAAGGTCTTGCCGGCTATGACAGCGCCCTTCGCCTCGGCCTGCGTTCGATCGTCGCGGACCGCCTCGTCCCGGGCGAAATCTCGATCGCCACCACCCAGGCCGGCAACGCCGCCTCGTTCGCCCGCGTGCAGGCTGGCACGCTCGACCCGCGCCGGGCTCTGACGGAAGCCTATCGCCGCAACAATGCCGGCGCCTATGCCGAAGCGGCGGAATTCTTCGGCACCCTGCTCGCCAGCGGCGATGCGGCGAGCCAGGGCGAAGCCGCGCTGAACGAAGCGCTGCAGCAGTCGAACCTCGGCAATTTCGCCGGTGCCGAATCGTCGTTCACGCGGGCACGCGGCATGATCGGTACCGATCCGGTCTTGATGCGGATGATGCGCAACTATCGCGCCATGCACCTGATGAATCAGGGACGGTCGCGCCAGGCCCTGGCCGAGCTCGACCGCAGCCTGGACGTCCAGGAAAGCGGTACGACGACCGCCAACCTTTCCAGCCTCGAAATCGATGCTGCCACCGCGGCACGGCTCAATTCGGAGACCTCCGTCTCGCGCCAGCTAAGCCTCGCCGGCGGCGGCCTCCTGCCCGAGGACAAGGTGCAGATCCTCGATGGGCAGGCGCAACACTTGCGCGGCACGATTCTGCGTTTGCAGGACAAGCCCGTCGAGGCCTCGGCCGGGCTCAATGCCGCGCTGGCGCAGCTCGGTGCGGTCCGCGGCGGCCGCGTCAGCTCGACGGTATGGATGCGGGCGCAATTGCTCGGCGAACTCGCCTCGCTCGCCGAGGAGCAGGGCAACGCGGCCGAGGCCGAGCGCCAGCACCAGGCCGCGGTGAGCTTGCTCACCGCCAATTACCCGAATAGCGCCGCCTTGCTGAACAGCCAGTCGCGGTTGGCCGCTTTCTACAGCCGCACCGGCCAGACCGCTCCTGCGCTCGCCCTCTATCGGCAGATCGTCGATGCCAACGCGGCCAGCGGCAACAGCTCGCCGGTCTTGCAGCGGACGCTGGCGCCCTATTTCGCCCTGCTCTCGCAACAGGCGTCGGACCCCGCGGCGGTGGCGGATATGTTCAAGGCGAGCCAGGTGCTGGTCCGTCCCGGCGTCGCCCAGACCCAGGCGATCCTCGCCCGCGAGCTTTCCGGCGGTAGCGACGATGCGGCCCGCCTGTTCCGACAGTCTGTTACGCTGACCCGTGATATCGAACGCAACCGCGTCGAGACGGCGCGCCTTTCTGCGTTGGCTGCGCCGACCGCGGCGGACAGCGCCCGGCTGGCCGAGCTCCAGGTGCGACTAGGCGAGATGGAGCGCGACCAGGTGGCGACCCAGGCAAAGCTCGCAGAATATCCGCGCTACCGCGTGCTTTCGGGCGGGGCGATGGGGCTGGACGAGCTGCAGCAGGTGCTGCGCGAGGGCGAAGCCTATTACAAGATGACGATGGTCGGCGACGACGGCTACGCCATCTTCGTCACGCCGCAATCGGCCCGCGCCTACAAGCTCGGCATCAACCGGACCGGGTTGGACGAACAGGTCGATGCCCTGCGCAACACCATCTCGACGGTCGAGAACGGCCAGCTCGTTACCTATCCGTTCGATGCGCAGTTGGCGCACCGTCTGTATGGCGAACTGTTCCAACCGATCGACGGCGAACTCGCCGCGGTCCGCCATCTCATCTTCGAGCCCGACGGCGCGATGCTGCGGCTGCCGCCCAACCTGCTCGTCACCGAGCAAGCAGGCGTCGACGCCTATCTCGCAAAGGCCAAGCGGCCCGATGACGACGGCTTCGATTTCACCAGCGTGCGCTGGCTCGGGCGCGATCGCGACGTCAGCACCGCCGTGTCGGCGCGCTCGTTCCGCGACGTCCGCCAGGTTGAGCGCTCGGACGCGGCCAACGACTATATCGGTTTCGGCGAGAATGCGCCGCCGTCCGGGACGGTCCAGACCGCCAGCGCCGTCCGCGGGCTGATGGGCGAGGCCGACAGCTGCAACTGGTCGATTGCCGAATGGACGCGGCCGATTTCCTCCGAGGAGCTGCGGACGGCGAGCTCCTCGATCGGCCGCAAGAGCGAGATCGTGACCGGCGAGGCCTTTACCGATACGGCGATCAAGCAGCGGTCCGACCTCTCGCAATATCGGATCATGCATTTCGCGACCCACGGCCTCGTCACCGCCCCGCGCCCCGAATGCCCGGCGCGGCCGGCGTTGATGACGAGCTTCGGCCAGGGCGATTCGGACGGGCTTCTGACCTTCGCCGAGATTTACGACCTCAAGATCGACGCCGATCTCGTCATTCTCTCGGCCTGCGATACCGCGGGCAAGGCGACGGTCGCGGCGACCCGCGAGGCCGGCGTCACCAGCGGCGGCGACCAGGCGCTTGATGGTCTCGTCCGCGCCTTCGTCGGCGCCGGCGGGCGATCGGTGATCGCGAGCCATTGGCCGGTTCCGGACGATTATGACGCGACCAAGCGGCTGATTTCAGGCCTGTTCACTGCCGCGCCAGGCACTTCGACCGCGACCGCCCTGCGCAACGCCCAGCTCCAGCTGATGGCGCGGCCCGAAACGTCGCATCCTTATTATTGGTCCGGCTTCGCCATCATCGGCGACGGCGCCGCGGCGGTGGTGCCGAAGGGCTGAAGTGAAATTCGTAGGTGGCCCCGGCCGCAACGCTTTCTAAGGTAAAGCGGGTGTATCGTCCGCGGGCCCAATCAGGCCCGAGCGGACGAAAGATGCGAGTCGAGACATTTCCAGCCAAAGCACGTGACGATTCATCGTCGCTGGACCGGATCCGCCCGGTGATTCTGTCGGGAGGATCGGGAACTCGCCTCTGGCCGATGTCCCGTTCGCTCTATCCGAAGCAACTGCTGGCGCTCGCGCAGGCCGAGACGATGCTGCAGGCGACCGCCTGCCGCGCCAGCGGGCCTGACTTTCAGGGCCCAATCGTCGTCGCAGGCGAGGAGCACCGCTTCATGGTCAAGGACCAGTTGGAAGCGAGCGGCTCGCCTGCCGACGCCATCCTGCTGGAGCCGCAGGGCCGCAACACGGCCGCGGCAATTGCGATCGCGGCGCGCTGGATCATCGCTTCGGGTTCTGACGACATCATGCTGGTGATGCCGTCGGACCATCTCGTCAACGACATAGACGCCTTCCATCGCGCCATCGCAGCGGCCCTGCCTGCCGTTCATGCCGGCGCCCTGGCAACCTTCGGCATCCGGCCGGACCGACCGGAAACCGGCTACGGCTATATCGAGGCGGGTGAGGCGCATCCGCTGGCGGCAGGGGCCTTTGCCGTCGCCCGGTTCGTCGAGAAGCCGGAAACCGCCCGCGCCGAAGCCCTGATTGCGCAAGGCAACGTTTATTGGAACGGCGGCATCTTCCTTTTCCGGGCTTCGGCCCTCCTCGCGGAACTCGCAGTCCACGCCCCCGAAGTTGCCAAGGCTGCGGAAAGCGCGATGGCCGGGAGCGTACCGGACGGCAGTTTCGTCCGCCCGGATGCGGCAGCGTTCCTGGCCTGCCCGAGCATCTCGATCGATTATGCCGTAATGGAGCATACCGCCCTCGCCTGCGTGGTGCCGGCGGACATGGGCTGGTCGGACGTGGGATCGTGGGATGCGTTGTGGGAGGTCTCACCCAAGGACGCGGACGGAAATGTCGTCCACGGCGACGTGATCGCCATCGATTCCTGCGGCTCGCTGCTCCGCAGCGACACCGCCCAAACGATCGCGACCGTCGGTGTGGAGAATCTTGCGGTGATCGCCACCCGGGACGCTATCCTCGTCATGCCGCGCGATCGGGCGCAGGATGCCAAGCGGGTCGTCGAGGCGCTGGAAGTGGCGGGGCGTGACACGCATCTCGTGCCCGCGCAGGTGCATCGTCCCTGGGGAACCTATGAGACGACCGATTCGGGGCACCGCTTCAAGACCAAGCGGATCGTGGTGAAGCCGGGACAGCAACTGTCGCTGCAGAAGCACCATCACCGCTCGGAGCATTGGATCATCGTCAGCGGCACGGCGCGCGTCACCGTCGGCGAGGAAGTGTTCCTGCTGCAGGAAAATCAGTCGACGTATATCCCTGCCGGAACCGTCCATCGCCTCGAGAATCCGGGCCGGATCCCGCTTCACCTCATCGAAGTGCAATGCGGCCCCTATCTCGGCGAGGACGATATCGTCCGCCTGGAAGATACTTACGGCCGGCTAGATTAGTCAACCCGGCGTCCGATACCCGTCCACTGGAGCCCGGCTTCGGCCGCGTCCTCGGGCGGATAGACGTTGCGCAGGTCGACGAGGATCGGCCGGGCCATGATCGTCTTGAGCCGCTTCAGGTCGAGCGCGCGCAGTACATCCCATTCGGTGACGATGACGGCGGCGTCTGCGCCCTCGGCGGCCTCATAGGGGTCGGCGCAAAAGGTGACGTTGGGCATCAGTGGCCGTGCCTGTTCGACGCCCTCCGGGTCGTAGCCGCGGACGGCGGCGCCGGCATCCTCGAGTGCCTGAACGATCGCGAGCGACGGCGCGTCGCGCATGTCGTCCGTGTTGGGCTTGAAGGTGAGGCCCAGCAGAGCGACGGTGGCGCCGCGTGCGTCCCCGCCCAAGGCCTGGATGACCTTGCGGCCCATCGCCCGCTTGCGCGCGTCATTCACGCTGACCACGGATTCGACGATCCGGAGCGGCGTCTGGAAGTCTTCGGCCGTCTTCAGCAGCGCCAGCGTATCTTTCGGGAAGCACGAGCCGCCATAGCCCGGACCCGCGTGCAAAAACTTGCCGCCGATACGATTATCCAAGCCAATTCCACGACTTACGTCCTGGACGTCGGCGCCGACGATTTCGCAAAGATCGGCCATTTCGTTAATGAACGTGATCTTGGTCGCGAGGAAGGCGTTGGCCGCATATTTGGTGAGCTCGGCGGTGCGACGGCTGGTAAACAGCAGGGGCGCCTTGTTGAGATAGAGCGGGCGATAGACTTCGCGCATGATCTGCGCCGCGCGCTCGTCCTCGGTGCCGACGATGATGCGGTCGGGACGCTTGAAGTCCTCGATCGCTGCGCCCTCGCGCAGGAATTCGGGATTGGACACGACCCAGGCCTCGACGTCGGGCGCCGTCTCGCGGATGATGCGCTCGACCTCGTCGCCGGTGCCGACCGGCACGGTCGACTTGGTCACGACCACGGTCGGCTTGCGCAGCGCCTCCGCAATCTCCTTCGTGGCCCCATAGACATAGCTCAGGTCGGCATGACCGTCGCCACGACGCGACGGCGTGCCGACGGCGATGAACACCGCATCGGCATCCGCGACCGCCGAGGGCAGATCGGTCGTAAAGGAGAGGCGGCCTTCCTTGACGTTGCGCTCGACCAGCAGGTCCAGGCCCGGTTCGAAGATCGGCATCACACCCTTCTTGAGCGCCTCGATCTTGCTCGCGTCCTTGTCGACGCACACCACATGATGGCCGAAATCCGAGAAGCAGGCTCCGGAGACGAGGCCGACATAGCCGGTCCCGATCATGGCAATACGCATCGACGATCCTCAGATGGCGTGAAAGTTGCGCCCGCTTAACAAAGGCCGCGGCAAGGTGAAAGGCCGGTAACGGGCCAAGTTCATAACTACGGGCACTTTTTTACGAAAGGTTCGTTTCGCCTTTTCAACGGAGGGGGCGGAAGCTTTGGTGAGGCGCGGGAGGTTATTCGCGGCGGTGGCGGTCGGCGCTTTGGTGCTGGGCGCCGAAGGTCGTGCCCAAACGCCCCCGGAGCAGGATCCGAACGCGCCGATCGTCTCCGACCAGGCGTTCGAGGAACAGCTCCCGTCGCTCGACGCGCCGCTGGAGCCGATCGAGGCCGCGCCGATGCCGGCCGACGTCGACGTCGAGACCCTGCCCGACGCCCCGGTCGTCGATCCGGCGCTGACCGAACCGCTGCCGCCGCTCGCGACATTCGACGTCACGCCGCCACCGGCCACCACCGAGGACACGGCCGCTCCCGAGCCGGTTCGCTACACGCTCGAGCTCGAAGGGTTCGACGAAGTCGAGCTCGAAGGCCGCTTCCGCGACCTCTCGGCGCTGGAGGATGGCGACGGCGAGGCGACCAACGGCGCGATGGTCGCGGCCCGTGCGCGCGAAGACGAGGCGCTGGCCGTGCGAATGCTGCGCTCGGAGGGCTATTACGATGCTACGGCGGTGGCCGTGTCCGAGCAGGTGCCCGACTCTCCGGGCCGGCTGCGCGTCGTCGTCACCGCCGCACCCGGTAAGCGCTACCATCTGGGCACGATCAACTTGACCGGACCGGAAACGGTACCGCCGGGGCTCGCCCGCGAGGCGCTGCCGCTGAAGAGCGGCGACCCGATCGTGGCGGCCGTCGTGCAGGGCGCCGAGGCCAACGTCCTGCTGCGCCTGCCCGAGCAGGGCTATCCGTTCGCCTCGCTCGGCCTGCGCGACATCTCGCTCGATAGCACGACGATGCTCGGCGACTATATCCTGCCCGTCGATCCGGGCGTCCGCGCGCGCTTCGCCGGCTTCACGACCGAAGGGGATTTGGCCTTCGACGCCGAACATGTCGAGGTATTGTCTCGGTTCGACCGCGGCGACCTCTACGACCGGCGCATGGTCGACGATCTGCGCGAGGCGATGGTCGCGACCAACCTGTTCAGCTCGGTCTCGGCCGAGGTCGTGCCGACCGGCGAGAAAGCCGAGGACGGCAGCGAATATGTCAACATCCTCGTCCGCCAGGATGCCGGCCCAGCGCGGTCGCTGACGGCGAGCGGCGGCTACAGCACCGGCCAGGGGCTGCGCGTCGAAGGCGCGTGGGAGCATCGCAACATGTTCCCGCCCGAAGGCGCGCTCCGCGTCGCGGCGGTGGCCGGCACACAGGAACAGTCGGCCAGCGTCAGCTTCCGCCGCTCCAATGCGGGCAAGCGCGACCGGGCGGTCTGGCTCAGCGCCGAGGCCGGACGCCGCGATTATCCCGCCTTCCAGGGCTATACCGCGCAGCTCACCGGCCGGGTCACGCGCGAATCGACGCCGATCTGGCAGAAGCGCTGGACCTATGCCTATGGGGCCGAGCTCATCGCCACCAACGAGGCGCGCACCGGGGCCCCCCGGCTCGCGCTCAGCGACGCCTTCTTCATAGGCGGCCTGCTCGGCCAGATCGGCTACGACCGCAGCGACAGCCTGCTCGACCCGACCAAGGGCTTCCGCCTGCTGGCACGCACCAATCCGGAAGTGTCGCTCGGCAACGGTACCAACCCCTATATCCGCAACCTGATCGAGGGCAGCGTCTACCGTTCCTTCGGCGACAGCTTCGTGCTTGCCGGCCGGGCCCGGCTCGGCTCGATCTACGGCATCGAGCGTGACAATCTGGTGCCGTCGCGCCGCTTCTACGGCGGCGGCGGCGGATCGGTGCGCGGCTTCGGTTATCAGGAACTCGGCCCCAAGGATCTGGACAACAAGCCGATCGGCGGCCGCAGCCTCGCCGAGTTCGCGCTCGAAGGTCGCTACCGCTTCGGCAATTACGGGATCGTCGGGTTCGTCGACGCCGGCCAGGTCTATGAGGCGCAATATCCGACGTTCGACAGCATGCGCTTCGGCGTCGGCATCGGCGGCCGGCTCTACACCAATTTCGGGCCGCTGCGCGTCGACGTGGCGACTCCGATCGGCCGCAAGGCCGGCGAATCGCGCGTCGCGGTCTACATCTCGATCGGGCAGGCCTTCTGATGGCCAGCGACACCGTCCTCGACACCCCCGCGCCGGCCGCTCCGGCCCCCCGCGGGCGGGGCGCGACGATCGCGAAATGGGCGGGGATCGCTGCGGGCGTCTTGCTGCTGCTGGTCGCCGCGCTCTATTTCGGCCTCAACACCGAGCTCGGTCGCGGCTACGTCGTGCGGCAGATCAACAATCTCGAAACGGCGTCGGGCCTCGACATAGATGTCGGCCGGATCGAGGGTTCGATCTACGGCGAGCTGATCATCCACGACATCACGCTCAAGGACCCGAAGGGCGTGTTCCTGACCGCGCCGCGGGCGGAGCTCGACTGGCGGCCCTTCGCCTATTTCCGCAACCATATCGACATCAAGGCGCTGTCGATCCCCGAGGCGCATCTGCGGCGCTTGCCCGAGCTTAAGCCCGGCGATCCGAACGCGCCGACCCTGCCCGACATCGATATCGACATCGGCCGCTTCGACGTGGGGCGGCTGCTCGTCGGCCCTGCGGTGACCGGGCAGCGGCATCTCCTTCGCCTTTCCGGCGGCGCCAAGATCGCCGACCGCCGCGCCCAGGTCTCGGCCGACGTGGCGGCGATCGTCGCGCCGGGCTTTGCCGGCGGCGACCGGCTGACTCTGCGCCTCGATGCGGTGCCCGACGACAATCGCTTCGACGTCGACGCCCGCATCCGCGCGCCCGCCGACGGCTTCGTGGCCGGCCTGGCCGGGCTCGACCAGCCGCTGGTGGCGGCGCTGGAAGGCAAGGGCAGCTGGAAGGACTGGAAGGGCCGTGCCCGCGCCGATCTCGGCGGGCAGGGCTTCGCCAATCTGGCGATCACCGGCCGCGACGGCACGTTCCAGGTCAACGGTCCGGTCCGGCCCGCTTTGATGATGGCCGAGGGGCCGCTGCAGCGGCTCGTCTCGCCGCTGGTCCAGATGAACCTGGTGACCACGCTTGCCGAGCGCAGGGCCGATACGCGGCTGCGCCTGACGTCGCCGGTGGCCGCGGTGGCGGCGGAAGGCGTGATCGATCTCGGGCGCAGCGAGTTTAACGGTCTGCGCGTCGCGGCGCGCCTCACCCGGCCCGGCGCGATCGCGCCCAACCTCAGCGGCCGCGACGTCCGGCTGGCCATGGTCCTGAACGGCGCCTTCGCGAGGCCGGTGGTTGCCTATGACCTCCAGGCGGCGGCGCTCGGCTTCGACGGGACGATCGTCGAGGGGCTGCGCGCACGGGGCCGAGCGCGCGCGACCGACGACCGCATCACCATTCCCGTCTCGGCCACGGCCCGGCGCATCTCCGGGCTCAATCCGGCCATCGGTGGGTTGCTCACCAATGTCGCGCTCGACGGCACGTTCAACATGGCGGGGTCGTCGATCCTTTCCGACGATCTGCGCATCCGTTCCGACAAGCTGAATGCAACGGCGGTGATCGCCGCCAATGTCGCGCGCGGCGAATATCGGGCGGGTATCCAGGGACGCATCAACAATTATCTGGTCGAGGGTATCGGCCTGCTCGATATCGATTCGAACCTCGACGTCGTCAGCGAGGGCCAAGGCTTCGGCATCAGGGGCAAGGTCGCGGTCCGGACGCGCCGGATCGACAATGCTTCGGCGCGGGACTTCCTCGGTGGCAACGCGATCGTCACCGCGCAGCTCGAGATGGATTCGGCAGGCCTCATCCGGCTGAACGCGATCCGGCTGGCCTCGCCGCAATTGCGGATCACGTCGGGCAGCGGCGTCTATCGGCCCAACGGGACGATCGACTTCCGCCTCGCCGGCAACTCCACCGCCTACGGGCCCCTTGCCGTGACGATCACCGGCACGGCGAGCGCCCCCAACGTGCATCTGCGCGCGTCGCGTCCCGGCTTCGGGATCGGCCTCGCCAATGTCGACGCCCGGATCCGCGCCACCGCCAACGGCTACCGCATCACCGCGACGGGCACCTCCCAATATGGCCCGTTCAGCGCCGACGTGACGGTCCTGACCGGCCGCGGCCCGATGACGATCGACGTCCATCGCCTGCTTTTCGCCGGCTTCACCTTCACCGGCCGGGTCGTTCAGACCGCCGCCGGCCCCTATGCCGGGACGCTGCGGATCAGCGGCCAGGGCGTGGACGGCGTCGTGCGGCTGGCGGCGGCTGGCCGCTATCAGCGCGCCGACATTTCCGCGCGGGCGAACGGCGCGACGATACCGGGCGAGACGCCGATCCTGATCCAGCGCGGCATCGTCCAGGCCACCGCGATCCTCTATCCGACCGCGCCGTCGATCGTCGGCGACGTCCAGCTCGCGGGACTGCGCAGCGGGCAGTTCCAGGTCGAAACCGCGCGCGCCCGGATCAACTATCAGGGCGGCCGCGGCAACGCCCAGATCGTCGCGCAGGGACGCAGCGGCGTGCCCTATCGCGTTGCCGCCAATGTCGCGCTGACCCCGGACCATATCCGTGCCGCGGCGCAGGGCACGATCAACCGCCTGGCCTTCCGCCTCGCGCGGCCGGCCGACATCCGCAAGGTCGGCCGCGACTGGGTGCTGGCGCCCGCCACACTGGTCTTCCCGCAGGGCAATGTTCGCCTCGCCGGGCGCTGGGGCAACGGCCTCTCGATCCAGTCGCGGATGGAGAATCTCGATCTCTCGATCGTCAATGCCTTCGCGCCCGCGCTCGGGCTGGGCGGCCGGGCCAACGGCAGTCTCGATTTCGCCCAGCCGACCGGCGCATCCTTCCCGCAGGCCGACGCGCGGATCACGATCACCGATTTCACGCGCACCGGCGTCGCGACGCTGTCCGAGCCGGTCAATATCGCCCTGGTCGGCCAGCTGCGGCCGACGGGCGGCGCGCTCGCAGCCGTGATCCGGCGCCAGGGCGCCGTCATCGGCCGGCTGCAGGCGCGGCTGCAGCCGCTGTCGCCTTCGGCCGGCGGCTGGATGACGCGATTGCTCGCATCGCCCCTTTCGGGCGGCATACGCTATAACGGCCCGGCCCAGGTCCTGTGGTCGCTGACCGGCATCGCCGACCAGCAGTTGTCGGGCCCGATCGGGATCGCCGCCGATTTTTCCGGCCGTGTCCAGAACCCGCAATTCACCGGCGTCGTCCGCGCCAACAACCTTACGTTCGTCGACGAGACGTTCGGCACCCGCATCACCAACCTTGCCTTGCAGGGACGCTTCACCAGCTCGACCTTCGAGATCACCCAGCTCAACGGCCGCGCCGGCAGCGGCACGGTCACCGGCAACGGCCGCGTCAGCCTGGCCGCGGGGGCCGGATTCCCGGTCGACATCCGGCTCGTCTTCGACCGCGCGCAGCTTGCCCGCAGCGAATCGCTCGGCGCCACCGTCAGCGGCGAGGTGGCGGTGACCAACAGCCCGGCCAATGGCGCTTTGATCAGCGGCGACCTGCGCCTGCCCGAAGTGCGCTACCAGATCATCCGCCAGGGCGCGGCCGAAGTGGTCGAGCTGCAGGGCGTCCACCGCAAGGGCGAGCCGCTGGTGCGGCCCGACGAGATGGTCAGCCGCGACGCGCCGCCCAGCATCTGGAAGCTCGACCTGCGCCTGCGCGCCGAGAACGAGGTGTTCGTATCGGGCATGGGGCTCGAATCGGAATGGGGCACCGACCTGCGCGTGCGCGGCACGACCTCGGCGCCGGTCATCACTGGCAGCGCCGAGGTGATCCGCGGCACGATCAGCTTCGCCGGCAACCGCTTCAATCTCACCACCGGCGAGGTCGAGTTCACCGGCAGCACGCCGATGGACCCGCGGCTCAACGTGGTCGCCGAGGGAGAGGTCGAGGACGTGACCGTGACGCTGGCGATCAGCGGCCGCTCGACCGATCCGCAGATCCGCTTCAGCTCCTCGCCGGCGCTGCCGCAGGACGAGATCATGGCGCGGCTGCTGTTCGGCGGCTCGGTGAACGAGCTGAGCGCGCTCCAGATCGTCCAGCTTGGCGCTTCGCTCAACACGCTGCGCGGCAGCAGCGGCGGGCTCAACCCGCTCGGCCAGCTACGCTCGGCGACAGGGCTCAGCCGGCTGCGCATTCTCGGCGCCGACGAGGCGACCGGACGCGGCACCGCGATCTCGGCGGGCTTCTACATCAGCAACAAGATCTACCTCGAGGTTATCACCGACACGCGCGGCTTCACCGCTACCCAGATCGAGATCGCCCTGTCGAAGGCGCTGAGCCTGCTCTCGCAGACCGGGACTTCGGGCAGCACCAACATCAATCTCCGATACCGCAAGCAATATTGAGTTGCGCGCGGGGACGGGGCGCGCTTCATTGCGCGCCCAGCCCTGCGGGGTCGTGATGAGAGGTGCCAGGTCTTGAACGACGCCAACGGCTGGACCTTCTCGATCGACCGCGGCGGCACCTTTACCGACATAGTCGCGCGCGGGCCGGACGGGGCGCTGGTCACGCGCAAATTGCTGTCCGACAATCCTGAGCGTTACGACGACGCCGCGGTGGCGGGGATCAGGCAGATCCTGGCCGAATGCGGCGCGGCGCCGATCCGGTCGGTGAAGATGGGCACGACCGTTGCGACCAACGCCTTGCTCGAGCGCAAGGGCGAGCCGGTGGCGCTGGCGATCACGCGGGGGTTCGGCGACGCGCTGCGGATCGGCTATCAGGCGCGGCCCGATATTTTCGCGCGCGCCATCGTCCTGCCCGAACCGCTCTACGGCCATGTCGTCGAGATCGACGAACGGGTGACCGCAGGCGGGGAGGTGGTGCGGCCGCTCGACGAAGCGAAAGCGCGGGCGGACCTGCAGGCCGCCTATGCCGCCGGCTATCGCGCGCTCGCGATCGTGCTGATGCACGGCTGGCGCTGGACCGACCACGAGGCGGCGGTGGCGGAGATCGCGCGCGACATCGGCTTCACCCAGCTTTCGGTGAGCCACGAGGTCGGCCCGCTGATCAAATTGGTCGGGCGCGGCGACACCAGCGTGGTCGACGCCTATCTCTCGCCGGTGCTGCGCCGCTATGTCGACAAGGTCGTGGCAGCACTCGGCGCCGAGACGCGGCTCTTCTTCATGCAGTCGAACGGCGGCCTCACCGACGCCGCCGCCTTCCAGGGCAAGGATGCGATCCTGTCGGGCCCGGCCGGCGGCATCGTCGGCATGGCGCGGACCGCCGAAGAGGCCGGGTTCGACAAGATCATCGGCTTCGACATGGGCGGCACCTCGACCGACGTCTCGCATTTCGCCGGCAGCTACGAGCGCAGCAGCGAGAAGATGGTCGCGGGCGTGCGGGTGCGCGCGCCGATGCTGGAAATCCACACGGTCGCGGCCGGCGGCGGGTCTATCTGCCATTTCGACGGCGCGCGCTTCCGCGCCGGGCCCGATTCCGCCGGCGCCGTGCCGGGCCCGGCCTGCTACCGCCGCGGCGGGCCGCTGACGATCACCGACTGCAACGTCATGCTCGGCAAGATCCGGCCGGAGCATTTCCCGCACGCCTTCGGCCCGAACGGCGACGAGCCGATCGATGCGGCGATCGTCGCGGAGAAGTTCGAAGCCCTCGCCGAGGAGGTTGCGACCGCGACCGGCAATCGCTTGGAGCCGCGGGAGATCGCCGAAGGCTTCGTGCGCATCGCCGTCGACAACATGGCCAATGCGATCAAGCAGATCTCGATCGCGCGCGGACACGACGTGACGCGCTACACCCTCGCCTGCTTCGGCGGCGCCGGCGGCCAGCACGCCTGCCTGGTGGCCGACGCGCTCGGCATGGCCAGGGTCATGATCCACCCGCTCGCCGGCGTGCTTTCCGCGTACGGCATGGGCCTCGCCGACATGGTCGAGCTGCGCCAGCGCACCTTCGGGCAGCCTTTGGCGGAGGCCGCGGCGCTGGAGCCGGTGCTGGCGGAGCTCGCGGCCGAGGCCGAAGCAGCCCTGCTCGGCCAGGGCGTGGCCCGGGATGCGATCGAGATCCGCCGCCGGGCCGCGCTCCGCTACGAAGGCAGCGACAGCAGTCTTGAAGTGATGGTCGCTGAGCCGGCCGAGATGCGCCGGGCCTTCGAGGAGCAGCACCAGGCCCGGTTCGGTTTCCTGGCCGAGAAGACCGCCGTCGTCATCGAGACGGCGATCGTTGAAGCGGTGGGGGTTGGAGCCCGAGAGCCGAGTGCGGAGCAACCCCTCCACCAGCCTTCGGCTGGTCCCCCTCCCCGTTCCGGGGAGGATTTGTATGATCGTGCCGATCTCGCGCCCGGCGACGTGGTTGCGGGACCGGCGCTGATCATCGATCCTTCGGCAACCACCGTCGTCGAGCCGGGCTGGGCGGCGGAGGTCGATCGCCTCGGCAACCTGATCCTGACCGGCAGCGAGGCGCGCGCCTCGGGCACCGCGATCGGGACCGATGTCGATCCGGTGATGCTCGAGATCTTCAACAATCTCTTCATGGCGATCGCCGAGGAGATGGGCGTCGCGCTCCAGAACACGGCCTCGTCGGTGAACATCAAGGAACGGCTCGATTTCTCCTGCGCGATCTTCGACCGCGAGGGCGGCCTGATCGCCAACGCGCCGCACATTCCGGTCCATCTGGGATCGATGGGCGACAGCATCCGCACGATCATCGCCGCGCGGGGGCAGGGGCGCGACGGCCGCGGCATGAAGAGCGGCGACGTCTACGTCTTGAACGCGCCCTATTGCGGCGGCACCCACCTGCCCGACATCACCGTGATCCTGCCGGTCTTCGTGGACGGCGACGGCGATCCGGCCTGGTATGTGGCCGCGCGGGGCCATCATGCCGATATCGGCGGCCGCACGCCGGGATCGATGCCGCCGGACAGCAAGACGGTCGACGAGGAAGGCGTGCTGATCGACAACGAACTGCTGGTCGATTCCGGGCGCTTCTGCGAAGCCGAGATGCGGGCGCTGCTGGGCTCGGGACGCTGGCCGGCGCGCAATCCCGAAGTCAACATCGCCGACCTCAAGGCCCAGGTCGCCTCCTGCACGCGCGGCGCGCAGGAACTTCGCCGCGTCGCCGGCGAATATGGGCGCGAGGTCGTCGACGCCTACATGCGCCACGTCATGGCCAATGCAGAGGAAGCGGTGCGGCGACTGATCTCGGGACTGAAGGACGGCAGCTTCACCTACCGCACCGACAACGGCGCCCAAGTCTCGGTGTCGGTGAAGGTCGACGCAGAGGCGCGCTCGGCGGTGATCGACTTCGCGGGCACCAGCGACCAGCAGCCGAACAATTTCAACGCGCCCTTCAGCATCTGCCGCGCCGCCACGCTCTATGTGTTTCGCACGCTGGTCGACGACGTCATCCCGATGAACGATGGCTGCCTGCGGCCGATCACGCTCAAGGTTCCGGAAGGATCGATGCTGAACCCGCAATATCCGGCGGCCGTCGTGGCCGGCAATGTCGAGACAAGCCAGGTCATCACCGACTGCCTGTTCGCCGCCTGCCGGGCGATCGCGCCGAGCCAGGGCACGATGAACAACTTCACCTTCGGCAACGATCGCTACCAATATTATGAGACGATCGCCGGCGGGGCAGGCGCGGGGCCGGATTTCGACGGCGCCAGCGCAGTCCAGACACACATGACCAACAGCCGCCTGACCGATCCGGAGATATTGGAGACGCGCTATCCTGTGCTGCTCGAGCGGTTCGCGATCCGCCGCGGCTCCGGAGGTGCGGGGCACCACAAAGGCGGCGACGGAGTCGTCCGCCACCTCCGCTTCCTCGAACGGATGCGCGCCAACATCCTCTCCAACCGGCGCGCAATTCCGCCTGCCGGGCTCAAGGGCGGCGACGACGCCAAGCCGGGGGTCAATCAGATCGTCCGCGCCGACGGCACCGTCGTGACGCTGACGGCGACCGCGTCTGCAGACATGGCGCCGGGCGACATGTTCGTGATCGAAACGCCCGGCGGGGGAGGGTTCGGCGCATGAGCGATCTGCTCGTCCTGTCCGGGATCCTCGTCGTCGTGGTCGGCTTCCTGCTGCGGCTCAATCCCCTGCTGGTGGTCGCCGCGGCGGCCTTGATCACCGGCCTTGCGGCAGGGCTTGGGCCGGTCGCCCTGATCTCGGCCTTCGGCAAGGCCTATAACGACAACCGCTTCGTCACGATCATCTACATATTGCTTCCGGTGATCGGCCTGCTCGAGCGCTACGGCCTGCAGCAGCGCGCACGCACCCTGATCGCCAGCCTGAAGGGAGCCACCACCGGGCGGCTGCTCGTCGCCTATCTGCTGTTCCGCCAGATCTTCGCCGCGCTGGGCCTGACCTCGGTGGCCGGACACCCGCAGACGGTGCGCCCGCTGGTCGCGCCGATGGCGGAGGCCGCGGCCGAGCAGCAGCATGGCGAGCTGGACGAGCCGACGCGCGAAAAGGTGAAGGCCTATGCCGCCGCCACCGACAATGTCGGCCTGTTCTTCGGCGAGGACATCTTCATCGCGATCGGATCGATCCTGCTGATGATCGGCTTCCTCGAGCAGAACGGTATCAGCCTGGCGCCGCTCGAACTGTCGGTCTGGGCGATCCCGACCGCGATCGTCGCTTTCGTGATCCACGCGACGCGGCTGCTCATGCTCGATCGCAGCCTTGAAAAGGGGAGGAGCGGCGCCGTCTCCGGGCCCCCGCTTTCGCCGGGGAACGAGGAGGCACGATGATCACGCTGGTCTGGCTCTACGTGCTGGCGGGCGCGACCTTCGCCGCTTTCGCCGTGCTCAGCCTCTCCGACCGGACCAACAGGAAGCGGTTCGGCAACGCCGCTTTCTGGGGGCTGATCGCGATCAGCTTCTTCTTCGGCGACCAACTCGGGGACTTCGGCAACGGCCTGCTGGTCACCGGCCTTGTCGCGCTGGCCGGTTTCCACCTGCTCGGGCGCGGCGATCCGCACACGACCGGGCCGGAAGAGCGCGCGGAGTCGGCAGAGCGACGCGGCAACAAGCTGTTCCTGCCGGCGCTGATCATTCCGGCGACGGCCTTGCTCGGCACCTTGCTGCTGAAGGACAGCGGGCTTCTCGATCCCAAGCAGGCGACCCTGATCTCGCTCGGGCTCGGCGTGCTGATCGCGCTCGCTGTCTGCTATTTCTGGCTTCGCCCGCCCGTGCTCGCGCCGCTCCAGGAAGGGCGCCGACTGATGGATTCGGTCGGCTGGGCGGCGGTGCTGCCGCAGATGCTGGCCGCGCTCGGCGCCGTCTTCGCGCTGGCAGGGGTCGGCGAGGTCGTCGGCGGGATCGCCGGCACCGCCATTCCCGAGGGCAGCCTGTTTGCGGCCGTGGCCGCCTATGCGGTCGGCATGGCCTTGTTCACGATGATCATGGGCAACGCCTTTGCCGCTTTCCCGGTGATGACGGCGGCGATCGGCCTGCCGATCCTCGTCCACAAATTCGGTGGCGACCCTGCCATCGTCTGCGCGATCGGCATGCTGGCTGGCTTCTGCGGGACTTTGATGACGCCGATGGCGGCCAACTTCAACATCGTGCCGGCGGCCCTGCTCGACCTCAAGGATCGCAACGGCGTCATCAAGGCGCAGGTCGGCACGGCTTTGCCGCTGCTCCTCGCCAACACCCTCCTCATCTATTTCCTGGCATTCCGATGAAGCATCAGCTGACCGCAGAGACCGCCGCCCGTTTCGCGCAGCTCGCGCTCGGCCATGTCACCCGCGAATATCCGCACAAGCTCGACCATGTCATGGCCGGGCCCGAGGACGTGCTGGGGCCGAAGGCGCTGCACCCGATCTTCCATGGCAGCTTCGACTGGCACAGCTGCGTGCATGGTTACTGGCTGTTGCTGCGGCTGCGCCGGCGCTTTCCGGATCTGCCCGAGGCCTCGGCGGTCAAGCGGCTCGCCGACGACATGCTGACGCCGGAAAAAGCGGCGGTCGAGCGCGCCTATCTCGACCGGCCTTATTCCGGCCCGTTCGAGCGGCCTTATGGCTGGGCGTGGCTGCTCGCGCTGCACCGCGAGGCGATGCGGCACGAGGGGGAGAGCTGGGGTGAGGCGCTGGCGCCGCTCGCACGCGCCTTCGCCGATCGTTTCCACGCCTTCCTGCCCAAGCTCACCTACCCGCTCCGCGTCGGCACCCATTTCAACATCGCCTTTGCGATGATCCTTGCGCTTGAATGGGCCGAGGCGAACGATCCCGCGCTTGCCGAACTGATCGGGGCCCGCGCTCGCGACTATTTCGGCCGCGACCGCAATTGCCCCGCCTGGGAGCCCGGTGGCGACGAATTCCTGTCGTCGGCGCTGACCGAGGCCTTTCTGATGCGGCGCGTGCTCGAGCCCGCCGACTTCCGCGCGTGGTTCGCGGATTTCTTGCCCGATCTGGCAGCGGGGAAGCCGGCTTCCCTGTTCACGCCGGCGGTGGTTTCCGACCGCTCGGACGGCAAGATCGCGCATCTCGACGGGCTCAACCTCAGCCGGGCCTGGTGCTGGCGCGGCATTGGCGACGCGCTCGATACCGAGTTGGGGGCGTTGGCCCTGCGCACCGCTGACGAGCATCTCGACGCCAGCCTGCCGCATGTGGCGGGCGACTATATGGGCGAGCATTGGCTCGCGACCTTCGCGCTGCTCGCCCTCGAGGGCTAGCGAATCCGCGCGCAATCTCTATATGCGGGGCCGCCGCGTCGCGGCTAACCCCACTTTTCCATTATCCTTTTGTCGGGCATGGGCCCGGCGATTGCATTCGGAGTTTGTATGGCCAGCGTGCGTAGCGAGAAGGTGCTCAGCGTCGAGCATTGGAGCGACACCCTCTTCAGCTTCACCACCACCCGCGACCCGAGCTTCCGGTTCGAGAGCGGCCATTTCGTGATGCTGGGCATCCATCTGGGCGGCAAGAAGCTGATGCGCGCTTATTCGATCGCCAGCCCGCATTATGACGACAAGCTCGAATTCCTGTCGATCAAGGTTCCGGACGGCGCGCTCACCTCGAAGCTGCAGCTGATCCAGCCGGGGCAGGAGGTGCTGGTCAGCGACAAGCCGGTCGGCACCCTGGTGGTGCGCGATCTGAAGCCGGCGAAGAACCTCTATCTCTTTTCCACCGGCACCGGCCTGGCGCCGTTCATGAGCATCATCCAGGACCCCGAGACCTACGAGAAGTTCGAGAAGGTGGTCCTGCTCCACGGCGTGCGCACCAAGGCCGAGCTCGCCTATCGCGACTTCATCACCAACGAGCTGCCGAACCACGAATTTCTGGGCGAGATGATCGCGAACCAGCTCATCTACTATCCGTCGGTGACGCGCGAGGAGTTCGAAAATCGCGGGCGCATCACCGACCATATCAATTCGGGCAAGCTTGCCGCCGATACCGGCCTGCCGCCGCTCAACCCTGAGACCGACCGCGCCATGATCTGCGGCGGCCCGGCGATGCTGTCCGAGCTGTCGGCGATGCTCGACGCGCGCGGCTTCACCATCTCGCCGGGCGTCGGCGAGCTGGGCGATTATGTGATCGAGCGCGCGTTCGTCGAGAAATAAGGAGCGTCGGGCCGCTCAGTGCGGCCCCGTGCAGCGATGCACCTCGACCGAGAGGTGGACGATCGTGTCGAGGCCGGCGAGCCGGTCGCGATAGGCATCGACGCTGTGCGGTTCGGCCGCGATCAGCGATACGATCCCGGCATGCTTGCCCGGCGCAATCCGCCACACGTGGAGGTCGGTGACCTGGGCGTCGCCGTCCGATTCGATGCGCGCGCGCACGGCGTCGGTGAGATGGGTGTCGGTGCGGTCGAGCAGGATCGCGGCCGTGTCCTTCATCAACCCCCACGACCAGCGCGCGATCACCAGCGCGCCGACGATACCGATCACCGAATCAAGCCAGCGCCAGCCGAGCCACGCGCCGGCGAGCAAGGCGGCGATGGCGAGCAGCGACGTCAAAGCGTCGGCGAGCACGTGCAGATAGGCCGAGCGCAGATTGTTGTCGTGGTGGTGGTGGTGGTGGTGGTGGTGGTGGTGGTGCGCGGCGTCGTGCGGACCATGGTCGTGGCCGTGATGATGGTCGTGGTCATGGCCGCCGCCCGACAGCAGCCAGGCGCTGAGCAGATTGACGCCGAGGCCTATGACGGCGACCACCGCGGCCTCTCCGAAATCGATCGACTGCGGCGCGAACAGGCGCCGGACCGATTCGGCGCCGATGCCGAGCGCGAACACGCCGAGCAGCAGCGCCGAGGCGAAGCCGGCGAGATCGCCGACCTTGCCGGTGCCGAACGCGAAAGCGGGATCGTGGGCGCGCTTCCGGGCGAAGGCGTAGGCCGCGGCGGCGACGGACAGGGCGCCGGCATGGGTCGCCATGTGGAAGCCGTCGGCGAGCAGGGCCATCGAGCCGGTCCAGTATCCGGCCGCGATCTCGCCGACCATCATCACCAGGGTCAGCGCGACCACCCAGCGCGTGCGCCGTTCGTTGGCGGCATGCGCGTCGCTCAGGAAGACGTGCTCGTGCCTCTGGTGGCCGGCGCTGTGCGAATGCATTCCTTGCTTCTCCAAGGCTTCGTCCATGGCACAGAGATGGCGCCGGTGAAACCGAAGGCAATAAGCCCACTAACCGGACGTTATCAATTATGCGGCTAGCAGGTCCTGACGGGAGGACCGGACGAGCGATGCTGAATCAGGCGTGCAACAATGAAGAATCCGGTGGCCCGTCCGAGGCGCAGCGGCGAATCGACGAGATTGTCGCCGAGGCGCGCAAGCAGCCGCGGCCGCTGTTCCGACCCACGCCGCCGCCGCCGCCGCCGCTGGATCCCTCGTCCTGCATGATCGAGCAGCGGCTGGCCGAGGAACTCGAATATGTCCGCCGGCTGGTCGAGATCATGGGCGATCAGCTCGCCAACGACGCCGCCGTATTGCAGCGCCACGCCGAGACGATGCAGGGATTCGACCGCGTGAGCCAGATCCTCGGTCATTGCGCGAAGGTCATCGCCACCGCCGACAAGGGCGCGGCGGCCGAACGGATCGGTATGCAGGAGATGCGCAGCCGCTTGCTGCGGCGCCCGCGGTAAAGGGTCGGGTTGTCCTGCCTGCCGTGTCAGGCGAGCAAAAAGGGCGGCACGGGGCTCAGCCCCAGCGCCAGCTCAGGCTTTCGATCTGGACGACGGCGCTCCGCGCCTCGCGCATCAGCGCTGCGCGCACCGCGCTATTCCACGCGACGGCGTCGAACGAGACAAGCGTTGCCAGCGATATCAGCACAGCCTTGAACATGGCCGAAACAATAATGGACGGTGGTTTCCAATTGGTTGCCGCGCACCTGCGCGAAGGCCGGAGTGAAGCGTGCGCCTGGGGGGAGGCCGGATGCGCTTCTTCTTTGACGACTTACCCTAAATAGGGGATGCAGCTGGACGGGGGATGCTTATTCCCCATTTCAGGGGGGACGATAATCTGGCCGGGGCGCGATCGCGCCCCGCGTCATGGATTCCATCGCTTCAGCCGAACTTTCTCCTGCCGCCTGACGGGCGGCCAGGTCAGTCGCCGAAGGTCAGCCATGCGTCCGGACGAGTTGCTAGCGCTTTCAACCCAGTTTTCGGAAGCGCCCTTCGACGGGCGGCGCTGGATGCAGGCGTTGGGGGGGCTTGCGGCGGCAACAGGATCCGAGCGCGCCCAGATGATCGCAATCGGTCCGGAAGCGAGCGTCCCGCTCAACCTCGTCACGGACTTCGAGCCGTCCGCGCTGGCGGAATTCGTCGCGATCGACGGCGCCAATCCGGCCGTGAACTGGCGCGTCGCTGCGGCGAACGCGGCGACGCCCATGGAGATCATCCACGAGCATCATTATGCGGCCGCGAAGAGGCGTATCGATGCGGGCGCCTATGACGAGTTTTGCGCGCACCACGACGTTGCGTTTGGGTGTCAGACGAGGCTCCACGAGGCAGACCATTTAAGCATTGGGCTGGTCACGCTGCGGACGCGACGGGACGGCCCCTCGACACCGGAGTCCCGCCAGGCATTCAGCGCTGTCGCTCCGTTCGCTCGCCTCGCCGCCAGAACCGCGCTCTTACTCGAGCAACAGGGGGCGCAGTTACTCGAGGGGACGCTGGAGTCGATGGCGATGGCGGCGCTGCTGATCGACGACCGTGGCGTGGCGCGGGCGATCACACCGAAAGCCGAGGCGTATCTGGCGGGTGCATCTGCGCTGCGCTGGGCCCATGGCGCCGTGAGGGCGCGGAACCCGGCCGATTCCGCCGCGCTTCGCGATGCAGTGAACAGCGCATTAGCCGGGATGCCGACACCGACCATCGCGATCGGAAAATCCGAGCATCCGACCTTCCTGACCTTCATCCCGCTGCCGCGGCTGGAATGGGCATTCGGCTTCCCGCCGCGGGTCCTGGTCGTGATTCGGGGCCACGACGATGCCGGCGAGAGGCCTGCTCTTCTGCGCGCGCTTTACGGCCTCACGCCGTCGGAAATCGAGATCATCCAGCATTTCCTCGCCGGCCGGGCGCGGTCCGAAATCGCCGAACTGCGGGCGGTCTCGCTCGGAACGATGCAGTCCCAAATGAAAATGATCTTCCGAAAACTCGGTGTGAATCGCGAAGCCGAGCTGGCCATCAAGCTTGCGACCATCCCCTAGACAATTCGCCGCGTGGGAGGTCTCGGACGTACGACCGGGGCCTTAACAACGCGCGCGGGACTGTTCCAAACAGGGGCAGTGCGACCAAACCCTTCGTAATTTTACGGTATCCCATGATCGTGGGATGCCCCTTTCCGAACACACGGTTTACAAATCGTTAAATCGCTCAGGCCCGGACAAGGTTCGGGAGAAAAGCGCCGGGGGGCGCTTCTTGAGCGAGATCGGGACCTGGTCCCGATACAGTGGGGGGAATGAATAGCGTGCAGGTTCGACGTACCAAAAAGCCGAGTCCTCGGCTGCTTAAACTTGCGGTTTCAACATCTATAGCGCTGAGCGCATGGCCGGCCGCAGCTCAGGATCTGGTGTACGAGCCGATCAATCCGAGCTTTGGCGGAAACCCGTTCAATTCGGCGCATCTGCTCGGAATAGCGAACGCCCAGAACAATTATAAGGACCCGAAGTCTTCAACCGGCGGCTCGCAGGCCGATATCTTTGCGCGCCAATTGCAGTCCAGGCTTCTGTCTGCGTTGTCGTCGCAGATCGTCGATGCGATCTTCGGTGAGAATCCCCAGGAGAGCGGAACGATCACGTTCGGCGGCCAGACGATCAACTTCAACCGCGGCCTGGACGCGGTAACGCTGACCATCACCAACGACGAAACCGGGGAGATCACGACGATCGTCATCCCGACCTTCATCGAGGTCAATTGACATGCGTCGTTTGAGCATCCTCCTCGCGGTAACTCTGAGCCTTTCCGGCTGCATGACCGTCGGCGAGCACGGCCGCAGCACCATCCCCGAGACGAGCAGCCTGGCCGTCTATCCGGAGCGCACCCAGACGCAGCTCATGCTGACGGACATTCCTGCGCCGACGCGGCCAATCGCGATCGCCGTCTATGGGTTTACCGACCAGACCGGGCAGTTCAAGCCGAGCGACACGGGCCAGACGCTTTCCCGCGCAGTGACCCAGGGCGGCGGCTCGATCCTGGTGAAGGCACTCCAAGATGCCGGCAACCGCCAGTGGTTCACGATCGTGGAGCGCGAGCAGCTCCGCAACCTGCTGAACGAACGCCAGATCATTCGCGAGATGCGCGAGCGCTATCTCGGCGAGCAAAACGTCAATCCGCAAGCCTTGCCGGCGATGCTGTTCGCCGGCGTGCTGCTGGAAGGCGGCATCATCAGCTACGACACCAACACGGTGACCGGGGGGGCCGGCGCCGGTCTGCTCGGTCTCGGCGCGCGCAGCGAGTATCGGCAGGATACGGTCACCGTCTATCTCCGCGCCGTCTCTGTGCGCACCGGCGAAGTCCTTACGTCGGTGACAGCGTCGAAGACGATCGCTTCGCAGGCACTCGGCGCCAGCGCGTTCCGCTTCGTTGCCTTCAAGAAGCTCCTCGAGGCCGAGACCGGCTTCACCACGAACGAGCCCGACCAGCTCGCCCTCCAGCAGGCTATCGAGAAGGCAGTCTATGCCCTGGTCATGGAGGGCGTCGAACTGAAGCTCTGGGACTTTGCCGACAGCCAGGCCGGAGCGCCGATGCTCGACCGCTACCGCAAGGAGCGGGACGGCGTTTTCACCGCCGAGCAGGTGCAGGAGGCCATGGAGCGGTCCCGCGAAGCCGCGCCGATGCGTATCAAGCGCGAGGAAGAGAAAACATCCGCAAAGAAGGATGATGCGGGTGGGAGGCAGGGGGCTCGCCGTTAGGCGGACCACTCAACCAGTCAGGTGCTGCCCGGGCTTTTTTATCCGGAAAGCACAATAGTTCGGTCGGAACAGCAACTCTGGGGGCGCCGACTGATGAAGCCCAGAGCAAAAAAACACGCACCTGAGTTGCAGCTCGGATGCGTGAGATAAAAATGAACGTGTTGAATTACTTGATCATGTTGGCTCCGTCGCGTGTGCTTCGGAGCGGGCATGGTTATCACTCTTGCTATGAGGAATGACAACCATGAAACGCACTATTCTCACGTCGGTTTCCGCGCTCGCAATGCTCGCTTCCGGCCCGGCCCTCGCCCAGACGGTCACACAGACGTCCGCCGACAACGAAGCCAGCGTCACCCAGACCGGCAACAGCAACCGCGCCACCGTCAAGCAGTTGCAGAACAACCAGACCGCTTCGGTTTCGCAGATCGGCAACAGCCACCTCGCGACGATCAACCAGGGCGACCTCGGTGTCCCGGCGCAGAGCTCGAACAACAAGGGCACGATCACCCAGAAAGCCCGTGCCGACGGCGGTGGCAGCTCCAACGGCGCAATCGGCCAGGAGTCGAGCAACAACGAAGCCACGATTGATCAGACCGGCGAAAACCAGGCCGACATCGTCCAGGGCATCAACAGCCGCACCGGCGGCCGCAACACCGCGACGATCACCCAGACCGACAACGCTTCGGGTCCGGCGATGATCAACATCGCAGGCATCGGGCAGGAAGGCTCGAACAACGTGGCCACGACGGGCCAGAGCGGCGATCGCAACATCGCGCTGATGCGTCAGAGCAACACCGTGGGCGGACTCGGCAACACCGCCGGCATCGCGCAGACCGGCAACGACAACGTGTTCGACGGCACGCAGACCGGCGATAACAACTCGGTCCTCGGCACCCAGACCGGCGACGACAACGTCGCGGACGCGGCCCAGTCGGGCAACGACAACCGCATCATCCTGTCGCAGCTCGGCAATTCGAACGAAGCCGCGGTCCGTCAGGAACTCGGCAACAACAACGAAGCCACAGTCATCCAGACCGCCAACAACAACAATGTCGGCGATCCGCTCCCGGACGCGACTCCCGGCGGCTTCGTCAATCCGCGCGTGAGCAGCTTCACGCCGCGTACCGTCGGCGTCCTGCAGCGCGGCAGCGACAACAACGCATTTGTCTCGCAAACCGGCAACGGTTCGGCGAACATCGACCAGATCGGTAACTCCAACTTCGCCGGCGTGGCGCAGGACGGTGCAGGCGCGATCTTCGGTGTCGATCAGACCGGCAACAACAACCGCGTCACCAAGACTGCCGGTTCCAACGTCGACGTCACCCAGAACGGCGCCGGCGCGCAGGTCTATGCGAGCCAGACCGGCAACCGCAACCAGGCGGTGCTGGCGCAGATCGGCGACCGTGCGTTCGTCGAAGTCGATCAGATCGGCAGCGACAACCTTGCCCGCACCACCCAGACCCCCATGGCTGCGGATGCGAGTTCGACGATCGTTCAGACCGGCAACAACAACCGCGCGGAAGTGACCCAGGCGTCGTTCGCATCGTCGACGGTCGTGCAGAGCGGCAACGACCACCAGGCCGATGTCAGCCAGGGCGCCAACTCGTCGTCGTTCGTCTCGCAGACCGGCGGCAACGGTAACGTCGCATCGGTGACGCAGGGCGCCAGCGACTGGTCGAGCGTGATCCAGGCCGGCAGCGCCAACACTGCCACGGTCACGCAGAACTGATCGGAAATGGGCGGCGTCTGGTGCGCCGCCCGGAACCGGCGGGCCGCTTCGTGCGGCCCGCCTTCTTCCGCGGCCCGACAGGCTCTTCCTCTTCAGCAGGGCGGGACGAATGACGAGACGACGGCACCCCCCAGGCTATCTGCTTCTGGCGGCAGGGCTGTCCCTTTCGTCCAGTGCAGTGACCGGGTCTCCAATCTGTCCAGGAAAGAGCAGGATGCCGGACGCCACAAACCACACAACGGTGATCAGCAGCGGACCTGGCGATTCGTCGCTGGTCGTCCGGACCGATCCCGACGGTATCGTGCATATCGAGCAGCACGGGCCCGACGACAGGTCCATCGCCGTTCGCTCCGGGAGCGGCAGCCGCCTTGTCATCCGGCAGTCAGAATCCCCGGCCGAAGCCCGCATCGACCAGGACGGCGAGTGCCATGTTGCGGAGATCGCTCAGTCCGGTTCGGGCAACAGCGCCGTCATACGCCAATCCGGCGCCGGCAATCATGTGTCGATCCACCAGTCCAGTTCCCGGGAGCAACCATGAACTTTCGCCGCCTAACGGCCCGCCTCGCGATCGGCAGCCTCCTTGCTCTCGCAACCGCGCCCGCTCTTGCCGAAAACGGCAAAGAGCCGCCGGGCGCGCCGTGCGACAAGGGCAACGGCAATCCCTGCAACGGCAACCCTGGCAATGGCGGACAGCAGGGCAACGGCGGCGGGCGGGGCGGCCAAGGTGGCCATCCGCCCACGATCGACATTCCGGTCGCCCCAGTTTCCGGGCGCGGAGCCTTTATCACCCAGATCGGCGAGGCAAACGGCGCCAGCGCCGCCCAGGCCGGCCCCAATGCGCTGGTCGCGGTCCATCAGGCCGGCGATCACAATCGGGCGGAGGTCACCCAATCGGGCACCCGCTCCGACTTCGCCGACCTCGTCCAACTCGGTGACAGGAACGTCGCCGTCGCGGTTCAGTCGGGCACCGGCGAGAACGTGCTGTGGGTCGCCCAGGCCGGCTGGCGCAACAACGCAACGGCCGTGCAGGATTCGAACGGCGGCTTCAATGGCGCGATCCTGGCCCAGGCAGGCTATGGCAACGAGATGCACCTCCGCCAGGACGGAGGCGACAACAAGGCTGTTCTGGCGCAGGTGGGCAATGACAATGCGATGTCGGCGGCGCAGAATGGCGACGGCAACCGCCTCGCCTGGACCCAAACGGGTAGCGGCCTGTCCGATCTGGGCATCGTCCAGAACGGCGGACAGGCTATTCAGATTACCCAGACCGGCGGACGTTAAGGGCCTAACCGGCAACGGGCCTGCATCACGGAGGCGACGATGAAGCGGATGCTCTGCCTATTCCTGCTTTCCTCGACCGGCCCTGCGCCGGCCGAACCCCAGCCGGTCGAGCAGGTCGGCGACCGATCGGCGCCCACCGGGGCGATCCAGCAGGTCGGCGGCGCGCCGGCGCGGCATTCCTTCCAGCTGACTTCGGAAATGGACAGCAAACCCTCCGCCGCACAGGTCGCGCCTGGCGGGCGCGATCCTCAGGCGGTGCAGCTTTACAAGGGCGACCGCACCGCGCAGCCGTTGGAGGCGCTTTCTTCACCCAGCGAAGGCAGGACTGCCGATGTCGTCCGCGTCGCGGGGCGAGACCGCTGCGATCCCGCCGAGGAGGACGGGCCGCGGGCGGGCGAGTGCAGGAACGTGATCGAGAGCCGAGCAGCGGAATTTGAGCCGCCGGCCGCGCCGGCTCTTTCGCCCGAGGAGCGACTCCTCGTCACGCAGCATCAGGAAGTTCTCTCGATCAAATCCGCGGCAAGGCAGCTCGCCGGCAGCGGGCCGGAGGCGGATTCACTGCCGGCCCAAGGGGTCGCGTCGCAGGTCTTGAGGAGGCCGTCCGATTCCTCGCGGCCGGAGGAGACAGGGACACCTCTATCCGCGGAGGTCGCGGCGATCGTCAACGCGATCGCGGGCGGCGGCGGACAGGTGCCGAACTAGGCTGCGGGGTCCTGGGCCGGGGCATACCCTAAATGGGGGATGCCGGCGGGCGGCGAATCTTTATTCGCCAACCAGGTGGGACTCGACAATCTGGCGAAGGCGATCGCGACGTCGGCGCAGGCCCTGCGGGAGCAGGCCCTGCGGTGCCGGCTGGTGGCCGACCGCTACGGCCCCGAGCGCGGCGCGCCGATGTACGAGCTCGCGCATAATCTCGAGCGGCAGGCGGACGAGCTGGAGCAGCGCGCAGCGGCGGTGTCGCTCAGTGATCTGCGCGAAGACGGGGAAGGCTGCCGATCATCGCGACCAGCTCGGCCTGGCGGCCGCAGCCCATCTTGGTCGCGATCGCCTTGAGCTGGCTTCGGATCGTGCTGATCGCGGCCTGACGCTCCTCGGCGAGGCTCTCGAGCGAGGCGCCGTCGGCCAGCCGCGCCGCGACTTCCGCCTCTGCCTGGGTAAGGCCGTAGAGCGTGCGGAGCCGGGCCGGAACGCTCGGGTCGCGCCGCGCCCGGTCGGTCGCGACCAGAATGATGTGACGCGCGGCCCCGGTCCTGTTGGCCGCCGCGACCGTCAGCTCCAGTGGTTCTCCCGCTGCCCGGTGGAGGAGCAAGGCGCTCGCCGTGCTGTCATTCGCGGCGCCGGCCAGCGCCAGCGCGCGCTGCAGCGCCTGCTGGTCGCGCGAGGACCGGGCCGCGAGGCTGCTGCCGTGCAGCTTCAGCGGATCTCCCTGGCGCAGCATCGCGTCTCCGGCGGCATTAGCGTTGAGGAGGCGACCGTGCACGTCGAGCGTGAAGACGGCGTGGATGCTCATGTCCAGCACCGCCGCGGCGCCGGCGCAGGCGCGCTCGGCCGCGCGCAGCTTGTTGCGGATCGCGATCATCTTGCCGAGATGGCCGAGCGTGCCGTTCATCCACCGCACCTTTTCGGTTTCGAAGGCGGGCTGGCTACGGCCGCGATGGAAGCCGATCTCGGCGGTCATGCCGGACGCGCGAAGCGATGCGCCGAGGCAGTGGAAGGTGTCGTCGCCCATCGGCCGGATCCACTCATTGTAGATCCGGCTCTGCCCGTAGAGCGAGGAGGGGACCAATTCCCCGCAATCCCAGGCGCGGTTGACGAAGGCCGAGCCGCGCACCGCTTCCGACCAGAGATCGCTGTCCGTGAAGTCGCGCTCGAACGCGACCATGGCGTCGGCCGCGAAATATCCGGAATAAGAGATTTCCTCGCTGCCGCTGGCAGGATCGCGCCAGTGAAGGACTCCGGACCGCGCCCCCACGGCGTCGGCGAGACGGGACGCGAGGTGCCCGAACGCTTCGTCATCGAGCGCGGCGTCGTAAATTTCCTCGGTGCGGATGGGCTGCATCTACTCGCCTGATCGAAGCTGGCGGGTCCGTCATCCGAAATTAGCGCGCCGCGCGCAAGGGCCGTCGTGGGGCGACATGAGACGCCGGCCAACACATTTCCCTCATTCTTCAAAGCGATGGCCGTCTCCTTACCCCATATGGGGGATGTTCGCTCCTTCAGGCCGCTCCACAAGGCGCACATTATGTGCGGCGCGGCCCGTGGCCGCGCTTGCCATTGCTGTCTGTGTCCAGGGGGGCCTACCAATGCTTGCGAACCACAAGATCAAATTGCTTTTGACGACCGCGATCGCCGCCGGCGCCAATGTCGCCGCCGTTTCGCCGCTCTCGGCCCAGTCGTTCGGAATCCACCATACGTCGTCCGAGACTCTCGCCGTCACCAATCCCGCGGGAGACGTGATCGAGGGAGCGCGGATCGGCATCTTCGCCGAAGCAGGTCCGCTCGCGCTCGACAATGCCGGCACTGTTCGGGGCAACGGCAATTATGACGGCCTCAACGGCCCGCCCGAAGGCGGCGTCACCCTCTCCCAGGGCAATTCGAGCATCGCCAACAGCGGCACGATCTCGGGCGCCGGCTTCGGCGTCACGACCGCCCATTATTTCAATCCCGCCACCAACCAGCTCGAGCCGCACGCGGTCGGAACGACGGTCACGAACAGCGGCACGATCCGGGGGGACAGCAATGACGGCGTGCGCCTGATCGGCGGCGGCACCGTCACCAACAGCGGCACCATCCAGGGTCTGCGCGGCGGCGGCGCGGACGGCATCTCGATGTTCGCGCTGACCGGCCAGGACACGAGCGCCCGGGAAACGATCGGCACCGTCACCAACGGCGCCGAGGGCGCCATCGCCGGCCAGCGCTTCGGCATCCTCCTGTCGGGCGGCGGCGTCGTCGCGAATGAAGGCACGATTTCGGGCAATGCCGGCGCGCTGATCATCCAGGCAGTCGCCGGCGAGACCGGCAAGACCGCAACCGTCACCAACAGCGGCACGCTGACCGGCGGCGATGCCGTCAGCATCGCCGGCACGATCGCAACTGCGAGCATCACCAACAGCGGCACGATCGAAGGCACCGGCGCCTACGGGATCCACAACAGCGCGACCGGCACCGTTACCGTCACCAACGATGCCGGCGGGGTCATCGAGGGCGCCAAGAGCGGCATCTTCGGCCAGGAAGGCCCCGTCGTCGTCAACAATGCCGGCACGATCATCGGCCGCGGCACCTATGACGGCTTCAACGCCGAACCCGATTCGGGCATCGTCTTCGCGACCGAAGGGTCGAGCGTCGTCAACAGCGGCACGATCATCGGCGCCGGCACCGGCATCGGCACCGCCAATTACTACAATGCCGGCACCAACAGCCTGCAGCCGCGCGCAGTCGGCACCACCGTCGTCAACAGCGGCACGATCACCGGCCAGAATAACGACGCGATCCGCCTGATCGGCGGCGGCACCGTCACCAACAGCGGCACCATCCAAGGCCTCGCCGGAGCCGGCACCGACGGCATTTCGATGTTCGCGCTGCAGGGCCAGGATACGAGCGGCCAAGGGTCGATCGGGACCGTCACCAACGCGACGGACGGTACGATCAGCGGCCCGCGCTTCGGCGTCCTGCTGTCGGGCGGCGGCGTGATCGACAATGCGGGCGCGATGGCCGGCAATGCCGGCGCCGTCATTATCCAGTCGGTTGCAGGCGAGACCGGCAAGACCGCGACGATCACCAACAGCGGTACCATGACCGGCGGCGACGCGGTCAGCGTGGCCGGCACGATTGCATCGGCTTCGATTGCCAACAGCGGCACGATCGAAGGCACCGGCGCCTACGGCATCCACAACAGCTCGACCGGCACCGTTACCGTCACCAACGAAGCCGGCGGGGTCATCGAGGGCGCCAAGAGCGGCATCTTCGGCCAGGAAGGCCCGGTCGTCGTCACCAATGCCGGCACGATCATCGGTCATGGCACCTATGACGGTCTCGACGCGGAGCCCGATTCGGCGATCGTCTTCGCGACCGAAAGGTCGAGCGTCGTCAACAGCGGCACCATCACCGGCGCCGGCACCGGCATCGGCACCGCCAATTACTACAATGCCGCCACCAACAGCCTGCAGCCGCGCGCGGTCGGCACAACCGTTGTCAACAGCGGCACGATCACCGGCCAGAACAATGATGCGATCCGCCTGATCGGCGGCGGTACGGTCACCAACAGCGGCACCATCCAGGGCCTCGCCGGGGCCGGCACCGACGGCATCTCCGTATTCGCGCTGCAGGGCCAGGACACGAGCGGCGCGCAGATCCTCAGCACCGTCACCAATGAAGCCGGCGGCACGATCAGCGGCCAGCGTTACGGCCTCGCCCTTACCGGCGGCGCTAATGTCGAGAATGCCGGCACGATTTCCGGCAATGTCGGTGCAGTCCTGATCCAGGCGGTCGATGCCGGCAAGACTGCGACGCTGACCAACAGCGGCACGCTCAACGGAGGCGTTGCCATCCTCGGCCAGATCGCAGCGTCGGACATTACCAACAGCGGCACGGTCGTGACCACGGCGAACGGCGCTGCCGGTATCCGCGTTTCGAACGGCTCCGCGACGATTGCCAACAGCGGCTCGATCACGACCAGCGGCTCCGGCTCGCACGGCGTTCTCATCAACGGCACCGGTGCGGTCGCCATCACCAACGCCGCGATCGTCACATCCGGGCTCGATTCCTACGGCATTAACGTGGCGACTTCTGCGGGGGACATCGCGATCGACAGCGAGAGCGCCCGCGCGACCGGCAACGGCCAGACCTATGCCATCGGCGCGATCTCTAACGGCGGCGGCGACATCGTCATCAACAGCGGCACCGCGATCGCCAGCGGCACCGAGAACAGCCGCGGCATCTACGCGCTCGTCAACAATGGCGGCGACATCACGATCAACGCCGGCACCACCGTCGGCAACACCCGCGCGATCTACACGTTCACCGGCACGGGCAAGACCACGATCGTCAGCGAGAATGCCACCGGCAATGGCGGCAACGCCATCGTCGGCCAGGGCGCGTCGCTGAGCATCACCAGCGGCATCGCCACCGGTACCGCCAATGCCGCCTTCTCGGCAGCGACGATCTTCGCCAACGCCGACACCGACGCGACGATCGTCGCCGACACCACCGTGGCCCACGGCTACGGCCAGTATGGCATCGAGGCCAATGCAGTCGGCACGGTCGACATCATCAGCGGCACCGTCACTACGGACGGTGATTACGGCCAGGGCATCACGGTCTACGCCGGCGGCGCGGTCATGGTCGCAAGCGGCTCGATCACCACCGACGGCCTGCTGTCGCACGGCATCGTCGTCGACTCCGGCACCAGCACGGCGGCGATCGACATCGCCAGCGCCACGATCGTCGCGGCGGGCGAGGAATCCGACGGCATCCAAATCGTGTCGGCGGGCGATGTCACCATCGACACCGGTTCGATCTCGGCCACCGGCTACGCGATCCGATCGCTCGCCGGTGGCAATCTCGATGTCACCATCAGTGCCGGCCAGGCGGTCAGCGGGGATGCCGGGGCTATCCTGACCGCCGCTTCGATCGATCTGGTCCGCAATGCCGGCCACGTCACCGGCGCGATCGAGCTCGCCGCCGGCGACGACACGCTTGAAAATGCCGGCCGCATCGACGGCGACGCCTTCCTCGGAGCCGGCAGCGACCGGCTCGTCCTGCTGACCGGCTCGACCGTGAACGGCGTGGTCGATGGCGGCGACGGCATTGACACCGTCACCCTGCGCGGCACCAGCGCGACTGCGACCCAGGCCCAGACGATCGCCGAGGTGGCGAATTTCGAAAGCCTCGACGTCGTCCAGGGCTACTGGACCGCCTCGCACGCGGTCGGCGCGTTCAACGAGGTCACGATCGGCGCCAACGGCATCCTTGCGGTGCACGAACTGGTCACGCCGGCCGGCTCGGACAGCCCGATCGTCACCGCGTCGATCGTCAATAACGGCCTGCTCGTGCTCGATTTCGACAATAGCGAGACGCTGACCGACTTTGACGGCCTGACCATCTCGGGCACCGGCGGCGTCCGGCTCGAGGGCGAGGGTATCTTCCATGTCGAGGGGAGCGATCTCACCTATACCGGCACGACCACGGTCGCGAACGGCGGGCTGGTGCTGATCGGCACGCTCGGTGGCGGCGTCACGACCAGCGGCGACGGCACGTTTACGCTCGGCGACGGCGGCACCACCGGCGAATTTGCGGGCGACCTCGTCAATAACGGCCGCTTCGTCTTCAACCGCTCGGACAATTACGATTTCCTCGGCGCCTTCTCCGGCACCGGCGATTTCGCCAAGATGGGCGCCGGCACGCTGACCTTCGCCGGCGACTACAGCTACACCGGCACGACCCGCATCCTGGGCGGCGCCGTCCGATTCGCGGGCCAGATCGACCCGGACACAGAGGTCGACCTGCAGAGCGGCAGCTTCGACATCAGCGGAACATCGCAGACGGTTGCTGAACTGGCCGGCGCGAGCGGCACCAGCGTCGTCATCGAAGACGCCACGCTCACCGTCGATCAGGACAGCAACAGCGCCTATGCCGGAGCGATCACCGGCGACGGAAGCCTGGTGAAAGACGGCGACGGCCGCCTCAACCTGACCGGCGCGAGCACCTATACCGGCCCGACCTCGGTCAATGGCGGCACGCTCTCGGTCAACGGCTCGATCGTCTCCGACGTCACCGTGAATGACGGCGGCCGCCTCGGCGGCACCGGCACCCTGGCCGACGTCGTCGTCGCCAGCGGCGGCGTGTTCGCGCCGGGCAACTCGATCGGTACGATCGACGTCGTCGGCAACGTCGCTTTCGCCGCCGGCTCGATCTTCGAGGTCGAGGCCAATGCGGCCGGCGCGGCCGACCGGATCAACGCCACCGGCACGGCCACCATCGCCAACGGCGCCCGGGTCAGCGTCCTCGCCGAGGCTGGCACCTACCGGCCGCGGACCGACTATACGATCCTGACCGCGCAGGCCGGCGTCACCGGCACCTTCTCGACGGTGACCTCGAACCTGGCCTTCCTGACGCCGACTCTGGCCTATGGCGCCAATGCGGTGACGCTCCGCCTCTACCGGAACGACATCGCCTTCGCCGACGTGGCCGGCTCGTTCAACCAGGCGAGCACGGGCGCGGCGGTGCAGGCGCTCGGCATTGGCAACCCGCTGTTCGAGGACGCGCTGATCCAGAGCGAGGCCGGCGCCCAGGCGGCGTTCGATGCTCTGTCCGGCGAGATCCACGCCAGCGTCCAGTCCGCGCTCGCCAACGACAGCCGCCACATACGTGACGCCCTGTTCGGTGCGACGCAGACCGGCGAAGGCCTGGGCCTGTGGGGCAGCGCGATCGGCAGCTGGGGCGAGGCCGACGCCAGGGATAGCGTCGCCGAGCTCGCGACCGATCATCGCGGCCTGATGACCGGCTTCACCTTCGGCAGCGCCAATTTCGTCGCGGGCATCGCGGCGGGGGTCAGCAATGCGGATTACGATGCCGACGCGCGGGGCAGCAAGGCCGACGTCGACAGCCAGTTCCTCGGCGTCCACCTCGGCTATGCGGCCGGGCCGTGGAGCGCGAAGGGCGGTCTCGCCTTTGGCTGGCACGATGTCGACACCAGCCGCTCGGTCGCCTTCGCGACGATCAACCAGACGCCCGAAGCCTCCTATGACGTGACCACGCGCCAGATCTTCGGCGAGGTCTCCTACGGCCTCGATATGGGCGGCTTCAACCTGGCGCCGTTCGCCCGGCTCGCCCATGTCCGCACCAAGACGGATGGGTTCGCCGAAGCCGGCGGCAGCGCAGCGCTGAGCGTCGACCGCGCGGTGCAGAACGTCCAGTTCCTGAACCTGGGCGTGCACGCGAGCGGCCCGGGCGAAGCGACCTTCCAGCCGCGCCTGTCGGTGAGCTGGCAGCATGGCTGGGGTGATCTCCGCGGCGTCTCCAGCGCGGCCTTCGCCGGCTCGAGCGGGGACTTCCTGGTGGTCGGCTCGCGGCTGCCGCGCAACGCGGTGGCGGTCGACGGCGGCTTCGACGTCGATCTGGGCCGCGTCCGCATCGGCGCGTCCTATGTCGGGTCGCTGTCGTCGGACTGGACGGACCATGGCGCCAAGGCGAACCTGACCTTCAAGTTCTGATCGATCACCTTCGGGGGGAGTGGGGGCCGGCTCGTCCGGCCCCCTTTTTCATGGAGGTCGCCGCGCCGGTCGCACGGGGTCGCGGGCAAGAATGAATTGACAGCGGACCGGAACCATTATGGAGAATGCGGCAGTGATGTTGCGTTCCCCGGTTCCCGTGCGGGCCTTTGCGGCCACCGGCCTGCTTGCCGCAGGCTTCGCGGCCCTGACCCCGGCTCGGGCAGCGCCGGGCAGCGCCGACGACGCCTCGATCATCGTCACGGCGCGTCAATATGCCGAGCCGCTGCACCAGGTTCCCTTCAGCATTACGGCGCTGGGCGATGCCCAGATCGAACTCGGCGGCGCCGAGCGCCTGTCGGACCTGGCGCGGGCCGTCCCCAATCTGATCGTCGTTCCGGTCGGCACATTGGGCGCCGAGCAGCCCGCGATCCGCGGCATTTTCTCGCCCGCCGGCTCGGCGACGACCGGGCTCTATCTGGACGACGTGCCGATCCAGATGCGCTCGCTCGGCTTCGGCGGGAGCGCCGACATACGGACGTTCGACCTCATCCGCGCCGAGGTGCTGCGCGGGCCGCAGGGAACGTTGTTCGGCGCCAGCTCGATGGGCGGCACGATCCGCTTCATCACCCGCCAGCCCGATCTCGACGAAACCAGCGGCTATCTCTCGGCCACGCTCGAACAGGTGCGTGTCGGCGGCCTCGGCGGCGGGGTGGAGGGCGCGATCGGCGTGCCGCTCCTGCCCGGCACGATCGGCCTGCGCACCGGCTTCTACTATCGGCGCGACGGCGGCTATGTCGATCGCGTGGACCGGCAGACCGGTGCGATCGCGCAACGCGACGTCAACGACGTCGATGCACTGGCGCTGCGCGCAGCGGTGAAGGCCGCTGTCGGCGAGGCCGTGGAGCTGACGCCGGCACTGCACTACCAGCGCACCCGGCGCGGCGACTTTCCATTCTTCGACAGCACGCGCGGGCCGCACCTCAAATCCTCGATCCACGAACAGCCGGGCAGGGAGGAATTCATCCTGCCGAGCCTCACCGTCCGCGCCGATCTGGGCGGCGCGACGCTCACCAGCGTCACCGCCCACCTCGACCGGACCGACCGGCAGACGACCGATTATTCGCTGGCCTTCGGCGAGCTCGTGCTCGGCGGAGCCGTCCCGGGGCTCGTTCCCGCTGGCGGGACGCGCAGCCTGACCAAGGTCACCCAGCGCAGCTTCAGCCAGGAATTGCGCTTCGCCTCTCCCGACGGCGCGGCGCCCCTGCGCTGGGTCTTCGGCTTTTTCTATCGCAGCGCCCAGTTCGGCCTGACGCAAAACGTTGTCGAGCCGGGGATCGCCGATCTCACGCACCTCTATCTGGACGCTTCGGTCGAGGACGTGTTCGGAGTGCCGCTCTTGCCGGGCGGGGTCAGCTACCGCGGCAGCGAGACGGTGCGCGAGGTCCAGGTCGCAGCGTTCGGCGAGGCGAGCTGGCGCATCAGCGAACGGCTCGAGGCGCTTGCCGGCCTGCGCGTGACCCGCTCGCGGCTCGATCTGGAGGTGGTGTCGGAAGGGCCCTATGCCGGCGGCGCGTTCAAGGCGGCCGACGCGCCGAGCCAGCGTGAGACGCCGGTCACGCCGCGGCTGGGCCTGAGCTATCGTCTCGGCGAAAGCGCTTTGGTCCATGCCGGCATCAGCAAGGGCTTCCGCGTCGGCGGCGCCAATCCGCCGGTGCCTGCGGGGCCCTGCGGCGCGGACCTGCAGGCCTTCGGCCGGTCCGAGGCTCCGGCCTCGTTCGGGTCGGACTCGCTGTGGAGCTACGAGGCCGGCTTCAAGGGCAGGTTCGCGCCCGGACTGAGCCTCAGCGCCTCGCTGTTCCGGATCGACTGGAAGGGCATCCAGCAGCCGGTCATGCTGCCGGGGTGCGGCTTCTCCTTCACCGACAATCTCGGCCGCGCCCGCAGCCGCGGCTTCGAGTTCGAAGGCGAAGCGCGCCTGGCGCCCGGCCTGCGGACAAGCCTCGGCCTAGGCTTCGTCGACGCCCGCTTCCGCGAGACCATCCTGGGCGGTGTCGGCGAGGATGGACGGGTCGTCATCGCCGGGCGCGGCGACCGCATCCCCTATGTGCCGCGCTGGACGACGCGCGTCGCCGCCGATTACGAGATGGCGCTGCCGGGAGCGCTGCGCGCCTTCCTCCATGGCGAGATCCAATATGTGAGCGGCTACCGCCGCGCGCCCTCGGCGGAGGCCGCCGGCTACGACGCCCGCGTCGACCGTGGCGACGATTACGCCAACGCCTTGTTGCGCGCGGGCGTCGGCCGCGGTCCCTGGCAGGTTTCCCTGTTCGTCGACAATCTGCTCGACGACCGCTCGATCCTGTTCAGCAGCGCCGATCTGGTGCCCGCAACCGGGTCGCCGCTGCGCCAGCAGACGCTGACGCCGCGCACCGCGGGCGTCAGCGCAGCGCTCCAGTTCTGACGGCCGCTTAGGAAACTACCTGGACGAGATTCACTTCGGCGATGCGCTCGCCGCCGCAGTGGATTTCCGCGCGAGAATAGCGGCCGGTCGCTTCGTAACGCGCGCTGTCGCTGAGACCGCCGGCCTTGGGAGCCAGCGTGAGGTCCAGCACGAGCGTGCCGCCGGAGCCGCCGGCGCGCGGCGTCAGCGCGGGTTCGAAGCCGGCCATCTGCAGATCGACTTTGCCGTTCACCAGCACGCGTCCGCCGGTGACCGATCCTTGCCAGTCACGGGTTTCGCGGAACGGGCAGGCCGCCAACTTGGGCTTGCTCTGCTCGTCGATGGCGGCGGTCGCGTTCGCGCTCTCGTTGGCGGCCGGATCGGCAGCCGTGCTCTCGGTACCGTTCGAGCCACAGGCCGCCAGCATCAGGCCCAGCGCCGTCATCGCAGCGAATCGCATCATTCTCCGTTCCTTCCGTTCGTCGCTCCCAGCCGGAGCCGCGGTGGTTGTCGCTTTGCCCTAGCGCAGGCGCGGAGACGCGCCTAGCCGCCGCGGGGCGCGCCAGTCGGGACGTTTGGCAGAATTTGGAGAATGGTGCCCAGGGACGGGATCGAACCGCCGACACTGCGATCGATAAACTGTCTGCTGGAGCGTTGGAAACGTGGCAGCGTCTATCGCAACAACTGCTGCAGGCCTGCCTTTTTCCTGTGCCGACGAGCGGTTAAGAGCGGGCGATCACGGGATATCCGTCGAGCTGCGCTCTCACCTTCGCGGCAAGCTGATCAAAGGTGAACGGCTTACTGATCAGGGCGACATCGGCATCAAGTCGGCCGTCGTGCACGATAGCGTTCTGCGTGTAGCCCGTCATGAAGAGGAGCTTGAGGTCCGGCCGCAGGCGGAGGGCGTGCACGGATAGTTCACGCCCGTTCATCCCGCCCGGCAAGACGACGTCAGTGAGGAGAAGATCGAGATCGGGTCGCTCGGCGATCACTTTGAGCGCGTCGGATCCGGTGGCCGAGCCCACCACCTGGTAGCCGAGTTCGGACAGGATGCCGACGATGTACTTTCTCAGCTCTTCCTGATCCTCAACCACGAGGATGGTCTCGTCGCCGGAGAATGCGGCGGGATCCTGGCGAACATTGGCCTCTGCAGGAACGGCCTCGAGCCCGGTGCGCGGGAGGTATATCTTCACGCACGTCCCGACGCTCAGCTCGCTGTAAATGCGCACGTGCCCGCCGCTCTGGCGCACGAAGCCGTAGACCTGGCTCAAGCCTAGCCCGGTGCCCTTTCCGGCTTCCTTGGTCGTGAAGAATGGCTCGAACACCTTTTGCCGGGTCTCCTCGCCCATCCCTGAGCCGGTGTCGCTGACAGCGATCAGCACGTACTGACCTGGCGGAAGGCCTTCCGGAATGCCGGCAACATAGGCGTCATCCAGATTGGCATTATGCGTCTCGATGGTGAGCTTGCCGCCTTCCGGCATTGCATCGCGCGCGTTCACCGCAAGGTTCAGTATCGCATTTTCCAGCTGCATCGGGTCGGCTTCGACGCTCCACAGGCCGGCGCCGAGCACCGCCTCGAGGGCAACCTGTTCGCCGATCGTGCGCCGGAGCATGTCCGATATTTCCGCGACCAGCCGGTTCACCTCGAGCACCCTTGGCTGGAGCGGCTGACGGCGGGCAAAAGCGAGCAGATGCTGGGTGAGCTTCGCCGCTCGCCGTGCCCCCTCCATCGCCGTGTCACGGGCTCTCCGGATGCGGTCGGTTCCGGGTCCAGCAGGCTGGGAGGGCAACTGGCGATCGATCAGATCCAGGCCGCCGATGACCAGCGTGAGAAGGTTGTTGAAATCGTGTGCGACGCCGCCCGTCAGCTGGCCAATCGCCTCCATCTTCTGTGACTGTCTCAGCGCTTCTTCGGCCCGCATCCGCTCCTCGACAGCAGCCGTCACGCGCTGCTCGAGCTCAGCGTTCAGCCGCTGCAGTTCGTCCGCGGTCCGTCGCGCAAGATCGCGAGCCGCCAGAAGCTCCTGTTCATATTGCCGCCGGTCTCGCGCATCGAATATCGTCGTGAGGTTGACGACGGGCTGGCCGTCTTCGCCAACGCGCTGGATCGTATTCACCAGCGTGGGGAGGCGGTCGCCGCTCTTGCAGACGAAATCGAGCGCGACTTCCCGCACCGCGCCTTGCATCCGCAACAGCGGCGCGAAATGCGTCTCGTGATAGATGCGGCCCGCAAGCGTCAGCTTTTCCTGGAGGCGGGTCCCGCACAATTCTTCGGCGGCGTAGCCGGTCCAGCGCAGGAAGGTGCGATTGACTCGAACCACCGTCCCGTCCGGGAGCGTTGCGACGTAGCCGCAAGGAGCATCCTCGTAGAGCGTCTCGTCATCGAAGCCGGGCAGGCTCCCGTCTGGCTGTTCGGGCGGAGCTGGATCTTCCACTTTGGCTCAGATCCAGGCCCGGATCGCATCGACCGTTTCTTGAGGAGCGCTGAGGTTGGGGCAATGGCCGGTGGCCTGCAGCTTGACCAGTTTGCTCCCCGGGAGCTGGGCGTGAACATAATCGCCCACGCCCTCGGGGGCGATGAGATCGTCGCTGCACTGCAGGATCAGGCTTGGCAGCGTGACGCCTTCAAGGTCCTGGCGGTTGTCGGAAAGGAAGGTCACTCGCGCGAACTCCTTGGCGATGTCCGGATCGGTGCGGCAGAAGCTGTTGTTGAGCTCCTCGGCAAGCTCCGGCCGGTCCGGATTGCCCATGATCTGTGGTGTCAAGGCAGCCGACCAGCCTAGGAAGTTGCTGTCCATGAAGGTCATCAATTCTTCAATGTCGGCGCGTTCAAAACCGCCGCGATAGTCGCCGTCGTTGATGTAGCAAGGGGACGGGCCGATCAGGACGAGGCGGCTGAACAATTCGGGCGCTGCGCGCGCTGCCAGGATACCGATCATTGCGCTGACCGAGTGGCCGACGAAAATGCCATTGGTCACGCCCAATGCGCGGGCGATCGCCACAACGTCATCGGCATAGCCCTGAAGGCTAGAGTGGCGCGAAGCGTCATAGCCTGAGGTGTCCGACTGCCCGCATCCTACGTGATCGAACAGGACCACGCGGTGGCTGTCCTCGAAGGCCGGCGCTACGAAGCGCCACATATTCTGGTCGCACCCGAACCCGTGGGCGAACATCATGAATTGCTTTCCACGCCCGGAGACGTGGACATTGTGGCGGCTTAGGCGATCCATGGACGCTCCGTGTGACAATCGAGGGTGTATACCCGCCGCGTTCCAGCGTGTCTGTAAAGGGGGTAGCTGACGGCAGGGAGTCTTTTGCAGCAGTGTCTTACCTCACGCCTGTCCAGGTCGGCGTACACGTCGAATAAGAAGCGCAGCATCACGAAAGCGCTCGGCCCCTACGCGGGTTCCCCAATCAACCTCGGCACTGACCAAATCTTCTGAAATAGACGGGCGAGAGGCCAATAAGATGATCGAGCGGGCCGAACGAGGCTATGGCACCTAGCGAGGTGGCCCTGCGTTATCGCCGAGGAGGTCAGTCATGGTGGTCGACGACAGGAGCCTGAAACATCCAACGCCCAAGGAGAGGCAGGAAGGTGACATGGGAGAGGGCAGCTTTTTAGAGACGCACGAGGGGCAGGACGCGTCTCCGCAAACTGCCAAGGGCCCACGCCACATGCCTCAGCCTCCAAAAGACAAGAAAGGCTGATGGGGCCCCTACCCAGATAGCCTCGCGTGACAGCGTTGGATCTTTACATTGCGCCACGTCCATCCATGACTCAGCGGCAGCCGCTCTCGCCGTCCGATGATTGCAGACCCGAGTCCGCCGGCGCGCCGGCCGACCGTGGTAGGGAGGGAACGGGAGGTGGGGTAGCCGTCATCCGGGCATTTGCGGGCTCCGTGATAAGGCGGGCGCGTCGGCCAAAGGTGACATAGTCCCATAGCCAGCTGAAGGCGACGGCGATGCGGTTGCGCAGCCCTATCAAGAAATAGACGTGCGCGATGCCCCAGAAAGCCCAGGCCGGGAAACCCTTCAACGTGAACCGGCTCAACTTCACGACTGCGGCACCCCGGCCGATGGTCGCCAGGTCGCCATGGTGTCGATAACGGAAGACTGGCGGTGGGGGCCTGTCGTCGATCCGGGCCTGTATGACGGAGGCGACGTACCGCCCCATCTGTTTCGCGGCAGGGGCAATGCCCGGCACCGCCTTGCCTGTCTCGTCGGCAACCGCCGCTGTATCGCCGATCACGAAGATGTCGGGGTGGCCCGGCACGGTCAGGTCGGGCATGACTTTTACACGGCCCGCGCGGTCGCAATCGGCGCCCAGCCAGTTCCCGGCCGCTGAGGCGGCCACACCGGCTGCCCAAACTACCGCGCCAGCAGCAATCTTATCCTCTCCGATGGAGACGGTGCCAGGACCTATGGCGGTGACGGGCGTTCCCGTCAGAACTTCGACCCCCCGGCCTTCGAGTGCATTCTTGGCATAGACGCTCAGGGCTTCAGGGAAGGCAGCCAGCACTCGAGGCCCTGCCTCCACAAGAAGAACGCGCGCTCGCGCGGGGTCCACATTGCGAAAGTCGTGGGGCAGGGCTTCGCGCGCCATGTCGGCCATCGCGCCCGCCATCTCCACGCCTGTCGGCCCGCCGCCCACGACGATGAAGGTGGTGAGCGCGTCCCTTTGCGCGGCCTCATCGGCTAGTTCCGCGCGCTCGAATGCGGTGAGCACTCGCCGCCTGATTTCCGTCGCGTCCTCAATGCGTTTGAGTCCAGGGGCATAGGGTGCCCACTCCTCGTGCCCGAAATAGGCATGGGTGGCGCCGGTCGCGATTACGAGCTGGTCGTATCCGAAGTCGCCGGCATCGGTCCGCACCAAGCGTCGCTCCATTTCGATGGCGTTGACACTGGCCATAAGAACCCTGGCATTGGCCTGCCTGGAGAGGATGCCCCGGATGGGCCACGCCACGTCGGCCGGGCTAAGCGTCGCGGTAGCCACCTGGTACAGCAGCGGCTGGAAGCAGTGGTGGTTCTGGCGGTCGATGAGCGTAATGTCGACGCGGCCGCGCGCGAGCGCCTTCGCCGTTTCCAGGCCGCCAAAGCCGCCGCCGATGATCAAGACGCGACAAGCGACCAGGGCTCTGTTCCAGTTGATGCGTCGCAGAGCAACGGCACCTGCAGTGAGATGTTCCAGATCTACGAATTGGCAGCCGCGCTGCTGACCTGGATTAAATAGATTTTCAAACAGGTTAACTGAGTTAAATGCGCTTGCAGAGCCGTTGGAAGATTATGTTCTCAGAACCTCGGGGAGAGCGCTGTGTACGACGATCAGGACGACATCGAGTATCACTCGAAGCGTGCGATCTCGGAGCTGGACAGGGGCTTGATCAGCCAGTCCATGGAAGCCGCCCGTGCGCACCTGCAGCTCTCTTCGCTCCATTTCGAACGGGCGCGCGAACTTTCAGGCACGCATTGCAGCAGCAGGCCACCGCTCAGTATGTGAGCGCGCCTGGGGCGCGGCGCGGCAACACCGATCTCGCTCGAGCTGTCGCAGTCTTGGAGCGAATCCATAAGCTGCCGTTCGTTCAGCCAATGGATCGTGTACTTCCGGCAGAATACTGATTTCGAGATAGTTGGAGCTGGAGGTGGGAGGCCCAATTCGGACGCGAGTCTGCGTGCAGGGCATTGTCGCTCTTTTGATTCGGATGCAAAAACATGCGCGTACCGGGAAGCGCGCGGCTTATCGCTGCGGCACTATCGCGTTTCCGCCCGGACACCTTAGGCTCTCAGCGATGGTGCCCAGGGACGGGATCGAACCGCCGACACTGCGATTTTCAGTCGCATGCTCTACCAACTGAGCTACCTGGGCATGATCCGGCGAATGCGGACGCCGCGCCTATAAAGGGCCCTAGCGCTCGCTGTCCAGCCCGTCCGATCCAAAATCGGCGTTTTCGTCCGCCACGGGGCCCGGAACGCGATAATTGTCGCCGAGCCAGTTCAAGAGGTCGCGGTCTTTGCAACCCTGGCTGCAGAACGGGGCGTGGACCGCGTCTTCCGGTTTGCCGCAGAGCGGACAGCCTTTGCGGCGTTTATCAGGCGAAGCGGGCATGGACATGTCCGGCCGATATGGCGAGGCCGGCCTCGGCCCGCAAGCCGATGGGGGCGCCGATCCGCTGCGTCAGCACCGAAAGCCAGTCGGGCGCAGCCTTGATGCGGGCGATGACCGGCGGCGCGGCGACGATCGTGCGTTCGCCGGCGCCGGGCGACCGCTCCGCCAGCCGAAGCAACGCCCGGGCCGCCGCACCGACGCGGTCGCCCTGCAGCAGCTCGGGCAGAGAGGGCCGCGTGCGCCGACGGACGATCTGGAGGAAGCCGAAGCCGTTGACCGCGGTGCGCTCGAAAGGCTGCGGCAGACTATCGTCGATCGCCGCGGCTGCCGCCTGGCGCTCGTCCTTGGAGGCGAGCGTGGGCAGATCGATTCCGATCGAGCCGCCGATGCCGAACAGGCGGATGGCTCGGCCGGCTGCCGCCGCGCCCGCGACCGCCAAAGCCGCGGGAGGCAGCGCGCCGTCGACGTCGAACAGGGTCATGGCCGGGGTGAGGCTCAACCGAAGCGCCCCGCCTTCAAACGCGATCTCGCCGGTCAGCGCCTGCTCCAGCATCTCCGACCAGCCGGCCCGCTCGAGCCGGTCGGGTCCGAAGGCGGAAAGCGCGACGACCGGGTGAGGGGAGGCGGCGATTCGATCCATGAGGCTCGGCCCGTCCGCCGGCCCGGCGTCGGTGATCCGGCCCTTGGGAAGCTTGGCGCGCCCGGCTTCGGGAATGGCCTCGCGGACGATCTCGACCCGGATCGCCGCACCTTCTGTGAGCCTGGCCGGAAGCGGCTCGATCAGCGCCTCACCGCAGTCCTGGAGGGCGGCAATGCCCCGGCGGCCGGGAATGAGGATCGTGGCGAGGCGGCCCGGCACGACGCTTCCGGCGCGCAGCGATCCCGGGAGCTCGATCCCGGCTTCGACAATGGAGTCCCCTTCGACGAGGGCGGCGCGGTTCTCGCCGATCCCCTCCTCGTAGAGCCACTCAGCCAAGGGGATGGCCGGCGGCGCGCAGCAGCGCGCGCGTTTCGAACAATGGCAGGCCGACCACGCCGGAATGGCTGCCCGAGATCATCCGTACCAAAGCCTCGGCCCGGCCCTGGATGGCGTAGCCGCCGGCCTTGCCCTGCCATTCGCCGCTGGCGAGATAGGCGTCGAGCTCGTCGTCGCTAAAGCGCTTGAAGGCGACGATGGTGGTGGAGAGGCGGTGGCGGGCGGTGCCGGCTCCGTCGATCAGGGTGACGGCGGAGTGGACCCGGTGCCTGCGGCCCGAGAGGAGCGACAGCGCCGCGCGCGCTTCGTCCGCACTCTCGGTCTTGGGAAGGATGCGCCGCCCCGCGGCCACGACCGTATCGGCCGCGAGCACGAGCGCGCCGGCTTCCGACGCATGGACCGCGGCGGCCTTCTCGGCGGCCATGCGCCGCGCATAGGGGATCGGAAGCTCGCCCTTGAGGGGTGTTTCGTCGATCTCGGCAGGGCGCACGGCGTCGGGCTCGACGCCGATGCGGGCGAGCAGGTCGAGCCGGCGAGGACTGGCGGAAGCGAGGACGAGCCGCGTCACGGCGCTATCCTCGATTACTTGAAGCGGTAAGTGATGCGACCCTTGGTCAGATCATAAGGAGTCAGTTCGACGAGCACTTCGTCGCCGACCAGGACACGAATGCGGTTCTTGCGCATCTTGCCCGCAGTGTGGCCGAGAATTTCGTGATCATTCTCGAGTTTTACACGGAACATGGCGTTGGGCAGCAGTTCGACCACCTGCCCGCGCATTTCCAGAAGTTCTTCTTTGGCCAAACCTTGCCTCTATTCGATGTCGGAAAAAATCGCGCTGCCATAGCGTTTGAACTGGAAAAAGGGAACCCCGCCCGAATCGCTCCGGACGGGGTTCTCGTAGAGCTTCGAAGATCAGCCGACCGCACCGCCGCCTGCCAGTGCTGCAAGCAGCAGCAGGGCGACGATATTGGTGATCTTGATCATCGGGTTCACGGCCGGGCCGGCCGTGTCCTTGTAGGGATCGCCGACGGTGTCGCCGGTCACGGCCGCCTTGTGGGCTTCCGAACCCTTGCCGCCGTGATTGCCGTCCTCGATGAACTTCTTGGCATTGTCCCAGGCGCCGCCGCCGGAGGTCATCGAGATGGCGACGAACAGGCCGCCGACGATGACGCCGAGCAGGAGCGCACCGAGCGCGGCGAAGCCCTGCTCGCGGCCGGCGATCGCGGCGATCACGAAATAGACGACGATCGGCGCCAGCACCGGCAGCAGGCTGGGCACGATCATCTCCTTGATCGCTGCGCGGGTGACCATGTCGACGGTGCGGGCGTAATCGGGCCGCGAGGTCCCGTCCATGATGCCGCTGTTAGTGCGGAACTGCTCGCGCACGTCGAGCACGACATCGCCGGCCGCGCGGCCGACGGCGGTCATGCCCATCGCCCCGAACAGATAGGGCAGCAACGCGCCGAGCAGCAGGCCGACGACGACATAGGGGTTGGAGAGCGAGAAATCGACGCCGGCCGGGCCGATGCCGAGTTCCGTGGCATAATGCTGGAGGTCGGTCGTATAGGCGCCGAACAGGACGAGGGCACCCAGTGCGGCCGAACCGATCGCATAGCCCTTGGTCACCGCCTTGGTGGTGTTGCCGACCGCGTCGAGCGCGTCGGTGCGGTGGCGAACGTCGTCATCCATTCCGGCCATTTCGGCAATGCCGCCGGCATTGTCGGTGACGGGTCCGTAAGCGTCGAGCGCGACCACCATCCCGGCCAGAGCGAGCATCGCCGTCGCCGCGAAGGCGATGCCGATGAGGCCGGCCAGCTGGTAGCTGACGATGATGCCGACGCAGATGACCACCGTCGGCATGGCGGTCGATTCCAGGCTGACGGCGAGGCCCTGAATGACGTTGGTGCCGTGGCCGGTTTCGGACGCCTTGGCGATCGAGCGGACCGGGCGGTAGTTCGTGCCGGTATAATATTCGGTGATCCAGACCAGCAGCGCCGTGACGCCGAGGCCAACGAGCATGCACCAGAACAGGTCCATGCCGGTGAAGCCGTCGCTGACCGCCGTCCGCGCGACCTGGGCTTCGACGTCTAGGCCGGCCGCTTCCCGGGCGCCGCCGATCACGGCGTTCATGTCGCCCAAAGTCTGGGCGGTGACGTAGTAGAGCGCCGGGATCGAGAGGAGCGCGGTCGTCCAGAAGCCCTTGTAGAGCGCCCCCATGATCGACTGCTTGGCGCCGAGGCGAACGAAATAGGTGCCGATGATCGAGGTGAGGATGCAGACGCCGCCGATGATCAGAGGCAGGCTCATCAGGCTCAGCAATTGCGCGTCGCTGCCCTGGACCAGCAGGGCCACCAGCACCATCGTCGCGCCGACGGTGACGACATAGGTCTCGAACAGATCGGCGGCCATGCCGGCGCAATCGCCGACATTGTCGCCGACATTGTCGGCGATCACGGCCGGGTTGCGGGGGTCGTCCTCGGGAATGCCGGCTTCGACCTTGCCGACGAGGTCGGCGCCGACGTCGGCGGCCTTGGTGAAGATGCCGCCGCCGAGGCGGGCGAAGATCGAGATCAAGGAAGCGCCGAACGCGAGCGCGACCAAAGCGTCGATGACCTCGCGGTCGGCCGGGGCGCGGCCCATCACGTCGACGAGGACGTAGAAGAAGACCGAGATGGCGAGCAAGGCGAGGCCCGCCACCAGCATGCCGGTGATCGCGCCGGCCCGGAAAGCGACGGTGAGGCCGCGCTGCAGGCTAGTGCGCGCGGCTTCCGCGGTGCGGACGTTGGCACGGACCGAGATGTTCATGCCGATATAGCCGGCCGCACCCGAAAGAAACGCGCCGATGACGAAGCCGATCGCTTCAATCGGGCCGAGAAAGATGAAGACCAAGACGGCAACGACCACGCCGACCATCGCGATCGTGCGATATTGGCGGCCGAGATAGGCCTTGGCGCCCTCCTGGATCGCGCTCGCGATATCGATCATTCTTTCGGAGCCGGCCGAACACGCAAGTACCTGGCGACTTGTCACAAAACCATAGAGCACCGCGGCAAGGCCGCAGGCTATGGCAATCAGTACAACGGTCATGAAACATCCTTCCCCTGTAAGGTCCGGGCAGGGTTGTTTCGCCCAGTTGCAATGTACCCGGACGGGAAGGTGTTAGGCAGGAATTAGAGAGCGTTCAAGTCGAGCTCTATTCTCGACTGAAACGGGACTCTAGCGCGTCTCGCCATGTTCGTAGCCGAGCCGCGACGGCAAAGGCACGGCGCCAGCCGCGTCCTCGAGCGAAAGGCCGGCGCCGGCGGCGAAGCGGCCTATGCAGGTCGCGGCGACGCCGTCCGGAAGGACCGGCGCGGCGAACAGCAGTTCATAATCGTCCCCGGCCTGCGCGGCGCGGAGACGCGCCTCGCGGTCCTTGCCGACCAGGCGAGTCAGAGCGTCCGACAGCGGAATAAGGTCGAGATCGATCACCACGGCGAGCCCCGAAGCCTCGGCCATCCGGCTCGCATCGATCAGCAGCCCGTCCGATATGTCCATCATCGCATGGACGTGGGGCGCGAGCCGGCGCCCTTCTTCGAGCCGCGGCTGGGGGCGGCGATAGGCTGCGAGCAGTTCGGCCGGCCCGTCGCGGCGGCCGGCGGCGATCTCCAGGCCCGGCCCGGCATCGCCGATGGTGCCGGTCACGAACAGGCCGTCGCCTTCCGCCGCGCCGCTGCGCGAGGGCACGACGCCCGCAGTGCCGAGCGCGGTCAGCGAGAAAGTGCGCGCCGCGCCGGATGGTGCGGCCACCGTGTCGCCGCCCAGCAACGGCACGGCAAAGGCGGCGAGCGCGTCGCGCAGACCGTCGAGAAAGGCGGCGTCCCAGTCCGCGTGCCCGAGCGAATAGCCGAGCAGGGCGCCGACCGGCGTCGCGCCCTTGGCGGCGAGGTCCGACAGGTTCACCGCGAGCAATTTCCAGGCGACGTCCGCCGGCGGGTCGGTGGCGAGGAAATGGACGCCCTCGACGATCATGTCGTGGGTGAGGACGAGGCCAGTGCCGCCGATCTCCATCACGGCGGCATCGTCGCGCAGGCCGCGCGCGGCCGGATCGGTCGCCAGCGCGCGCAGGGCGGAAATGAAGTCGGATTCGCGGCTCATGTGCCGAAACTAGCCCAGTTCCGCGCGGGGCGCGAAGCGGGGCCTACTTGCGGACGTCCTTGGCGACGGCGTCGAGCAGTCCGTTGACGAAATTGGCCTCGCGCTTGTCGTAGAAGGCCTTGGCGACGTCGACATATTCGGAAATGACGCTGCCGGTCGGAACGTCGATCCGCGCAACCAGTTCGTAGGCGCCGGCGCGCAGGATCTGCCGCATCGGCTTGTCGAGCCGCTCGATCGACCAGTCCTTGGCGAGGCGGGCCGCGATCAGGGCATCCAGCTCGACGCGGCGGGCATCGACGCCGCGGACGATGTCGTCGAAGAAATCGACCTCGGCGTTGGCATATTCGACGCCCTCGATCGTCGCGCCGAGCCGGTGCTGGTGGAATTCGTGGAGCAGGGTCGGGAGCGGGGTCTTCTCCATCTCCTGCTGGTACAGCGCCTGCACGGCGGCAAGCCGCGCGGCGGAACGCGAACGGGATCGGGCGGGAGTCTGCTGCATCGCGCGGGCCATAGCCAAAGCGGAGGGCGTTAGTCGAGCGGAGTCTCGGCGATGAAGTCGCGGATCGCCTCGGTGACGACCTCGGGCTGCTCCCAGGGCAGGAAGTGGCCCGCATCCTCGGCGATGACGATACGGAGATCGTCCACCAGCTCTTCCAGCCCGGCGAGTTGGATCGGCAGCAAGGCCTTGTCCTTCAGGCCCCAGACGACGAGCGTCGGCATCGTCACGTGCGGGAAGGGCGCGCGCGTCCAGAGCGGATGGTGCGCCGCCTCGCCCGGCTCGGGGACGAGGATGCGCGAGGCGCGGTACCAGTTGAGCATCGCCGTCAGCGCGCCTTCCTGCGCCCAGTCATGGAGATAGGCCTCGCGCTCGCCAGACGGGATCCGGCGCAGGTCGACATGGGCGCCGAAGCTCTTCTCGAAGAAGGTCTCCAGCCCCATGGCGCGTATCCCTTGCTCCATCCGCGGCTCGCGGAACCGGTTCATATATTGCGAGGCGGCGCGTTGGGCCTCGTCGTCGATCAGGCTGTTCTGGAAGAGCAGGGGGTGGGGTGCGTTGACGATCACCAGCCGCGCCACGCGCTCGGGATGGCGCAGCGCCGCCAGCCACGCCGCCGCGCCGCCCCAATCGTGGCCGACCAAAGTGAAGCGACCGAGGCCGAGCGCGTCGGCGAGCGCGACCAGATCCTCGACCACCCGCTCGGTCTGATAGGCCTCGGTCTCCTGCGGCTTGTCGGAGCCGCCGAAGCCGCGCTGGTCTGGGGCGACGACGCGAAAGTCGGCGGCCAATGCCTGCATCTGGAAGCGCCAGGTGCGGTGCGATTCCGGGAAGCCGTGGAGGAAGACGATCGGCTCGGCCTCCTCCGCGCCACCGAGCTGGACGGTGAGCGTCACGCCGGTCGGCAGGCCGATGCGGGTGGTGCGAGGCTCGCTCATGGGTAGCTGACCGTTATCGGGACGTCGGGAAGCGGGATTCGCTCGACGGCATCGTCGGGCACGAGCGGGAAACGCTGCGCATTCCAGTCGGCCTTGGCCTCCTCGATCCGGTCGCGGCGCGAGGAGACGAAGTTCCACCAGACATGGCGCGTGCCATCCATCGGCGCGCCGCCGCAGAGCATGACGTGGCCGCCGCCGAACGAGCGCAGGGTGGCGCGGATGCCGGGGCGGAGGACGTAGAGCACCATCGGCTCGAGCGGCAGGCCGTCGAGATCGGCATCGCCCTCCGCGACGTAGAGCGCGCGCTCCTCGGCCGCCGGATCGATGGGCAGCGCGCCGCCCGGCCGCAGCGCGAGATCGGCATAGATCGTCTCGCTGTGGCAGGTGACCGGGGAGGTGGCGCCCCAGAGAGTGCCCATGATCACCCGCGCCGTCGCGTCCCGGGACTCGATCACCGGCAGCGCTTCGCGTGCGACATGCTCGAAGGCCGGCGTCATCTCTTCCTTGGCCTGCGGCATGGCCAGCCAGGTCTGGATCCCGCTCAGTTCCGGCCCGTCCGGGCGCAGCTCGGCGGGCGACCGCTCGGAATGGACGATGCCGCGCCCGGCCGTCATCAGATTGACCGCGCCCGGCTCGATCCGCTGGACGGTGCCGAGCGAATCGCGATGGTCGATCGCACCCGCGAACAGATAGGTGACGGTCGCGAGGTTGATATGCGGGTGGGGCCGTACGTCCATGCCCGTCCCGGCCGGCAGGTGCGCCGGTCCCATCTGGTCGAAGAAGATGAAGGGGCCGACCATGGTCCGCGCCTTGTGCGGCAGCGTGCGATGGACCTTGAAGCCGCCAAGATCGTGGCTGACGGGATGGAGGACCTGCAGGAATGGATCGTCGGTCATCGGGCCATGCTCTCCCAGGTTGCGCCCCAGCGCGGGCACGTGCCGGACTCAGGCGATCACAGTGGCACGGGCGGCATTCAATTGCGATGGCTTCGGGCATCATCCGAAGCGCGGCGCGTCAGGGGAAGCGCGGCCTGATGCGCGGCTGGAAATGCTGGACGCACGACCAGAAATAGGAGGCGAGCACTTCCGCCAGGCGGGCTACGGCCTGGGGCGGGATGCGGGCGTGGCCGATCCGGCGCAGGAACAGCTTCGCGCCCGACGGCGTGACCGGGAGGATCGGCAGCTCCGCTCCTCTTTTGTGGTAGAGAAAGATGTTGGGGGTGGTCGCCAGCGCCTCGCGGCACCTCTGTTCGTAACAGGCAACCAGATCGAGCGGCGAGTTGCCGTCGCCCAGCGCGGCCGAGGCGCGGCGAAGCTGGCGATGGAGCGCGACGCGGGCCAGCCACCGGTCCAGCGCGGAGGTCTGCGCGTTGACGATCCCGACATGGACCGACCAGTAGATGAAGATGACGCATTCGCGCGCAAGCTGCTCGCCGGCGAAGGGGAGCAGATCCTTCAGGTCCCGCTCGAGCGATGCGGTGGCGTCCTCGACCAGCTCCCGAACGTGACGGCGCCTGCGGGCAAGCGCCAGCCAGCTCATACGCGGATTTCCGCGCGCTTGCCCTGCGCACCTTGCGGCATGGGGGGCGCCTCCTCGACCGCGAGCCGGAAGAAGCCGTTGCGCGACCATATTGCCGCTCCCACCATGAAGCGGCCGGTAGTCCGGTCCAGCAGCACGAAATCGTCGGGGCGGCCCAAAGCCTCCGCGATCATCTTCCCGCCGGTCGCGTAGGCGGCGTCGAGATCGGGCGCGTCGAACGCAAGCAGCCGCGGAGCCTGCCCGGCATGCATCCAGTAGCTCAGGCGGAAGGAGTGCAAGGCTTGTCTCTCGGAATCATTAGTCAACAACTGTTGATTAAATGCTCGTTCTGGGCCAGTCAATGGGGATGGAGGAGGGGATTGCGATGGAGGTCCAGACGAATGCGGCGAAGCGCAAGCGGGGGAGGCCGAAGCGCGAGCATGCACCCGATCCGGCGGCGATCCTCGCGGCCGCGCTCGGCCGGTTCGCGCACAACGGCTTTCACGGCACCAACCTTCGCGACATCGCCGCCGATGCCGAGGTCGACGTCGCCCTCGTAGCGCGCCAGTTCGGATCGAAAATGGGCCTGTGGAAGGCGGTGGTCGACGAAATCGCGGTGCGGATGGCCGATGCGCAGGCCGATATCGCCGCCCTCCAGGACGACCCGATGCCGCTGGGTGAGCGCATAGGCCGCGCGCTCGATCGTTTCGTCGCCTTCAATGCCGCCCACCGCGAGCTCGGGCAGTTCTTCGTCAACGAGGTCACTCGTCCCGGAGAGCGGCACGATTATGTGCTCGAGCGGCTATGGCTTCCCAATCGCCGCGCCCTCCTGCCGCTTCTCGCGGACGGGATCGATGCAGGCATCGTCGCCGCCAGCGACCCCGAACTCGCTTTGCTGATGCTGGTCGGGGCGGTGGCGCTGCCGCTGATTACGGGCGAAATGGTCTCGGAGGATCTCGGGCGGGACATGGAGACGCGCCTGTCGCAAGGCGTGAAGGCGCTGCTGGTCAGGGCCTGAGGCCGCGTCCGGCCGCCAAGCCTGGGCTCATTCTCCCGGGGCTCTGGCCTTGATCGCCAGCGCGTGGACGCGCTCGGCGAGCAGATCGCCGAGCGCCGTGTTGACCGCGCGCTGGCGTGCGACGCGGCTCATGCCGGCGAACTGCTCGGCCACGATCTCGACGGTGAAATGGCTCTCGCCGCGTCCGTCATGGCCGGCATGGCCGCGATGCATCTCGCTGTCGTCCCGAACGACGAGATGCGTCGGAGCGAGGCTCTGCTGGAGACGTTTTGTGATTTCGGCCGCGACCGGTCCGGTTAAATGCTGGGTCATCGGGTCTTATATAGCGGCTCGGACTGCGAAAGGGAGATGAGTGGCGAGTTCGGGGAAGAAGCAGACGCGATTTCATGGCCGCGTCGAGGGAGAGCGCCATTGCTCCCAGCCGGGCTGCGTCGAGCCGGGCGAATTCCGCGCGCCCGCGGCCGGCCGCCGACCCAATTTCGACGGGCCGGGTGACTGGCGCTGGCTGTGCCTCGACCATGTCCGTGAATTCAACTCCGGCTACAATTTCTTCAACGGCATGAGTCCCGACGAAATCGAGGCGGCGCAGACCCCCTATGGCGGCTGGGACCGGGAGACGCGGGCGTTCGCCGCCAACGGCTCCTCGCCGCCGAAATGGGCCGATTTCGTCGACCCGCTCGACGCGATCGGCGCCCGCTTCCAGCGTGCGGCCGGCCAGGGGCCGCAGCGCGCAGACGGGCGCGTGCTGAGCGAGCAGGACCGCAAATCGCTGAAGACGCTGGGGCTTGGAACCGACACCGACCGGCGCGCGCTTAGACGGCGATACGCCGAGCTGCTGCGCCGCTATCATCCCGATCATAATGGCGGCGACCGCGGCCATGAGAAAGCGTTGCAGGCCGTCATCGGGGCCTATACGCAGCTCAAATCACGTCCCGCTTTCGCTTGAACCTGGAAAGAATGATGGCCGAACTTGCCAATGTGAACCTCGACAGCCGTGCCGCCACGGTGATGGACGCGCCCGACAAGATCGTGAAGGTGCGCGACCTCTTCGGGGTCGACAGCGACATGGAAGTTCCGGCTTTCTCGGAGGCCGACGAGCGGGTGCCGGACCTCGATCCGGCCTATGTCTTCGATCCGGACACCACGCTCGCCATCTGCGCCGGCTTCGCGCGCAACCGTCGCGTCATGGTCCAGGGCTATCACGGCACCGGCAAGTCGACCCATATCGAGCAGGTCGCCGCGCGCCTCAATTGGCCGCTGATCCGCATCAACCTCGACGCCCATATCAGCCGCATCGACCTCATCGGCCGCGACGCGATCGTGCTCCGCGACGGCCAGCAGGTCACCGAATTCCGCGAGGGCCTGCTGCCGTGGGCGCTGCAGACGCCGACTGCGCTCGTGTTCGATGAATATGATGCCGGCCGTCCGGACGTGATGTTCGTCATCCAGCGCGTGCTGGAGGCGGAGGGCAAGCTGACCCTGCTCGACCAGAACCGGGTGATCCGCCCCAATCCCTTCTTCCGCCTGTTCGCCACGACCAACACGATCGGGCTGGGCGACACGACCGGCCTCTATCACGGCACCCAGCAGATCAACCAGGGCCAGATGGACCGCTGGAACATCGTCGTCACGCTCAATTACCTGCCGGCGGCGACCGAGGCGCGCATCGTCCTCGCCAAGTCGGGCGAGTATGACCATGAGGGCGGCCGCGCCGAGGTCGAGAAGATGATCAAGGTCGCCGATTTGACCCGCCAAGGCTTCATCAACGGCGACATCTCGACCGTGATGAGCCCGCGCTCGGTGATCAGCTGGGCGCAGAATGCGCTGATCTTCAACGATATCGGCTTCGCCTTCCGCCTCTCGTTCCTGAACAAGTGCGACGAAGCCGAGCGCGCGCTGATCGCGGAATATTATCAGCGCGTCTTCGGCAAGGACCTGCCGGAGAGCGTCGTCGGCCGGGTCGGCTGAGCCCGCAGGGCCATGCCGCAGAGCGAAAATCCACTCGAGACTTTCCGCCAGGTCCTGACCGGCGCGTCGCGCGCGATCGCGGCCGAGCCCGAGCTCGAGCTCGGCTTCACCGCCGACGTGCCGACCGCATCGGGCAAGAGCGTCAAGGTGCCGATGCCGGGGCGGACGCTGCCGGAGCGCGAGGTTGCCGAGGCGCGCGGATTCGCCGACGCCGCGGCGCTGAAGCTGCGCCACCACGATCCCGTTTTGCACGCCCGCAACGCGCCGGCCGACGACGTCGCCCGCGCCGTATTCTCCGCCGCCGAGCAGGCGCGGGTCGAGGCGCTCGGCGCGCGGGCGATGGCCGGCGTGCGGGCGAACCTCAATCGCGTCACCGAGATGCGGATGCGCACCGATCCGATCACGCGCGCGCGCAACCGCGAAGAAGTGCCGCTGCAGACCGCCATCTCGCTGATGGTGCGCGAGCGGCTGACCGGCGAGGCGCCGCCCGAGGCGGCCCGCGCCGGCATCCACCTGGTCTCGGACTGGATCGAGGAGAAAGCCGGCGCCGATCTCGATGCGCTCGGCCTCGCGCTCGACGACCAGGCGGCGTTCGCCGCGCTCACCACCAAGGTCCTCCAGGATCTCGAACTGGTCGAGAAGGACCGCCCGCCCGAGCAGGACCCCGACGAGGGCGACGAAGGCGAGGGCGACGACCAGGACGAGGGCGGCGATTCCGAGAGCGATTCGGACGACGAGGCCGGCGGCGAAGGCGAGGCCGACATCCGCGTCGAGCAGGGCGATTCCGGCGAGGACCAGGACGAGAGCGACTATGCCGAGGACGATCTGTCCGAGGGCGACGAGGGCATGGGCGAGGAAGGCGAGGAGGGGATGCTCCCCGTCCGCCCGAACCGCCCGCTTTCGGACCTGTCGCCGCATTTCGACTATCGCGTGTTCACCGACCGCTTCGACGAGACCGTCGAGGCCGGCGAATTGTGCGACGAAGAGGAACTGGGGCGGCTGCGCTCCTATCTCGACCAGCAGCTCACCCACCTGCAGGGCGCCGTGACCAAGCTTGCCAACCGGCTCCAGCGGCGGCTGATGGCGCAGCAGAGCCGGAGCTGGGATTTCGACCAGGAGGAAGGCCTGCTCGATGCGGCGCGGCTGGCGCGCGTGGTCGTCAATCCCGCCCAGTCGCTGAGCTACAAGGTCGAGAAGGAAGCCGATTTCCGCGACACGGTAGTGAGCCTGCTGATCGACAATAGCGGGTCCATGCGCGGCAGGCCGATTTCGATCGCGGCGATCAGCGCCGACATCATGGCGCGGACGCTGGAGCGGTGCGGCGTGAAGGTCGAGATACTCGGCTTCACGACGCGCGCGTGGAAGGGCGGGCAATCACGCGAGCGCTGGCTGACCGAAGGCCGGCCGCCGCACCCGGGACGCCTCAACGACCTGCGTCACATCGTCTACAAGAGGGCGGACGAGCCCTGGCGCCGGGCGCGCAAGAATCTCGGGCTGATGATGCGCGAGGGGCTGCTCAAGGAGAATATCGACGGCGAGGCCTTGCTGTGGGCGCACCAGCGGCTGGTCAACCGCCCCGAGGAGCGGCGCATCCTGATGGTGATCTCGGACGGCGCGCCGGTCGACGATTCGACGCTGTCGGTGAACAGCGGCACCTATCTCGAGCGCCACCTGCGCCAGGTGATCGGCTGGATCGAGAGCCGTTCGCCGGTCGAACTGATCGCGATCGGCATCGGCCACGACGTCACGCGCTACTATCAGAAGGCGGTGACGATCATGGACGCCGAGCAATTGGGCGGCACCATGGTCGAACAGCTCGCGGCCCTGTTCGACGCCGAATGAAGTAGGGCCCGACACTCCGTGGAGTGCCGGGCCCCGCCCTCGTTACGCTACAGGAGGGATTAGGCTCGCTCAGCAATCGGCCTTGTCGATCGCGCGGCCGGCGAGGGCGCCGATCGCGCCGCCGATGATGGCGCCGGTGGTGCCGCTGTCGCGGCGGCCGTAGCGGCTGTTGCCGCCGCGATCGACTTCGCGGCCGAGCAGGGCGCCGGCGACGCCGCCGACGATGGTGCCGGTCGTGCCCGAGCAGCTGCGGCGGTAGCGGTCGTCATAGCCGCGGCGATTGTAATAGCCGGCATTGGAGTTGCGGCCATAATAGCCGTTGTTCCGGTACGAGCGGTTGTTCCCGTAATAGCCGTTGTTCCGGTAGCCGCGGTCGCTGCGATAGCTGCGCTCGTAGCGGCCCGAATCGTAATAGCCGTCGCGGTTGCGCGCTTCCGCGGCGGCCGGCAACGCGGTCAGCGACGTTGCGGCGACGGCGGCGGCGAGCATGATCTTCTTAAGCATGACAAATCTCCTTGTTCTACTGGGCGGCGGTCCGCCGAACCGACACTGAAGTCGCCTTGGGCCTTCGTCCTTGGTGCCCCTTATCGGGCGATTCGCTTGAGCCCTGTCTGAATGCGGTCGTCAGCCGCGGTTCATCGAGATTAACCATGCGACGCCGCCCTCGCGCGGCTATCAGGGGGGCGATGCGTGCCCTCCTCGCCCTGATCGCCTGGCCGCTGCTGGCGACCTTTGCGCCGACCAATTTGTTCCGGCCCGCGCCGATCCCGGCCAGGACAACGATCGCGTTCGAGCCGGTGCCGCTCGACGCCAGCGATCCCGCCCGCCGCCGCATCGGCGACTTCTTCTATCTGGGCGGCTGGGCGATCCGCAGCAACGATCCCCGTTTCGGCGGGATTTCCTCGATGCATGTGCGGGACGGGGCCGTCATCGCGCTCAGCGACGCCGGGCAGCTCCTCCGCTTCCATGTTCCCCGCACGGGCCGCCAGGGACTTAGCATCGCCGCGCTGCCCGACGGGCCCGGCACAACCGACCGCAAGAAGGAACGCGATTCGGAGGCGATGACGGTGCACGGCGACCACGCCTGGGTGGCGTTCGAGCGGCACAATGCGGTCTGGCGCTATCGGCTCGGCGATTGGCGGAGCGATTCGGCGGCCCAGCCGGAGGTGATGCGCGGCTGGCGCTCCAATTCCGGCGGAGAGGGCCTATTGCGGCTACCGGACGGCCGATTCCTGGTCTTCGCCGAGGCCCGGAAGCAGCCGGACGGCGTCGGCGAAGTGGCCTTGTTCGACGGCGATCCGGCGGTGGAGGCGACGCCCTCGCGCCGGATCTTCTACCGGCCGCCGGAGGGATACCGCCTCACCGATGCCGCCCTGCTGCCGGACGGGCGGATGCTGCTGCTCAACCGGCGCTTCACGCCGCTCGAAGGCGTGTCGGCAAAGCTCACCGTCGCCCCGATCGCACCTTGGCAGGAGGGGGCCGTGATCGAGCCGCGCGAGATCGCCCATTTCCAGGCGCCCGTGACGGTCGACAATCTGGAGGCGCTGAGCGTCAGTCGCGAAGGCGGCCGCACGATCGTCTGGATCGCGTCGGACGACAATTTTAGCGGATTGCAGCGGACCTTGCTGCTGAAGCTCGCGCTGGCGCCGGACGCACGAAAAGAAGCCGGGAAAATCCCGGCTCCTTGATTCGTTCGAGAAAGGACGCTCCCGCAGTTGCGGGAGCGACAGCCGTTTAGGCGGCCGCCGTCGCCTGCTTCTTGACGATCTCGCGCTTCAGGCGCTGGACGTTCAGGCTCAGCTTCTCGTCCGAAGTCTTGGCGAGCCAATTGTCGAGGCCGCCGACATGCTCGACCGAGCGCAGGCCAGCCATCGAGACGCGCAGCTTCACGCCGCGGCCGAGAGCGTCCGACATCAAGGTGACGTTCTGCAGGTTGGGCAGGAAGGTCCGCTTGGTCTTGTTGTTGGCGTGGGAAACATTGTTACCCACCAGCCGGCCCTTGCCGGTCAGTTCGCAAATCCGCGACATTTCATCTCGTCCTGGAATGGGGAACATGTCCCCGGAAAGTGGGCGCACCTAACCACGATGACGGCTTTCGTCAACCGTTTACGCGGTTGGCGTCGGAGGCCGGTCCGGCAGATCGTTGCGCTAGTGCAACCGATTCAGACAAGCTGCGTTGTCCCTCCAACTACACAGGTTCTGAAGGAGGAATTTCTATGTCTCGCAAGGTTCTCGGATTGCTCGCGGTCGTCGTCGTCATTGTGATCATCCTGTTCGCCACCGGCTTCTGGAGTGCGGACGTCAAGGAAGGCGCGCTGCCGGACGTCGACGTCACCGCCGAGGGCGGCGAAATGCCCGCGGTCGACGTCGATTCGAAGGAAGTCGTGGTCGGCACGACCGAGACCAACATCGAAGTTCCGACCGTCGACACCAAGACCGAAACGGTCGACGTGCCGGTCATCGGCGTCAAGGACAATAACGAGCAGTAAGGATTGGAGGCCGCGGGGTGACTGTCACGCTCGTCCTCGCGGCCCTCTTCCTGCCGCCGCTGGCGGTCTTCCTGGCCGAAGGCGTTTCCAGAAACTTCTGGATCGCCTTCGGCCTTACTTGTCTGGGCTATCTGCCCGGCGTCGTTTTCGCCTTCCTGATCCTGCTGAGAAGGCGCCCGCCGGCATCGCCGGCATAGCGCTCGCCGCTCCCGGCCGCTAACCGTCGGCCATGGCCTTTCCGCTTCCCGAACCGATGCGCCTCGCGCTCGACGCCGCCCGCAGCGCCGCCGACGATGGCGAAGTGCCGGTCGGCGCCGTGGTCGTACGCGGGACCGAGATCGTCGCGGTGACGGCCAATGCGATGCGCGCCGGCCATGATCCTACCGCCCATGCCGAGATGGTGGCGCTGCGCGCGGCGGCGCAGGCGCTCGGCACCTCCCGGCTCGACGAATGCGACCTCTGGGTGACGCTGGAGCCGTGCGCGATGTGCGCCGGCGCGATCGCGCTGGCGCGAATCGGGCGGCTCTATTTCGCTGCGGCGGATCCCAAGGGAGGGGCGGTGCTGCACGGCCCGCGACTGTTCGCTCAGCCGACCTGCCATCACGCCCCCGAAATCTACGCCGGCATCGGCGAGGAGCAGGCGGCGGAGATATTGCGCGACTTCTTCCGCGAGCGCCGCGCATAGAAAAGGCGCCGGGGACGTGTCCCCGGCGCCTGTTTCACGAGCCGTGCGTCAGGCAGCTACCGGCACGATCCGGATCTCGACGCGGCGGTTGGCGGAGCGACCCGCCTCGGTGCCGTTGTCGGCGATCGGACGGCTGGAGCCGAACCCCTGGGTCGCGATGCGCGCCTGATTGACGCCGCGCTGGGCGAGGTAGGACGCGACCGACTGCGCGCGATTCTGCGACAGCGGGATATTGATGCCGTCGCCGCCCGACGGGTCGGTGTGGCCGTAGACGTCGATCATCGTCGACGGATAGGAAGCCAGCGTCCGCGCGACATCGTCCAGGGTCGACTGGAATTGCGGCTGGATCTGGTAGCTGTTGATGGGGAAGGTGATTCCCGCGGGCATGCGCAGGGCGATCTCGTCGCCTTCGCGGATGACGTCGACGCCGGTGCCGGCCGTCTCGCGGCGCAGTTCCTGCTCCTGCTTGTCCATATAGGCGCCGATCGCGCCGCCGGCGATGCCGCCGATGCCGGCGCCGATGATCTTCTCGGTACGATCGCCCTTGCCGCCGATCAGGTCGCCGGCGAGATAGCCGCCGACGACGCCGAGGCCCGCGCCGATCGCGGCGCGGGAGACCCGGCGCTCGCCGGTATTGGGGTCGGTGACGCAGGCGGTGGTGGCCAGCAACGCGGTTGCTGCGGCCGCCAGCGTGATACGCTTGGATATGGGCATACTCATTCCTTTCCCTGTGAAGGGGACATGTTGAACGCAGGTCCAACCGCCACCGGGCGGGCTTGTTCCTCCGGCGCGGACGCCGCCGTCACGAACCAGTTGTCGTTGCCGGAGGTTCACGGCTAAAGAGGGCGGGCAGACCATGTCGCCCGCACATCCCCCCCTATCGCCATTCCCGTGGTTTGACGTTGTCGTCATCCTGCTTCTCATCGCGCTCAACGGCGTCTTCGCCATGTCCGAGCTGGCGATCGTATCGGCACGGGAGGCGCGGCTGAAGGCGATGGCCAAGGCCGGCCGGCGCGGCGCCCGCATCGCGCTCGATCTCGCCGCCGATCCCGGCCGCTTCCTGTCGACCGTCCAGATCGGAATCACCCTTATCGGCATTCTGGCCGGCGCCTATTCGGGCGCCAGCCTCGGCGGGCCCGTCGCGGAGCGGCTGATGCCGTTCGGCGTCGAAAAGGAGCTGGCGGGGACGCTCGGCTTCACCATCGTGATCGCGCTCACCACCTACGCCTCTTTGATCATCGGCGAGCTGGTGCCCAAGCAGTTCGCCCTGCGCGCGCCGGAGCCGATCGCCGTCTTCATGGCGCCGATCATGCTGTGGATGGCCAAGGTCACCGCCCCGTTCGTGTGGCTGCTCGACCGGTCGAGCGCGCTCGTCTTCCGTATCCTCGGCATGCAGCGCGAATCGGACAGCAAGGTCACTGCCGAGGAACTTCACCTCGTCGTCGCCGAGGCGACCCATGCCGGCGTGCTCGAGGAGAATGAGCGGGCGATCATCTCCGGCGTGGTGCGCCTCGCCGACCGTCCGACCCGCGAGGTAATGACGCCGCGCACCGACGTCGACTGGATCGATGTCGACGCCAGCCCGCAGGATATACGGGCGTTCCTGATCGAAACGCCGCACAGCCGCTTCCCGGTGGCCGAAGGATCGGTCGACCGGCTACTGGGCGTGGTGCAATTGCGCGACATCGTCGCCTCGCAGATCGAGGGCGAGCCGCTCAACCTGCGCGGACTGGTGCGCGAGGCGCCGGTGGTGCCCGACCAGATGGACGCGATGGACGCGCTCGCCGTGTTGCGCTCGGCCGAAGTGCCGGTCGCCTTCGTCCACGACGAATATGGCCATTTCGACGGAATCCTCACGCCCGCCGACCTGCTCGCCGCTCTGGCCGGGGTGTTCGCGTCCGACCGCGGCGACGACCGCGATCCGCCGCTGGTCGAGCGCGAGGACGGGAGTTGGCTGATTTCCGGCTCGCTGTCCGCCGATGGCATGGCCGACGCGCTGGGTTTCGGCCTGCCCGACGACCGCGACTATGCGACCGCGGCCGGCTTTGCCTTGTCAGTGCTCAAGCATTTGCCGGAGACGGGAGAGGCGTTCCGCTTCGCCGGCTGGCGCTTCGAGATCGTCGACATGGACGGCCACAAGATCGACAAGTTGCTCGCCACCCACATGCGCGGCTGACGCGCCGGCCGCCGGCGCCTCAGCCGCCGAGGGCGCCGAAGCGGGCTTCGAAGCCGTCGCGGTCGTCGCGGGCGAGGTAGAAGGCCTGTTCGACGACGCGGTCGCGGGTCAGGCGGCCCTTGAAGGGCCCGAGCTTGTCCTCGAGGATCGCGACCTCATTCTCGGTCAAGGCGGCGAGCTGCTCGAAACGGATGATGCCGTTCTCGTTGAGGCGCGCGGCGAGCTTCGGGCCGACGCCCTTCAGCATCTGGAGGTTGTCGGGCGGGCCCTCGGCGCCGGGCAGTTCCGAATGGACCTCTGCGCCGATGATCTGGCCGGCGACGTCCGCGGTTGCGGCCGCTGCCGAATCGGCGAGGCCGTGGCCTTCACGCGCCTGGCGCGCTGCAGCAGGGGCGGGGGCTGGCGCTGGTACGGGTGCGGCGGGTCGGACATAGGGGCGCTCGAGCGGCGCGGCGGGATCGGCTTCCCGGCTGAGGCGCGGCGTCCCGGCGGAGCGGCGCGAGAAGGCCCACCAGGCGATCGCCAGGCCGATTACCAAAGCGATGATGATGGGGATCAGATAGGCTTCGATCACAGTCGTCATGATGAGTGTCGTTCCTTCACAGATAGCCTTCGCGCTTCGGGCGCCCGAACAGCAGGCGACCGAGCGCGAGCCCGATAAGATAAGCGAGCAGGATGAAAGCGAGCGCCTCCGCGAGCAGCGGTATTGCGGTCTCGGCCTGGCCGGTGTCCGCCCAGCGGATCGAGGAGATGCCCTCGATCGCGTCGACGCGGTCGTTGAGGCCGGGGAATTCGCCCATGCCTTCGCGCTGGAAGGCGTTGGCGGGGCCGGAGAGGGTCGCGGCGCGCGTCAGCGGGTCGTGGCCGAGCCGCGCCTGGACGCCCGGCACTTCGGCGACCGCCTGCTGCGCCTGCGCTTCCAGCGCGCCCACGAACGCTTCGCCCTGGCCGAGCGGACCGTGATAGGCCCAGCCCATCAGCATCACCGCAACAAAACCGATCAGAATCTTAACCGCGGGCGACATGTCCCAACTCCCCTGTCCATCAGCATGAACAATGTTTCGTGCCCGTAAAATATCCCGTTCGGCGCCGTGCGGCTAGCCGAGCCGTTCGATCTCGCGCCAGCCGATGTCTCGGCGATAGAATCCGGTCGGAAAGTCGATCGCCCCGGCTGCCGCATAAGCGGCGTCGCGCGCGGCGCGGACATCCGGCCCGCGCGCGGTCACGTTGAGCACGCGGCCACCGCTGGCAACCAAGCTGCCTTCGTGAAGCGCCGTCCCGGCATGGAAGACCTTGGCGCCCCGGACCTCGCCGACGCCGTCGATGCGGCCGCCTTTCTCGGGCGTTGCCGGATAGCCGTTGGCCGCCATAACGATGGTGAGGGCGGCGTCGTCGCTAAAGCGCGGCGGCTCCGCGTCCGCCAGCGTCCCCTTGGCGGTGGCGTACAACAGCTCGAGCAGGTCGGTCTCGAGGCGCGTCATCAGCACCTGGCATTCGGGGTCGCCGAAGCGCGCATTATATTCGATCAGGGAAGGACCCTCGGCAGTCAGCATCAGCCCGGCGAAGAGGACGCCCGAATAAGGCGTCCCGCTCTCGGCCATCGCGCGGACCGTCGGACGGACGATCTCCTCCATCACCCGCTCCTCGAGCGCCGGCGTCAGGACCGCGGCCGGACTGTAGGCGCCCATGCCGCCGGTATTGGGGCCGGTATCGCCGTCGCCGACGCGCTTGTGGTCCTGCGCCGATCCGAACGGCACGACATGGGTGCCGTCGGTGATCGCGAAGAAGCTCGCTTCCTCACCGGTCAGGAACTGCTCGATCACGACCGAGGCGCCGGCAGCGCCGAAGCCGCCCTCGAACATCACGTCCAGCGCGGCCTGCGCCTCCTCGGCCGTTTCGGCGATGATCACGCCCTTGCCCGCGGCGAGGCCGTCGGCCTTGATCACGACCGGCAGGCCGAAATCGGACAGCGCGGCTTCGGCGGCGAGCTTGTCGCCGGCCTTCACGTAGCGCGCGGTGGGGATGCCGTGGCGGGCGCACAGATCCTTGGTGAAGCTCTTCGACCCTTCGAGCTGGGCCGGAATGCGGTTGGGCCCGAACACGGCGAAGCCCATCGTTCGCAGGTTGTCGCCGAGGCCGTCGACGAGCGGCGCCTCCGGCCCGACCACGACCAGCTCGACCGAATTGCGGCGGCAGAAATCGACCACCGCGCGGTGATCGGCGGCATCGAGGTCGACAAGCTGGGCATGCTCTGCGATGCCCGGATTGCCGGGCGCCGCGAACAGCTTGCCGAGCCTGGGCGATTGCGCCAGCTTCCACGCCAGCGCATGCTCGCGCCCGCCCGAGCCGATCAACAGGACATTCATGGACGACTTCCCTTCAACTGATGGCGGGCTCCTAGCAACCGAAGCCCCCGGCGACAACGCACCGGCGCAGACCGTCTCCGAACTGTCGATGCGACTGAAGCGCACGGTCGAGGACGCCTTCGGCTTCGTGCGGGTCCGCGGCGAGATTTCGGGCTGGAAGCGCGCGGCGTCGGGCCATTGCTATCTCTGCCTGAAGGACGACAAGGCGGTGATCGACGGCGTGCTGTGGAAGGCGACCGCCGGCGCGCTGCGCTTCCGCCCGGAGGACGGCATCGAGGTCGTCGCCACGGGCAAGCTCACCACCTATCCCGGGCGCTCGCGCTATCAGATCGTGATCGACCGGCTCGAGCTGGCCGGGCAGGGCGCGCTGATGGCGCTGCTCGACAAGCGCCGCCGCGCGCTCGCGGCCGAGGGGCTGTTCGACGAGCAGCGCAAAAAGCGCCTGCCGTTCCTGCCGCGCGTGATCGGCGTCGTCACCTCGCCGACCGGGGCGGTGATCCGCGACATCCTCCACCGCCTCGCCGACCGCTGCCCGAGCCACGTGATCGTCTGGCCGGTGCCGGTCCAGGGCGACGGCGCGGCCCCCCAGATCGCCGCCGCGATACGCGGCTTCGACGCGCTCGGCACGGGCGGCCCCGTGCCGCGCCCGGACCTGGTGATCGTCGCGCGCGGCGGCGGCTCGATCGAGGATCTGTGGGCGTTCAACGAGGAGGAGGTGGTGCGCGCCGTCGCCGACTGCTCGATCCCCATCATCTCCGCGGTCGGGCACGAGACCGATACATCCCTGTGCGACTTCGCCGCGGACATCCGCGCGCCCACACCGACCGCCGCCGCCGAGATCGCGGTGCCGGTCCGGTCGGACCTGCTGGCCCAGCTCGGCGAACTCGGCGCGCGTACCGCGCGCTGCGCCGCCCGCGCCCGCGAGCGCGCCGCCGAGCAGCTCGAGAACAGCGCGCGCCGCCTGCCTGCGCCGGCGGACCTTCTCGCGCCGCAGCGCCAGCGGCTGGACGATCTCGCCGAGCGGCTGCCGCGCGCGCTGCGCGGGTCGATCAGCCATGCGCGGGCCGACCTCGGTCATGCCGGCGGCGCGCTGCGGCCGTCCTTGCTGTCGGCGGCGGTACGGCGGAGCAGCGAGCGGCTGGCCGCGATCCGCCTCGACAAGGCCTTGGTGCAGCGCCGCATCCTCGAGGGGCAGCGGCTGGTCGACGGCCTGTGGCGCATCGCGGCTCAAGCCCATCCGGACAAGCCGCTCGCGAAGGGCTATGTGCGGGTCGAGGACCGTTCCGGCCACGCTTTGGTCGCGGCGGAGGCGGCACGGAAGGCGGGGAAAATCACGCTGGTCTTCGGCGACGGCCGCGTCGATGCGCAGGTCGACGGGGTTGAGCGCGGGCGCCGCGCGCCTTACGTGGCAGCCAAGCCAGACCAACCCAAATTGCTGTAACGGAACTGCCCATGCTGATGTCGAACAACGGTCGCCCCGCCAAGCTCCATTATATGGCCGGCACCTTCCGCATGCTGAGCTCGGGTGACCACGTCGTCTGCGCCGTCACCGGCCAGAAGATCCCGCTCGACGAGCTCCGCTACTGGAGCATCGCGCGCCAGGAAGCCTATGCCGACGCCGAGGCGTCGGTGAAGGCGGAGTCGGGCGGCTGAGCAGAAAGGATCCCGCCGAGCTTGTCAGCGGGTGATCTCGGTGATTGTATCGCGCGGATGAGCGACACCAGCATATTAGCCAGGGAACTGACGGCGCGCGCCGCGCGCGCCCGCAAGGAGGGTCGGCCGGCAGACGCGGTGAGCGCCGCGCAGGAGGCTGTTGCGGTGGACCCGCAGTCGGCGCCCGCATGGAACATGCTGGGGCTGCTGCAGATGGAGACCGGCGATCCGAAGGCCGCGGCTGCGAGCTTCAGGCTTGCCTTGAGCCACGATCCCCAGCCGCCGGCCGTCTGGTATAATCTCGCGTGCAGCCTCGGTATCTGCGGCGAATTCGCTGCCCAATTGGAAAGCCTCGAAGAGGTGCTCTCGCGGGACAATTTCTTCCTTCCAGCCATTCTCTCCAAGGGCGTGGTGCTGAAGAAACTCGGCCGCGGAGAAGAGGCCTACCAACTGTGCAAATCGGTTCTGGCCGGGGTCGGAGACGACGCCGCTTTCCCCCCGTCCGTTCGCGCCCAGATCCACGAGGCTCGGGAGATCGTCCGGACCTTCGGCGGGGCCCGCCACCGTCACTATGATGCGGTCCTTGCCGAGGTCGCCTCTGCATATCCGCAGGTGGACCTTTCCCGTGTGCGCGGCTTCGCCGAGCAGCGCGCCGGACAACGCAAGGTCTATGTGCAGCAACCCACCGCCGGTCACTTCCCCTATCTGCCGGCGATCGAGTTTTTCGATCGGGCGCTCTTTCCCTGGTTCGAGAATTTGGAGGCGGGAACGGCGGAGATCCGGGCCGAGCTCTTGTCCCTGCTCGTCGATGAGGATCCGAATTTCCGGCCCTACGTGACATATGCGCCCGGCACGCCGCTCAACCAGTGGGAGGAACTCAACCATTCGCCGCGCTGGAGCGCCTGGTTCTTGTGGGAGAATGGCCAAAGGAACCACGCCAATTGCGCCCGTTGCCCCCGAACCGCGGCGATCGTCGAGGCGCTACCGATGCTGGACATGCCGGGCAAGGCGCCCACGGTCATGTTCTCCATCCTTCGGCCGGAAACCAAAATACCCCCTCACACGGGGTCGACCAACGTCCGGACTACCGTTCACCTGCCGCTGATCGTTCCCGAAGGCTGCGGGTTCCGGGTGGGAGCCGAAACACGGACATGGCGCGAAGGGGAGGCCTGGGCCTTCGACGACACGATCGAGCACGAGGCGTGGAACGACAGCGCCAAGCCGCGGGCGATCCTCATCCTCGATGCCTGGAATCCGCTACTGAGCGAGGCCGAGCGCGCGGCCGTAAGATTGGTGGGCTGAGCCTGCCCTGATCAGTTGATCCTGCGCACGCGGAGGGCGGTTTGGCCGTTGACGTTGGCGAGATAAGATCCAAGCGCGGCGCGCCGGATCACGATTTTGTGCCCCGGCTTTGGATCGATGGGCAAATCCCGGCTGTCGATCTGCAGCCACCTTGCGCCATCTGCCAGCGTGATCACCCACTTTCCACTTGGGCCGTTGTTGACGGAGCGCACGGTGCTTTCGACCTGCGCGACGGCTGCATCCTCGTCCTTATCCCCGAATATGCCGAGGTCGGGGAGGGCGAAGCCGAACAGTGACGATCTCGTCTTGCGGATCTGCTGCCGATCCATGACGACGAGATCTTCCCGTTGCACGGCCGCGTCCATAGCTCCCGTTTCCCGGTCGAAGCAGGCGAGGCGCTCTTCCGCCGAGGCGATGGCGCGGCAATCCAGCAGCCGCGACAGCGCGGCCGGCTGGTCGCGTGGCGGTTGTTGAGCCGCGGCCGCGGCCGGCGCAGTGCAAAGCATCAGAGTGGCGATAAGGGTTGAGCGCATGCGCATAAGGACCTCGCTGGACGGACGGGGGATCGTACGGTTGGTCGGCCTATGCATGCAAGCCTCCGTCCGCGGTGCGCTCTTCGGTTAGACGGACGCGAGGCGATTGACCTTCGTCGCAGGTCGCGTCAGGCGCGCCCGATGAGCGACAGTTCCGAATTCGAAGAGCGGGCGATGTGGTTTCTTCATCGCGTCGATCCCGTAGGTCGCAAGCTCCGTTATGTGCATGCCATACCTTCCGCCCTCCGCGCTGCCACATTTCTGGACGGGCGAACGACCTTCTGGGAGGGTACGGAAAGGGTCGTCGATTTCGCCCAGGCTCAGCCGAGCGGTACAGGCGGAGGCTCGATCCGCTACATCTTCCACGTGTCGTTCTGCGGGTCGACCCTGCTCGCGTCCGTCCTGGACGAAGCTTGCGAGGCGTTCGTGCTTAAGGAACCCCAGTGTCTCGTCGACCTGGCCGACTGGAAAAAGACACTGCGACAACATCACGCGACCGATCCGGCCTTCGGAGGAATTCTGGATGTGGTGCAAGAAGCTCTTCTGATTCCCGGTCAGGCCACCGTGGTGAAGCCGAGTAATTGGGCGAATAACATCGTAGCCGATCTTTGCAGCTCCCGTCGGTCCGCCGAGCGCCTCTTCCTCACGATGGACGCGGAGTCATTCCTCCGCGCCGTCTTTCGCGGAGGGCGCGATCGGATCGCGTTCACCGCGCGGGTGGCCGGTCATCTCGCAAGTGCCTTTGGCGGAGGACAGGGGCTGGTTGCGCAGGCCATTTCCGAGACCGCCGATCCGCTCGGACGCGCCGCTAATCTGTGTGCTCTGACGCACTATCTTCAACTGTCTCTGTTCGAAGCCGCCTGTCCCGACTGGAAGGACTCGGGAAGTCACCTTGATTTTGCCGAGATCAGTGGCGATCTCGAAGGCGCCGTTCGGAAGGCCGCTGCGGCGCTCGGCCTCACCCTCTCCGATGCTTTGCTGTTGCGGGCGCTTGACCGGTGGCAAGAGCGAAACGCCAAGCAGCATCAAGCCGTCTTTTCGAAAGCGGCCCACGCCGAAGCCGACATGATGATCGGGCGCGTTCACGGCAAACATATTGCGGACGCCCTCCGATGGGCCGATGGGCTTCAACTGCCAGCCGCGCAGCCCCCGCTGGACCATTTGCCTGTGTGACCTTTTTACTACAGGCGAGTGATAACCCTATAGTGATTTCACTGGATCGATTGCGTTGCGCCTTGCTGCTGCCCTACCAACCGAACGAAGGCGGCGCTGAAGCTGCTTTTACCGGCGAAGCGTCGTCGCTCATGGATGAGAACGGCATTTCGCAAAGGGATCGGGTGGGCAGCCGCCCTTACTTTAGGGGACACGCAATGAGATCAACTTTCCGTCAGCGCCTTTTGGCGTCGACCCTGATTATCGGGGCGTCCGCGTTCGCGGCGCCTGCCTATGCGCAGGACGACCAGAGCGAAACTCCGGTGCAGAGCCAGACCGAAGCCGATGCGGCCGGTTCGGGCGAGGGCATCGTCATCACCGGTTCGCGCATTCCGCGGCGCGATCTCACCTCCTCCAGCCCGCTCACGGTCGTGCAGGACGAAGAGTTCACGCTCTCCGGCGCCGTCAACGTCGAGCAGGTCATCAACACCCTCCCGCAGGTCGTTCCCGGCGCCACGGCGTTCTCGAACAACCCAGGCGGCGGCGTGGCGACGCTCAATCTTCGCGGTCTCGGCTCGCAGCGCAACCTCGTCTTGGTCAACGGCCGTCGTTACATCTTCTATGATGCCAACCAGGTCACCGATCTCAACACGATTCCGCAGTTCCTGATCGAAAGCATCGACGTCGTGACCGGCGGCGCCTCGGCCGTGTACGGTTCCGACGCACTCGCCGGCGTGACCAACTTCCGTCTTCGCGGCGATCTCGATGGCCTGATGGCCGGCGGTCAGTACAGCATCACCGGTGAAGGCGACGGTCGCCGCTACAATGCCTATATGGCGCTCGGCACGCAGTTTGCCGACGGCCGCGGGCATCTTGCGGTGTACGGCGAATATTATAATCGCGGCGACGTTTTCCAGGGCGCTCGCGACTTCTCGCGCTTCGCACTGGCTGACGGCGACACCAGCCTCATTCCGGGCGGCTCGGCCGGCGTTCCCCAAGGACGCTTCGTCGCTCCGGGCACGATCACGGTCGGCGCTCCCGGCTCGATCGGTGGCGCCAACCCGAGCTGCGGCGGCACCGGCAATCCGCCCCGGAACGCGGGCTGCTTCGACATCGGCGCCGGGACGGCGTTCCCGGGTGGCGGCGCCTTCTTCGGCACGCCGGGCGTGGCTCGGCCCTACAATGGCGCTACCGACGCATTCAACTACGCGCCCGACAACTACCTGATGGTCCCGCAGGAGCGCTGGACGATCGGCGGCTACGGCGAATATGAAGTGTCCGAAGGCATCACCGCTTATGGTGAGGTCGTCTTCATCAACAACCGCGTCGAGAACGAGCTTGCCGCGACGCCAATCACGCAGAACGTCAACTTCAACCTCAATGCGGCCTGCGCCAACGTTAACGCCGCGACCTGCACCCAGCTCCGGACGATCGCTGCAAATCAGCAGGCTGCGATCGCCGCCGCTGCTGCCGGTGGTGTGGCGAACCCGTTCCCTGGCTTCACGGCCGGCGCCGGGACCTTCGGCGCCCTCCAGCCGACCGAAGTCCGGTTGCAGCTCAACACCCGCGTGAGCCAGATCTCCAACCGTAACGTCGCCGACGACCGGAATGCTTTCCGGACGCTCATCGGTGTTCGCGGCGATCTGACCGAGTCGCTGACCTACGATGCTTATTATTCGTATGCTCGCACTCGTAATGCCTCGATCCAGGCGGGCAACGTGTCGCGTTCCAACCTGACCAGGCTGGCCGCGGACGGTACCTGCAACTTCTTCGGCGCGAACCAGCTGAGCGCCGATTGTATCGACGGCATCTCGATCCTCGCGCAGAATACCGACATTTCCCAGCTCCAGGTTGCGCAGGCCAGCCTTGCCGGCTCGCTCTTCCAGACCCCTTGGGCGACGGATTCGATCGGCTTCGCGGCCGGCGTCGAGTGGCGCAGCATGGGCGGCCAGTTCATTCCCGACACCGCTCTGGCCTCGGGCGACGTTGCTGGCTTCAACGCCGGCGATCCGACCGAAGGCAAATATGACGTCAAGGAAGTGTTCGGCGAGCTTCGTCTTCCGCTCGTCCAGGACAACTTCATCCACCGGCTCGAGTTGAGCGCAGCAGCGCGCTACTCGGACTACTCGCTTGAGAACGTCGGTGGTGTCTGGGCCTACGCGGCAGGTGCCGAATTCGCTCCGGTCAGCGACATCACGTTCCGCGCTCAGTATCAGCGTGCGGTCCGTGCACCGAACGTCCAGGAACTGTTCGGCGGTCAGTCGGTCGGCTTCCCGGCGGCGACCGATCCGTGCGCACTGGCGTCGGCGGCAACGAACGCGACTGTTCGCGCTCTCTGCGTCGCCACGGGCGTTCCGTCCTCGAACGTCGGTCAGTCCTTCCTTCAGCCTAACCCGCAGATCGAAGGCACCTTCGGCGGCAATCCGCTGCTGCAGGAAGAAGTCTCGGACACCTACACCGCTGGTGTGGTCCTCCGTCCGCGCTTCATTCCGCGCCTCAACATCGCAGTCGATTGGTACGATATCACGGTCGACAACGCGATCGCGGCGGCCGGCGGCGGCGTCGGCGGCGTCCTGAACCTCTGCTACAACGTCATTCAGGACGCGACGAGCCCGCTCTGTCAGGCGATCACGCGCGACCAGCAGGGCTCGATCTCGGGCGGCGGTCAGTTCATCGTCCAGGCGAACAACGCGAACCTCGCGCAGCTCTCCACGGAAGGCGTCGACTTCCAGATCGATTACAGCCTCCCGCTGGCCTTCGGCCTCGCCGGAGCCGATGAATCGAAGCTGAGCTTCTACTTCCTCGGCAACTACACCCGGTCGAACAACTTCGTGCCGACCGTCGGTGTCGACGAAGTGATCGAGTGTGGCGGCCGCTTCGGCAACCAGTGCGGAAACCCGACGCCGAAGTGGAAGTTCGCGAGCCGCGTGTCCTGGCTCGACGGCCCAGTCACTTCGACTGTCCGCTGGCGCTATGTCGGCAAGACTCGGGACGACGATGATGATACGGATTACATCGTCGAGAACCTGAAGTCCTACAACCTGTTCGACCTGGCGTTCTCGTTCAACGTGGGTGACCACCTGACGCTGAACACCGGCGTGAACAACATCTTCAACAAGAAGCCGCAGCTGATTGGCGACAATCAGGAGCAGGCCAATACCTATCCGAGCGTGTACGACGTGCTTGGGCGTGACTTCTTCGTCTCGGCCTCACTTCGCTTCTAACGCGACGACTATCGAAGGGCGGCAGACATTGTCTGCCGCCCTTTTTTTTGTGCGCCGTTCATGGCAGGGCCTCGGGGAGGCACGAGGGCCAGGATCGCGATGGAAGGCGCATTGCCGAGATGAGTAGTCAGTCGTATCGGCTGAACCCGAAGCTGGATGCCGACGCTCTGCGCACGGCTTTTGCGAGCACTTCGCGGCTTCATGTTCCCGAGTTTCTCGAAGCCGCCGACGCCGAGCGCCTTTATGCGTTCCTGCGGGGCAGCGCCGCCTGGCGCCTGGTGATCAACCAGGAGAGCAAGCTGTTCGAGCTCGATCGCGCAGCGCAGGCGGCAATGACGCCCGAAGCCCGCCAGGAGCTCGACCGCGCGATCCATGCGTCGGCCCGGCACAATTTCCAATATTGCTACGAAACGATCCGTGTCCCGGACTCGGAGGAGGAGCGCGGCGCGCAGGCAGACGAGTTGAGCCGCTTCGCCTCCTTCATGTCTTCGCCCGAGGTCGCGGGCTTCCTGCGCCAGGTGACGGGCCGCAACGAGATCGCATTCGCCGACGCGCAGGCGACCGCTTACGGTCTGGGTCATTTCCTGACCGCGCATGACGACGAAGTCGCCGGCAAGCAGCGTATCGCCGCTTACGTGTTCAACCTCACGCCGAAATGGCGGATTGACTGGGGTGGGCTGCTGGCCTTCCACGATGCGCGCGGTCATGTCGCGGAGGCGTACACCCCGTCCTTCAACGCGCTGAACCTGTTCAGCGTGCCGCAGCCCCACAGCGTCACCATGGTAGCCCCGTTCGCCGCGTCGCGACGTTATTCGGTCACCGGGTGGCTCCGTAGCCGGCAGGGACAGGCCTGAGCCGCCAAGCGGGATCGCCCTGTCTCTCCCACACCGGCGAATTTGCTGCTAATCCTGCCCAGACCAAGCCTTGAGGAGCGCATAGCGTTGTCGGAAGTCATTCCCCTGTTTGAGCTGAACCCCGCGCTTGATGTCGCGGCGGCGGCGAGCAGGTTCACCCGCGACGGCCGGACACAATTGCGCGACTTCCTCGATCCGCGCGCCGCGCGAACGATCCAGCATGTCCTCGCTGCGGAAACTCCGTGGGGTCTCGCCTGGCGGGCAGGAGACGATGGCCCGCACATGCTTCGCCGCCAGGAGCTCGCGCAGACCAGCGCGGAACAGAAAAGCGAATTATGGCGGCGGATTTCCGGAGCCGTGAGCGGCCAGGACTATGCCTTTCTCTATTCGCAATATCCGATGCTCAACGCCTATCTGGAGCGCTGGGGCGAGCATCCGGCGCTGGATCTGCTGGTCGAGCATATTAATGCCGAACCGCTTCTCTCGCTCGTCCGCGAAATCACCGGCATGCCTCAACTCGTGAAGGCCGATGCCCAGGCGACGCTCTACGCGCCGAACCAGTTCCTGTCCCTGCACGACGACAGTCACGTCGCGGAAGGATGGCAGGTCGCCTATGTGATGAACTTCTGCTCCGAGGACTGGAGGCCGGATTGGGGCGGCTATCTGATGTTCTACGACGAGGAGGGCGACGTCATCGGGGGTTTCAAGCCACGCTTTAATTCCCTGAATATGTTCCGCGTGCCGCAGAAACACAACGTAACCTACGTGCCGCCCTTCGCTCCGGTCGGGCGCTTTGCGATTACCGGCTGGTTCCGGGACCGCTGACCGCGCCGTCGAGAACGCCGCGCAGGAGCCAGGCAAGCGGCTGTCCCGTCGACCGTTCCGGAACGGTGGATATTACGATCTCGCCAAATCCGGCCTGAACCAGCTGCCGCGCGGTCTCTTCGATGCGGGATCGGTCGTGCGCTGCGCGGCCGAGCAACGCGATCCGCTCTGCTTCGCCGCGCGCGCTCCGCTCGAGTTGGTCGAGCAAGGCGCCGGCACCGCCCGGCGTCCGTTGGCCGCTCTCGAGCCGCTGCAGGATGCCCGTCACGATCTCGGCCGCGACGCTCTGGGCCGGATAACGCTGTCGGGCTTCGTCGATGCCGGCACGGAACGAAGCCGGGATCGGCAGGCCCAGTGCCATTCCGTGGGTCGCGAATGTCTTCGCCCGCTCCAGATACCCGCCCGGCATTAGCGGCCACAGCAATGCCTCTCGCCTCGCCAGATTGTGCGAGACAATCGGACTTGCGCTGTGGTGAATCAAGAAAAGCAGGTGGCCTCCGGGCTTCACCACCCGGGCAATCTCGATGCTGGTCGCTTCGGCATCGCCATATTCATATCCGAACTGGCTAACCGCGGCTTCGAAGCGGTGCGCCGGAAAAGGCAGCTTCCGCATGTCGATTCCCGACAGCAATTTCGTGCCTTTTGGCGACGGAGGCAGGGACGGCGCTGAATCGATGCCGGTCAGCTTCAGGTCGCTGCGCGTCCCCGCCATCCACGCCAATACGATCCCGCCGCCCGTCCCGACATCGAGCACGCTCGCGCCTGTGGGGAGCTTCCGGGCAAAGCCTTCCCAAACGGCCCGCTGCGCCGCGTCCACCACATCGCTTCGTTGCGGCAGGCATCCGGCACCTTTCCGTCCGCCGCCGTCGGTCCAAAAATGCTGCCACGCATTAGGCTTCTCTCGCTCGCGGCTCATAGGGCGATATCGAAGGCTGCGGTCAGCCGCTCGCCGGCGGCGAACGGCCGCGTGCCGTGGTAGAGATAGCTCGGGAACAGCGCCAAATGACCCGGCACAGGCCGGATACGGGACAGCGGCTCCAACGTCAGATCAAGATTGGCGGGCGGGCCGCCCACCTCCAGCCAGCCTTCGAGAGGCTGCGCTTCTGCAGGCACCACGAGGTAGCAGGCCGAGGAAAGCAGACCGTTCGGGTGAAAATGCGAGACGTGGAAGCCGCCGCCAATCAGCCGAACCGACCAGGAGCCGGCGAAACGCGGCGTCTGCCCGCAATGCCGGCGGAGCGGGTGTAGCGGGTCGCGGGGGGCCAGCCGTTCCCAATATTGCCCCACCGACTCCGTGACAGCCTTTTTCAGCATCAGGATTTCGGGCTCTTCGCGTGCGAAGAGGCTGCCGCGCGTCTGGGTGCCGCCCCGAACGGACTGGCCGATCGGGTGCGATCGGGTGCGGTGAAGGCTGCGCAAGCGGTCCGCGATCGCATCGACTTGCGCCGCGTCGAGCGCGAGAGGCGTCGCGGTCACGAGTTCGCTGGCGTTCAGCCAATCTGCCCGAGAATCGCCGACCAACCGCCACACCAGTCCGGTCACGGCCCAGGCGCCGATATCAGCGGGATTCTCTTCGCGCGCCTGGTCGGCGAAACGGGCCGCTCCCTCATAGTCGCCGATACGCAGTCGGTGCCGCGCCTCCAGCGCGCTTCGCCCCGGGAGGGTGTCGGGGAGTCTATCGAAAAGCTGTGTCGCACGCTCGATCTGGCCGGCTTCCGATGCCTGAAACGCCTCCAGCAACGACAGTTCGTCGTCTGCTGCCAATATGGATCGCGCTTTCAAGGCGGCATCGGCTGCTTCCGCGGGAAGATCCGCCGCTGCAAGCGTGCCGGCAAGGGTCGTCCACAAGGCGCGATTGTGGGGATTGGAGGCTAAGGCCTGCTCCATATCGCGGGTAAAATCGCGGCCCTCGCCGGCTTCCCAGCGCATGCGCGCCAGAGTCGAATGGCCTATAGACCACGTCGGATTCGCTCGCACCGCGGCGGCGAGCAGCGCGATCCCCTCCGGATCGCCTTCTGCCTCGAGCGCCTGCGCAAGACCAAGCAGAATCTCGTCATCTTCCGGGCGCAGCGCCCGGGCCCGGCGGTAGAAGGTGACGGCGTCTTCCTCGCCCCGCTCCAGCGCAACGCGTGCCCGCCCATGGAGAGCCGAAAGGCGCGCGGGTTCCACCGCCAGCGCCGCGTCATAGGCCGCGGCGGCTTCCGCCCGCCGATCGAGCGCGCGCAAGACGCTCCCCCGCGCGGCCAGGAATCTAGCTTCGCGCCGACTCGCCAGCAAATGGTCGAGGTCGGCAAGCGCTTCGTCGAGGCGACCGAGCTTCTGAAGCACCAGGGCCCGGTTGTAGCGCGCCTCCGTGAAATGGGGTTGGGCTGCAAGCGCCCGCTCATAATGCGCGACGGCATCGTCGAGGCGGCCGATATCTCCGAGCAGGTTCGCCAGGTTGTTGTTGATCTGCGGATCGGCCGGAGCGAGCCGGTGCGCCCGCTCCAGGCTCGCCTTCGCAGCGTCGATCACCCCGCGCTTCTTCTCGACGAGGCCGAGCAGATGAAGAATGGCCGGATGGTCGCCGGCGAGCCGCTGTACCTGGACGAGGTCGGCTCGAGCCGTTTCTAACTGGCCGGCCGCGAATGCGCGCTCGGCCCGCGCGAAGAGTGCGTTGATGTCGATTCCGCCCATGCGTCGTGAATGGCCGGTGCCCGGTCGCCTGTCCAGCCGCGGCGCCCGGCGGATCGCTCGTCGCCTGGCGCACTCTCGGATTTGCAGCATGTCGCCCCCCGCCTTTTCCTTCGCCCGAGCTTGCCGGTCGGCCGCGGACCTTGATGGTCCGTGCGCAGGGAAGACCGACGGAAAGCTCTGCTCGATCCCGGCGAATCTGCTCCCCGGTCAGCCAATCGGACGATGCTTGGAAGGCGGCGTCCCGGGTGAGCAGCCGCTACGCGCCGCGAGCCCCAACGGCACTCCCCAAAAAAGTCACTCTGCTCGGTGCGACGGATGCCCGGCGATTTGAGTCCCATATGGCTGTAAGTATTTGCTTCATCGGGGCAATTTCGAGTCAACCTGACGAAACCCACATTATCGAAAACTGTGGCAAAGGGGCCACATGTAACTTTCGTTATATGACATGTCGGTTACCCGCAGATTGCTGCGGCTCCGCGGCGCGGCCTAGGCCTTGCCCCGTCGCGCGATCATCGAGCCGGCCCGGCTGGGGCGCGCGTGAGCAAGTGTCATAAGGAAACTTAAGTACATGACTATCCGCGTCCGTCAGCAGTTGCTGGCGTCCACTCTTCTGCTCGGCATGGCCGCCTATGGCGCGCCGGCCTTCGCCCAGGCAGAAACCGAAGCCCCCGCCGCCGAGGCGAATGAAGAAATCGTCGTCACGGGTTCGCGCATTGCGCGTCCGGACATCGACTCCAACGTCCCCGTTGCTGTCATCGGCGCCGCCGAGCTGCAGCAGGACGCCGCAGTCAACATCCAGGACACGCTCAACGAACTGCCTCAGGTCGGCGTCGGCAACAGCCGCACCAACTCGAACTTCCTCACGTCGGGAACCGGCGTTTCCACGATCAACCTGCGCAACCTGGGTTCGAGCCGCACGCTCACCCTGGTAAACGGCCGCCGCTTCATCGCGGGCTTCGCGGGCGATTCCGCGGTCGACGTAAACAACATCCCGACCGATTTCATCGAGCGCGTCGAGATCGTCACCGGCGGTGCCTCGGCCGTCTACGGTTCGGAAGCCATTGCCGGCGTCGTCAACTTCATCATGAAGGACAAGTTCGAAGGCATCCAGCTCCGCAGCCAGTACAACATCACCGAAAAGGGCGATAACGCGCGCTACTTCGGGAGCCTGACTGCCGGCACCACCTTCGGCGCCGACGACCGCGGGTCGTTCCTCGGCAACATCTCGTACGACAAGGACGAGGGCCTCTATTCGCGCGATCGCGCCATGTCGTCGCAGGATTGCGGCGTCATCAGCGGCCGCGTCACCTGCGGCCCGGCCGCTTACAGCGCATTCTCGCCGCAGGGCCAGTTCATCCTGACCCGTCCCGACGGCACGCTCGACGAGGCCGGCGGCACCTACACGTTCGACCGCAATAACAACCTGGTCACCGGCTATCCGGCTGGCTCGGGCTTCAACCGTAACGCGGTCCGCCGCATCGCGGTGCCGGTCGAGCGCATCCTCGTCAGCACGATCGCCAAGTACGAACTGACGGACAATATCGAACTGTTCGCCGAAGGCACCTATGCCAACGTCAAGTCGAACGCTGCTCTCGAAGCGTCCGCTCTTGGCTTCGGTCGCGTCTCGAATCCCGACGGTCCGGCCTACAGCCTCGACAACCCGTTCGTCCCGGCCGCCCTGCGCGCGGTCATCGACGCTCGCAATAGCGACGCGGACGCGACCAACGATGTCACGAGCATCAGCGCGCGCCGCCGCTTCAACGAAGTGTTCGACCGCAGCAACAAGGCCGAGCGCAATACCTACCGTATCGCGACGGGTATCCGCGGCGACATCGCGAACGACTGGGATTACGAGCTCAGCTACGTCTACGGTTACATGAAGGACTCGAACTCGTCCGAGACCATCGACAAGAACCGGCTCGCCAACGCGATGGACGCGGAAGTCGCCCCGGACGGCACGATCCGCTGCCGCAGCGCCGCGGCCCGCGCCGAAGGCTGCGCTCCGATCAACCTGTTCGGCTTCAACACCGCCAGCCCTGAGGCCTCGGCCTACGTTCAGGCGGTGGTACCGAAGAGCCAGGTCATCACGAACGAGCAGCAGATCCTCTCGGCTTCGGTGTCTAACAGCAGCCTGTTCTCGCTCCCGGGCGGGGATGTCGGCGTCGCTTTCGGCGCTGAATACCGCAAGGAAAAGAGCGTCGATGACCTCGACATCCTGACCAACACGGGCGGAAATACCGGCAACCTGATTCCGGACACCCGCGGTCAGTTCGATGTCTGGGAAGTCTTTGCTGAAACCAATGTGCCGCTGCTCAGCGACATGCGTTTCGTCAATTATCTCGGCCTCACCGGTGCGGTCCGTTATTCGGACTATTCGACCATCGGCAGCGTCGTCAGCTGGAACGCTGGCGCCGAGTATGAGCCGTTCAAGGGCCTTCGCTTCCGCGGTGTCTATGCCCAGGCCAACCGTGCTCCGAACATCTCCGAGCTCTTCTCGGCGCCGTCGGAGACCTTCGCGTCGGTCAGCGATCCCTGCAACGGCGTGACTGCCGCCAGCACCGGCGTCTATGACGCAGCTTGCCGGAGCATCCCGCAGGTTGCCGCCGCGATCGCGGCAAACGGTTCGTTCGCTTACACGTTGGGCCAGACTCAGGGCATCAACGGCTTTGTGGGCGGCAACCAGAACCTGAAGGAAGAAACCGCGAAGACGCTCACCCTTGGTGCTGTCTTCACGCCTCGCTTCCTGCCGGGCTTCAGCCTGTCGGCCGACTATTTCGACATCACGGTCGACGACGCGATCAACACTATGGGCCGTCAGCTCTCGATCCAGCAGTGCCTGCTGACTTCCAGTCCGATCTTCTGCGACCAGATCCTCCGGAATTCGCAGACCGGCCTGATCGAGACGGTGAACGGGCAGCTGATCAACGTCGCTCAGATGAAGACCAAGGGCGTCGACTTCGCGCTCCGCTACCAGCGTCCGCTGGGGCTGATGGAGGACGATCGTCTCGGTCTGACCCTAAACTACACCTACCTGATCGACCACAAGACGCAGGCTAACCCGTCGGCTCCTGTGATCGATTACGCCGGTGAAGCCGGCCTGTCGGAGCACAAGGCAACTGGCCGCGTGACCTACAAGACCGGAGCCTTCACCGGCAGCTGGCAGGTCAACTACATGAGCGATGCGGTTTCGAGCGCGATCTTCACGCACGCAAACCCGGACATCGTGGCGATGAACAAGATCGACTCGTACTTCTACCACGATCTCCAGTTCCGCTGGGACGTGGGCGAAGACCGTCGCTTCGGCTTCTATGCCGGCGTCGACAACGTCTTCGACAAGAAGCCGCCGTTCCTGCCGAGCCCGCCCTTCAACAACTCGGTGACCGGTACGGAAACGCAGGCAGACGTCTACGATCCGTTCGGCCGCCGCTTCTATGCGGGTGTGCAGGTCCGCTTCTAAGCGGTCCGGCCACGGCCAAAGAAAGAGGGGCAGAGCTTCGGCTCTGCCCCTTTCTTTTTGTGCTCGCGATGCGGTCCGCGAGAAGCCGGATCAGCCGGCCTTGAGCAGCAAGGCGCCGTCGCCTTCTTCGACGCTGACGGTGGTGCCGTCGGGCACCTCGCCGCGCAGGATCATGTCGGCGAGCGGGTCCTGCAGATATTTCTGCACCGCGCGCTTCAGCGGCCGCGCGCCGTAGACCGGATCGTAGCCGACGCGGCCGAGCCAGTCGCGCGCGCCGTCGGTCAGCGCCAGCGTCACCTTGCGGTCGGCGAGCAGCGCCTGGACGCGGCTGACCTGGATGTCGACGATCGGGCCCATGTGGCTCTGGCCGAGCCGGTGGAACAGGATGATTTCGTCCAGCCGGTTCAGGAATTCGGGGCGGAAATGCGCCCGCACCACGTCCATCACCTGGGGCTCGACTTCCTCCACCTTCTGCCCGTCCGTCATCGACGAGAGATATTGGCTGCCGAGGTTCGAGGTGAGGATGATGATCGTGTTCGCGAAATCCACGGTGCGGCCCTGGCCGTCGGTCAACCGGCCGTCGTCGAGCACCTGGAGAAGGATGTTGAACACATCCGAATGCGCCTTCTCGACCTCGTCGAACAGGATGACCTGATAGGGCCGGCGCCGCACCGCCTCGGTCAGCACGCCGCCTTCCTCATAGCCAACATAGCCCGGCGGCGCGCCGATCAGCCGCGCGACGCTGTGCTTCTCCATATATTCCGACATGTCGATCCGCACCATTGCGTGGGGATCGTCGAACAGGAAATCGGCCAGCGCCTTGGTGAGCTCGGTCTTGCCGACGCCGGTGGGGCCGAGGAAGAGGAACGAGCCCAGCGGCCGGTTTGGATCCTGCAGGCCGGCGCGCGAGCGGCGCACCGCCTTGGCGACTGCGCGGACGGCATCCTCCTGGCCGATCACGCGCTTGCCCAGTTCCTCTTCCATCTGCAGCAGCTTGGCGCGCTCGCCCTCCAGCATCCGCTCCATCGGAATGCCGGTCCAGCGGGCGACGACCGAGGCGATGTCCTCGGGAGTGACTTCCTCGCGCAGCATCGCGCTCTCTGTCGCAGCCTCGGCATCGGCAAGGGTTTTCTCGAGCCGCGGGATGGTGCCGTAGGCAAGCTCGCCGGCCTTGGCGAGGTCGCCGGCGCGCTGCGCTTGCTCCAGCTCGGTACGGGCCTTGTCGAGCTCGTCCTTGATCCTGGCCTCGCCCTGCAGCTTGTCCTTCTCGCCCTGCCAGCGCGCGGTAAGCGTGGCCGACTGCTGCTCGAGATTGGCGAGCTCCTCCTCGAGCGCGGCGAGCCGGTCCTGCGAAGCCCGATCCTTCTCCTTCTTCAGCGCCTCGCGCTCGATCTTCAATTGGATGATGCGCCGGTCGAGATTCTCGATCTCCTCGGGCTTCGATTCCACCTCCATGCGCAGCCGCGACGCAGCCTCGTCCATCAGGTCGATCGCCTTGTCGGGGAGGAAGCGGTCGGTGATGTAGCGGTTCGAAAGCGTCGCGGCGGCGACGATCGCGCCGTCGGTGATGCGCACGCCATGGTGCAGCTCGTACTTCTCCTTCAGCCCGCGCAGGATCGAGACCGTGTCCTCGACGGTGGGCTCGCCGACGAACACCGGCTGGAAGCGCCGCTGCAGCGCCGGGTCCTTCTCGACATGCTTGCGATATTCGTCGAGCGTGGTCGCGCCGATGCAGTGCAGTTCGCCGCGGGCAAGCGCCGGCTTCAGAAGGTTCGACGCGTCCATCGCGCCTTCGCCCTTGCCGGCACCGATCAGCGTATGCATCTCGTCGATGAACAGGACGACCTCGCCCTCGGCGCCCTTCACCTCGTCGAGCACGCCCTTGAGGCGCTCCTCGAATTCGCCGCGATATTTGGCGCCGGCGATCAGCGCGCCCATGTCGAGCGCCATGACGCGGCGGTCCTTGAGCGTGTCGGGAACGTCGCCATTGGCGATGCGCAGCGCCAGCCCTTCGGCGATCGCGGTCTTGCCGACGCCGGGCTCGCCGATCAGCACCGGATTGTTCTTGGTGCGCCGCGCCAGCACCTGGATGGTGCGGCGGATTTCCTCGTCGCGGCCGATCACGGGATCGAGCTTGCCGTCGCGTGCCGCCTGGGTGAGGTCGCGCGCGAACTTCTTCAGCGCGTCATAGCGGTCCTCGGCCGATTGGGTGTCGGCGGTGCGGCCGCCGCGCAGTTCGTTGATCGCCGCATTGAGGGCATCGGGCTTGAGCCCGGCATCCTGCAGCGCCTTGCCGGCATCGCTCTTGGACATGGCGAGCGCGAGCAGGAGCCGCTCGACAGTGACGTAGCTGTCGCCGGCCTTCTGGGCGATCTGCTCGGCCTGGTCGAGGACGCGGATGCTCTCGCCGTCGAGCGCCGGCGCCGCGCTGGCGCCGCTGCCGGAGACGGCGGGGATCTTGGCGAGCGCTTCGTCGGTCTCGCGCAGCGCCGCTGGAGCGCTGCCGCCGGCGCGGGCGATTAGGCCCGAAGCCATGCCCTGCTCGTCCTCGAGCAGAGCTTTCAGAAGGTGGGAGGGTGCGATGCGCTGGTGGTTCATCCGCAGCGCCACGGTCTGTGCCGCCTGCAGGAAACCACGGGCCCGGTCGGTAAACTTCTCGAGGTTCATAGCTGCCCCTGTTGCTGTTCAGGCACCATGTAGTGTTGCTGTTGGGCAACACAAGATGGCCTCACATATCGCCCCCCCAGTAACATCGGACGCGTGGGCGATGATCCCTGCGTTTCAGCGGCCGGGCCGGTATTTTCGTTCGGTCCGCCCCTCCAGTTCGTCCGGGTAGAAATAGACTTCGCGCAATCCGCCCTTCGCGTAGATCTCGGCCTGGTCGTTGAAATGGGGCGATTGGGGATCGCCGCTTTCGCCGCCGGCGGAGACCGCCTTGGCTTTCACCTTGTCGCCGAACTCGACCACCGCGACGAAGCTGTTGCCGAGCGTGCCGTAATAGCGCTTGGTGCCGGGTTGGCGGCGGGCGCCGAACGAGGCGAGCGAGCCCCATTGCGCCGAGGTGAAGCCGACCGGGAGGCTCGGCGCCTTGTCGTCGAACGGGTGGACGATGTCGCCGGTCAGGCGCTGGAAGCGGTTAATCTCGCCCCAGGGCGTGCGCCAGCTACCGAAATCCTGCTCCAGCCGGTCGGAAGCGGCGGCGAGCGCCTGCAGCTTCTGCGCGTCGGTGGTGCGATCCGCGACGTAATCGTAGACGTTGACGCCCAGCCTTTTGGCTTCCGGTCCGGCATCGACCCACATCGCTTCGCCCCAGAAGACGGCAAGCGAGGTCGGTTCGGACTGGACCGACCAGCGATAGTCCCAGCCGCGCAGCAAAGCGATCCGGTCCCTGAGCTTCGCCTTGAGCGGGTCGGACGCGGGCGCCCGGTCCCAGGCCTCGATCAGGATCGGGATCAGCCGCGCGAAAGCGGGGAGATAGGGATCGTAGGCCGCGTCGATCAGGCCCTGGAGGGTGAAGTCCTTCTTGCCCTCGAGCACGCGGATGGCGTGGAGCCCACGCGGATTTTCGCCGAACATGTCCATGTAGCGCGGAAAGGCGGCCTGCTTCGGGCTGTTGGGCCCGGCCGCCGAATAGGGCCAGTTGTTGGTGTTCATGATCCAACCGGTGCCCGGGTTGAGCAGCCGCGGCGCTTCGTCGAGCGCGTGGAGGCCTCTCCAGTCGGTGGCCGGGTCGCTGCCGTCGACGGGCTTGGTGTAGTCGAAGCGATTGTCGCGGACGGGGATGAACTGCGGGTGCAAATAGGCAATGTTGCCGTCCGCGTCCGCGAAGATCGTGTTGTTGGACGAATTGGCTTTGAGCTCGGCGACCTTGAGGAAGGAGCGATAGTCCTTCGCCTTGGTACGCAGAAAGGATTGGCTCAGCGCCTCGACCGGCTTGTGCATCAGCGCCATGCTGACCCATTTCCCGCCGTCCTCGCGGACGATCGGGCCGCGATGGGTGCGGTAGACGGTGAAGCTGCGACTCGCCATCGTGCCGTCGGCGGTGTGGTACGGCACCGTCACCGTCGATGTCGTGATTGGGCGCAGCTCCTGGCCGTAACGATAATGGGGGCGGCCATCCTTCTCGGCGATCGTCTCGAGGAACTCGTCGACCACGTCGACGCCGCTCGACGTGTGCATCCAGCCGGTGCGCTCGTTGAAGCCCTGGTAGATGAAGAACTGGCCCCAGGTCGACGCGCCATAGGCGTTCAGGCCTTCGTCGCTGGTCACCTGCTGCTCGGCGCGGAAGAAGAAGCTCGTGTGCGGATTGATCAGCAGCAGCGCGTTGCCGCCGGTCGTGTTGGACGGCGCAATCGCGAAGCCGTTCGAACCCGAGGGCTCGCGGAAGCGCGCGCCGGTCTCGTCGGCGGTGAGGGCGACCGGACGCTTGTCGTAAAACGCCTCCAGCTGGCTGAGCGAGACCTTCTCGATGTCGCCGCCGATGCTGCCCTCGCTGAAGCTCAAAGCCATCCACGGCTCGAAGCGGGTGATGACGCGGGGCTTCACCTCAGGATGCGTCGCCAGATAGTAATTGAGCCCGTCCGCCCAGGCGGTCATCAGCGACTTCAGCCAGGCGGGGCTCCTGGCATAGCGCGCCTTCAGGTCGTCGGGCTGGATGAAGAGCTTCATCCGCAGGTCCTGCCAGATCGCCTTCTCGCCCTCGGCCTCGGCGAGGCGGCCCATGGCGTTTATGAAGTTGGTCTCGACGCGGTTGAAGTCGTCCTCGGCCTGGGCATAGACCATGCCGAACACCGCATCGGCGTCACTCTTTCCCTTGATATGGGCGATGCCCCAATTGTCGCGGGTGATCGTCACCCGCTCCGCCTGCCGTTCCCACCGCTGCGTGTCCGCCTTCGAAGGGACGGCCGCCGCGGCCGGAACCGAGACGAGCAACAGGACGAGCAGGACGAGACGGCGCAGCGACGTCGACGCGACGGGCGGGAAGGGCATTGAACAGGGCTCCTGCAGGACATGGCGCCGGACGGCGGCGCGACGTTGCCATGGCAGGCCCGCCCAAGTCGAGCCTCAGGGTTGCTTCGGCGGGAAACGGGGCAGCCGTGAAGAGATGAACTCTCCTCACGGCGCTCCGCGTCGCTCATTCGGGATGCGGCGGCGAACCGAGGCAGAAGCCGACCGAATCCTTGTTGTAATTGTTGCCCTGGCCGCTGTTGACGTTGGTGCGGTCCGAGGCGTGCAGCACCAGGGCGTAGCCGCACGGCGACATGCCCGCGGTATCGAGCGCGAAGCCCGTGCTGATGCCCGGATCGGGGATCGCCCCGGCCAGGTAGAGGCTGCGTCCCGACGCGGGCGCAGGAAGCACGCCGGCGGCCGGCCCGGGCGGCAGGATTTCGAAGCTGAATGCGCCGAAATGCGGGTCGGTGACGCTGAACGTGCCGTTGAACACCGTATTCTCGTCGAAATGCGCGCAATCGCCGCCGACCAGCGTGAACGCGAGCGTTACGGCTGGCGCCTCGTTGTCGATCTCAACGGTGACGACATTGCTCTGGATGTCGACGAACGGGTTGGACGGATCCTTGATGTCGACGCGCAGCTCGTAGACGTTGCCATGCTCGCCGGCTCCGGTCCGCCACACCGCCAGGATGTTGCTCTCCACATAGTGGTTCGCCGAATAGTCCTGGTAGTCGTAATAGCCGTCCGGCGCGGCGTGCTGCGTCGTGGACGTGATGACCGGTCCCGGCGTTACGATCGTCATCGGGATGCCGTTGGGTTCCAGGTTGAGCGGCAGGAAGGCGCCTCCGCCTTGTGGGCGGATCATGACGCGGTATCGCGTGCCGGCATTGCCGTTGACGATCTTGCCGGCCAGATTGATGCGGCCGCCGAATGGCGCCTGGTTGAAATAGGCGCCGGTCGAAATGGCGACCGCGTCCTGCGCCAGCCCGGCGCTGTCGATCTTGCTGACCGGGATGCTGCCGACCGACGAGAGCAATGGCTCCGCCTTGTCGCCGACCTCGCGGCCGGGCGCGACATGGATGACCGTTTCCAGCCGGTTGCCCCAGACCGGCGTCTTGTCGGGCGAGCTGCAGGGTATCTTCACCTGCCACGACAGGATGGCCCGGATCGGGATCAGTCGCGGGCCCTTTTGACACGGTATTCGGTAGCGGATCAGGTTGACCGGCAGGTGGACCGCGAACTCGAGCCCCGTGCGGGGGAATCTCGCGATGTCGTAGACGCGGACCTCGGCCGTGCCGAGACAGGTTTCGAAGGTGCCGTTATTGTTGAGGTCGGCCCAGAAGGTGACATATTCGCGGCTGCCCGATGTGCACGGGCCGCCCGAGAAACCGGTCGGCCGTTTGACGCGGACGACGCCGACCATGCTGTCGTCTTCCGGGTCATAGCCGATGCACTCCAGTTCCTCATAGGTCGTGTTGCCATCGCCCGGGTCGAGCAAGGCAACCAGGTCCGGGAGGTTGGCGTCGATCGCCCCGAGCGTGAACGGCTGCTTCGACAGGGGCGAGCCCGGCGGCAGCCCGGCGGTTATCGCGCCGTGGCTGAGCAGGCTGTGCAGTTGCGGCAGCGCGTAGCGCTTGGGAGGGACGTCGCTCCCTTTGTAGAGCTTCTGCAGAGCCTCGACCGACAGCGCCTTGGGCTGCACGGCGACCGAGGACTCGAGGTCGAGCGCCTCGATCAGCTCCGGCGCCGGCTGGACCTTGGTGACCTCGAAGAGATCGTGGATCCGCCACCGCCGCAGCGGCTCGACCAGGATGTTGGTTTCATGGACGTTGCCCCAGAAAGGCGGCCAGTCCGGCATGTTGGCCGGCGGCGGCACGCTCCAGGAGAGGATCGCGCGGATGATGACGATCTGCGGCCGCAGGCAAATGCGCCGCCGGAAATCGGTGCGCCGCGTCGCCGCATATTCGAGCCGCGCGCGACCTTCGGTGCCCTCGGGAATGTCCCATACGGTGAAGGCCGAGAGGCCGAGATCGGTCCACGTCCCCCCATCGTCCCACGACGCGTAGAAACGCACGAACTCCTGGGACCCGTCGGTGCATAGTTGCCCGCCATAGCCGCTCGGCTCGTTGATGTAGACGACCGCTTCGAGCCGCTCTGTCTGGGGCTGGTAGCCGACGCAGCCGAGCTTTTCGAAGGTGGTGTTGCCTTGCAGAGAGACCCCGCCCTCGAACGCGCGCTTCGACTGGTCGTGCAGGAAATGCGGGTCGCTCAGGATCTGGGCGCGGAAGCGGCGGCGCAGGTCGATCAACCGCTTGATGTCCGACGGTCCGGCGGAGGGTGTCTTGGTAGCCATGGCGATCTCCCGTCGTGCCGAAGCACGGCTCATGACGAGTGGAGTAATCGCCCCCTAAGGCCCCAAATTTTACGCCTCGGCCGGAATCGAGTCGAGGAACAAGAACATCCGATTTAGTCGGTTCTTGGCGCGAGAGAGCGCGGCATAAACGCACCGGCCGCGCCCGGCCCCTGCACGTTCGGGCAAGGGCGGGGCGTCGCCGGGCTTAGCGCCCAGCCTTGGGCTGGCCGGCGGCGAAGGTGTCGCCGAAGAAGTTCTTGGCATACCAACGCGGCGCCTCGTCGGCGTCGGCGATCTCGCGGGCGATCAGATAGTTGATGCGCGCGAATTTGGCGCCGGCCTGCCAGTCGATCGGCTGCTTCAGATCGTCGCTGACCTTGTGATAGTTGGTCGACAGGAAGCCGGTGAACTGCTTGTCGCCGCCATTGCCGAAGCCGGTCATCAGGAACACCGACGGCACGCCCTCCTGGACGAAGCGGTAATGATCGGAGCGGACGAACAGATTCTCCTGCGGCAGCGGATCGGCGGCGAGCGCCACGTTCATCTGCGCGCCGGCGCGCTTCACGATCGGGCCCAGCGTCGAATGTTCGGCGCCGAAGGCGATCACGTCGGTGAAGTCGTAGAGCAAGACCGGCATGTCGAGATTGACGACGCCGACCAGCTTGCCGTCGCCGATCACCGGATGCTTGGCGAGATATTGCGAGCCGAGCAGCCCCTTCTCCTCGGCGGTGACGGCGGCGAACAGGATCGAGCGGCGCGGCCGCTCGCCGGTCTCGGCCATGGCGCGGGCGACCTCGAGCATGGTCGAAATGCCCGTCGCATTGTCCATCGCGCCATTATAGATCTTGTCCGCGCCCTCGCGCTTCGGATTGACGCCCTCATGGTCGAGGTGGGCCATCAGCAGCACATATTCGCCGGCGAGCGCCGGGTCCGCCCCGGGCAGGATGGCGACGACGTTCGGGCTGGTCGCCTTGGCGACCACGCTCTGGCGGTCGACCTTGATCGAGCGCTTCAGCGCGAACCCCTTGGGCTTGGCGCCGTCCTTGTCGGCCTTGGCCAGCACGGCCGCGAGCGGCGTCTTGGCCCCGGCGAACAGGGCCTCGGCGGCGGGCGTGTCGAGCGTGAGCGTGGCGCGGATGCCGGGGGCGCTGCTGAACGGCTGGCCGTCGGTGCCGACCCAGGTCATGCTCGCCTCGCGCGACGACTGGGCCATTTCCGTCCAGGGCCGCCGCTTCTGGTCGGCGAGCGTGCGCAGATAGACGACGCCGATCGCGCCGCGCTCCTGCGCCATCCTGGTCTTCTGCGAATTGAGGTGGGCGGCCAGCTCGCTCGGGGTGCCCTTGGGGAAGCCGCTCAGCAGGGCGACGACCTTGCCCCTGACGTCGAGGCCCGCATAATCGTTGAAGCCCTGGGCCGGGGCGTCGATGCCGTAGCCGGCGAAGACCACCGGCGCTTCGAGGCTCTGGCTCGGCTCGCGCGCACTGGCGCCGATCGACAGATGCTTGCCATTCTCGAAGGTCTGGCCGCCGATCGTCACGGTCGCGGGCGTCTCGCCGAGCTTGTAGGTGACGAACGGCACCGGCTGATACCAGCCGTCCGCGCCGGCGGGCTTGAGTCCCAGGCCCTCGAACTGCGTCGCGACGTACCGGGCGGCGATGTCATAGCCGCGCGTGCCGGTCTCGCGGCCTTCGAGCAGATCGTCGGCCAGGAAGGCGACGTGCGAGCGGAATCCGTCGGCCGTGAATTCGGGAGCGGCCTGGGCGAACGACACGGCCGACATCGATACCGCGGCCATTGCCGCCATCAGTTTTAAACGCATGGGATCCTTCGAATAGGGTTCGGGGCGAAACCTATATCTCCAAGGCCCCTTGTCCAGCCCCTTGGCGTATTGCGCCGCTAAAACGGTGGGTTATGGTGGGCGCCGAAGAATCGAAGGGGACCAACATGCGCCATAAGCTGCTGACAATCATCCTGCTTTCGTCGCTGGCGCTTCCCGCCTGCACGACCACGCCCGCCGAACGGACCGCGGCGGTATCGACGGCAGGCAGTTCGGCGCCCGCGCCGGTGGCCGATCTCGTCCGCGCGGTCGACATCCCCTATCAGGAGTTCACGCTCGACAACGGCCTGCGGGTCATCGTCCACGAGGACCGCAAGGCCCCGGTGGTCGCGGCCTCCATCTGGTACAATGTCGGATCGAAGGACGAGCCCAAGGGCAAGACCGGCTTCGCCCATTTGTTCGAGCATCTGATGTTCAACGGATCGGAGAATGCCCCGGGCGACTTCTTCGAACCGCTGCAGCAGATCGGCGCCACCGATTTGAACGGTACCACCTGGTTCGACCGCACCAATTATTTCCAGACGGTGCCCAAGGCGGCGCTGGAAACGATCCTGTTCCTCGAGAGCGACCGCATGGGCCACCTGCTCGGCGCGGTCACCCAGGAGAAGCTCGATAACCAGCGCGGCGTCGTCCAGAACGAGAAGCGGCAGGGCGACAACCAGCCCTACGGCCTGGTCGAATATGCCGAGCTGGAGGCGCTGTTTCCGGAAGGCCACCCCTATCGCCATTCGACGATCGGCTCGATGGCCGACCTCGATTCGGCCAGCCTCGCCGACGTGAAGCAGTGGTTCCGCGACAATTACGGCCCCAACAACGCGGTGCTCGTGCTGGCCGGCGACGTCGATGTCGCGACGGCGAAGACGCTCGTCACCAAATATTTCGGCGACATTCCGCGCGGACCGGTCAACGAGCCGGCCGCGGCCGACGTGTCGACGCTCAAGGCGCCGCTCACGCAGGTGATGAAGGATCGTGTCGCCACGACGCGCATCTACAGGAAATGGGCCGTCCCCGGCATGCTCGATCCGGAAGTCGTGCCGCTCGAAGTCGGCGCCTCGGTGCTCGGCGGCCTCGCCAGCTCGCGGCTCGACAACGAGCTGGTGCGCAAGGACCAGACCGCTGTCCGCGTATCGGCCGATCTTCAGGACTTCCACCGCGTCGGGATCTTCGACGTCCAGGTCGACGTGAAGCCGGGCGCTGACGCCAATGCGGTGGCGCAACGGCTCGATGCGATCATCGCCGATCTCATCCAGAACGGGCCAACCCAGGACGAGGTGCAGCGCGTCGCGATGACGGTCGTCTCGGACCGCATCCGCGGGCTCGAGCAGGTCGGCGGGTTCGGCGGCAAGGCGGTCGCGCTGGCCGAAGGCGAGCTCTACGCCAACGATCCGGAATTCTACCAGAAGCAGCTTCTCGCCGTTTCCCAGCAGACGCCGGCCACCGTCCGCGCCGCGCTGCAGAAGTGGCTGACACGTCCGGTCTATGCGCTGACCGTTATTCCCGGCGAGCGCGATCCCTATGTCGAGGCGGGCGCAAAGAAGGGCGCCGTCGCGTCGCAGCGCCCGCGTTACTATCGCACGCCCGGTGCGGACGAGCAGCCGCTGGCGCCCAAGCCGCAGGCGCATGAGCCGCGCAGCTTCTTCCAGGTCGACCGCTCGAAGCTCCCCGAAGTCGGCCCGATCGCCGACCTCGACTTCCCCGACGTCGAGCGCGCCACTCTGTCCAACGGCATCAAGGTCGCGTTCGCGCGCCGCGCAGCCGTGCCGGTCGTACTCGTGTCGATGCAGTTCGACGCCGGCTATGCTTCGGACCCGAAGACCAAGCTCGGCCTGCAAAGCCTGATGGCGACATTGATGGACGAGGGAACTGCTACCCTCGATTCCCGCGAGCTGGCGGAGGCGCGCGAGCGGCTCGGCGCAGAACTCTCGATCGCGCCGTCGCTCGACCGCACGACCGTGACCTTGTCGGCGCTGAAGCCCAACCTCGCGGCCTCGCTCGATCTGATGGCGGACGTGGTCAAGAATCCCGCCTTCGAGCCGAGCGAGTTCGAACGGCTCCGCTCGCAGCAGCTGACGCGCATCGCCAGCGAGCTCACCCAGCCGACCGGCATCGCGCTGCGGACGCTGCCGCCCCTGCTCTACGGCGACCAGCATCCCTACGGGACGCCGTTCACCGGCTCGGGCCGCGCCGAGACGGTCACCGCGCTCACGCGCGATGACGTCGTCGCAGCCCACCGGAGCTGGATCCGCCCCGAAAATGCTGAAGTGTTTGTCGTGGGCGACACCAGCCTAGCCGAGATCACCCCGATGCTGGAGGCCCGCTTCGGCCATTGGGCACCTCCGGCGGCGCCGCGCGTCGAGAAGAATTTCGACGTGGCCATCGTTGCGCCGAAGCCGCGCATCGTGCTGGTCGATCGGCCGCAATCGCCGCAATCGATGATTCTCGCCGGCGAGATCCTGCCGGGCAAGGGCACCGACGATCTCACGACCCTGCTGGCCGCCAATGACGTGCTCGGCGGGAGCTTCCTGTCGCGCCTCAACATGGACCTGCGCGAGACCAAGGGCTGGGCCTATGGCGTGTCGGGCTTCGTCAACCGAACCGAGCACCAGTCGCCCTATATCGTCTTCGCCCCGGTCCAGGCCGATCGCACCGGCGATTCGATCAAGGCGCTTCAGGAGCAGATGCAGGCGTTCCTGGGCAGCAAGGGCGTTACCCCGGCCGAGCTGACCCGGACGATGAACGGCAATATCCGCGAACTGCCGGGCAGCTTCGAGACTTCGGGCGCGGTGCTCTCTGCGATGCAGGGCAATGCGCTGTTCGACCGGCCCGACAATTACCAGGAGACGCTGGCCAGCCGCTATCGCGCGATGACGGCGGCCGACCTCGACAAGGCGGCGCGGGCGGCCGTCGACCCGGCCAAGTTGGTCTGGGTCGTGGTCGGCGACGCCGCCAAGATCCGCAGCCAGCTCGACAAGCTCGGCATGCCGGTCGAGGTCGCGACTCTGAAGTGAGGGTGCAAGCGATCCGCCCTCCCCGGAGGGCGGATCGGGCTGCGCTCAGGGTTTGCCGACGAGCCGGGTGACGTGGCCCATCTTGCGGCCGGGGCGGGTCGTGCCCTTGCCGTACAGGTGCAGATGGACGGTGCGGTCGGACAATATCTGCGCCCAGTCGCGCACGTCCTCGCCGATCAGGTTCTGCATCTCGACCCGCGGCACAACCAGATCGGGCGCGCCGAGCGGGAGGCCGCAGACGGCGCGGATATGGTTCTCGAACTGCGACGTGAGCGCACCCTCGATCGTCCAGTGGCCGCTATTGTGGACGCGCGGCGCCATCTCGTTGAACACCGCACCCTCGGCTCCGTCGAAGAACTCGAGCGTCAGCAGCCCGACATAATCGAGCGCGTCGGCGACCTTGCGGGCGAGCGCCTCGGCCTCCTTTATGGCCGGGCGCAGGGCCGGGGAGGCGGGCACGGTCGAGCGATCGAGGATGCCGCTTTCGTGCACATTCTCCGGCGCGTCCCAGATCACGATCTCGCCGGAGGGGGTGCGGCACAAAAGGATCGAGAATTCCGCATCGAACGGGACGAAGCCCTCGAGCACGCAGGGCGCGCCCTTCACTGCGTCCCAGGCAGCGTCGGCATCAGCCGGATTCATGATGCGCGCCTGGCCCTTGCCGTCATAACCGAAGCGCCGTGTCTTCAGGATCGCGGGCGTGCCGATTTCGGCAAGCGCCCGGCCGAGCTCCTCGCGGCTGGAGACGGCGGCGAACGGCGCCGGACGCCCGCCGAGGCCGGCGACGAATTCCTTTTCGGAGAGCCGGTCCTGCGCCACTTCGAGCGCGGCCCGGGGCGGATAAACCGGCACCTTCTCGGCGAGCGCCTTCAGGGGGCCCGCGGCGATATTCTCGAATTCGTAGGTGGCGACGTCGACGCTGGCGCCGAAGCGCGCGAGCGCTACCTCGTCGTCATAGGCGCCGCGCGTGAACAAAGCCGCGACCTCGGCCGCCGGCGGCGCCTCGTCGGGCGCGTAGATATGGATCTTGTAGCCGAGCTGGGCCGCCGCCATGGCGAGCATGCGCCCGAGCTGGCCGCCGCCGACGATGCCGATCGTGGAGCCCGGTGCGATCATTCGGGGCGCTCGGCGATTCCGTCGGTCTGGCGCTGGCGCCACGCGTCGAGCCGGCCGGCGAGGGCTTCGTCGTGCGTGGCAAGGATCGCGGCGGCGAGCAGGCCGGCATTGGTCGCTCCGGCCTTGCCGATCGCGAGCGTGCCGACCGGGATGCCGCCGGGCATCTGGACAATGGAGAGGAGGCTGTCCATGCCGGACAGGGCCTTGGATTCCACCGGCACGCCGAGCACGGGAAGGCGGGTCATCGACGCCGCCATGCCGGGAAGGTGGGCGGCGCCGCCAGCGCCCGCGATGATGGCCTTGAGGCCGCGGCCGACGGCGCTCTTGGCATATTCGACGAGCCGGTCGGGGGTGCGGTGCGCCGAGACGATGCGCGTCTCATAGGGCACTTCGAGCACGTCCAGGACGTCGGCGGCGTGGCGCATCGTCTCCCAGTCGGACTGGCTGCCCATGATGATCCCGATCTGCGGAGCTTCGTCTGCCAATTTTCTACCCTTTTGCCCGGCGAAGCGGCACTTCTTAACCACCGACCCCCCGCTAGGCAATTGGGGGCGCCGCCTCTTTTGGCGATGCGTTAACGGATGGCGCGTAGGATCGGGCGTCGAAAGGCGGACGGTCGCATGGCGGAAGACGAAAAAGCACAGGTGCATCTGATCGAGCAGCTGAGCGACGAAAATGCCTTGCTGCGCGCCTCGCTCGCCGAGATGCGCGAGCGCGTGGCGGAGCTGGAGCAGATCGCCGACAGCGACACGCTGACGCCGTTACCCAATCGCCGCCGCTTCCTGCGCGAGCTCGAACGCGTCGTCAGCCATGCCAATCGCCACGGCACGCCAGCGGCGCTGCTCCACATCGATCTCGGTGGGTTGAAGGCGATCAACGACCGCTATGGCCATGTCGCGGGCGACGCCGCGCTGATCCATGTCGCGCGCCTGCTCGCCGAGCTCATCCGCTCGACCGACGTGCTGGCGCGCATCGGCGGCGACGAGTTCGGCCTGATCGTCGACCATCTCGACCATAACAGCGCGATCGAGACCGCAGAGCGGCTCGAACGCTGCATCGCCGCCGATCCGCTCGACGTCGGTGGGGCCTCGGTGTCGCTCGAAGCGGCGATCGGCGTGGCCACCATCCTTCCCGGCGACAGCGCCGACGACGTCATGCTGCGCGCCGACCGCAATCTGCACCGCGCGAAGAGCGGCGACTAGCGGTCCTTCAAATAGTAACGCTCCAGGGCGTTGAGCTGGTCGTCTAGCTCGTAGACGATCGGCTGGCCGGTCGGGATTTCGAGGCCGGTAATCTCATCGTCCGGGATGTTGGAGAGATGCTTGACCAGAGCGCGCAGCGAATTGCCGTGCGCCGAGATGAGCACGCGCTCGCCCCGCTTCAGCGCCGGCGCGATCCGCTCTTCCCAGTAGGGCAGGACGCGCTCGATCGTATCCTTCAGGCTCTCGGTGCGCGGAATGGCGATCCCGGCATAGCGGCGGTCGCCGGCGAGGTCATATTCGCTGTCGGCCTCGAGCTCCGGCGGCGGGATGTCGAACGACCGGCGCCAGATCTTGACCTGCTCCTCGCCGACCTTGGCCGTCATCTCGGCCTTATTGAGGCCGGTAAGGCCGCCATAATGGCGCTCGTTCAGCTGCCAGCTCTTCTCGACCGGAAGCCACAGGCGCAGCATCGGCTCCAACGCCAGGTGCAGCGTCTTAATGGCGCGGGTCTGCAGGCTGGTGAAGCAAATGTCGAAGTCGAGCCCCTTCGACCCCATCAGCTCGCCGGCGAGCCGCGCTTCCTCCACGCCCTTCGGCGTCAGGTCGACGTCCCACCAGCCGGTGAAGCGATTTTCCAGGTTCCACGACGACTGGCCGTGGCGGATCAGCACGAGACGGGGCATTTTAACGGCTCTTCTTCGGCAAGGCGTCGACCATGGCGTAGAGCGCGTCGAGGCACGAGCGACCGAGCATTTGACTGCGCTCGGGCGACCAGCCATGATCGGGATCGGGCAGGTCGTCATTGTCCTTGAACGGCATTTCGAGCGTCATGCTGACGGCGCCGAAACGCTCGGCGAGCTGGGCGGTCGACATGGACAGGTTGGCCTTGCCCGGCGCCGAAACCTCATAGCCCTTGGCAGTCTGGAAATCGGGCGAGATGCGGACCAGCTCCTGGCTGAAGCGATCGTACAAATCCTGCTGCGCCTGGGTCCAGTTCGGGATGCCTTCGAAGCCGGCGAGGAAGTTGGCTGCGATCGCCTCGTCGCCGTGAATGTCCATCGCGAAATCGACGCCGGTGCGGTCCATCGCGTTGCGTACCCACAAAACTTCGGGGCTGCGCTCGGCGGTCGGCTCATGCCACTCGCGGTTGAGGTTGACGCCGGCGGCGTTGGTGCGGAGGTGGCCGCGACGCGAGCCGTCCGGGTTCATGTTCGGGACGACGTGGAAGGTCGCCTTCTCGCGCAGGCGGCGCGAAACCGGGTCGGCGTCGTCGAGCAGTTTCTCGAGCGCGCCTTCCATCCACCATTCGGCCATCGTCTCGCCGGGATGCTGGCGGGCGTAGAGCCAGACCTGCAAGGGGCCGTCGCCGATACGGAAATAGTCGATTTCCTGGCCGTCGAGCGTCTGGCCGAGCGAGCGATATTCGACGTCGGGATAGGCTGCGACCTGGGCGACGAAATCGTGGTGCCGCTCCATCGTGTAGGGCGCGAAATAGGCGAACCAGACGCTGTCCGAAGCCGGCGTGACGCTGATCGTCAGGACGCCATCGTCATAACCGGTCTCGACCTGCTCCCAATATTCGCGGTCGTACGACATGCGGGCGCGATAGCCGGGCCACCCATTGGGATAGGCGGAGCCGGCGCTGTTCAGGATGCGAAGCTGCAGCGGCCTGCCGCCGGCGCCGGTTACCCGGAAGAAAAACCACTGGTAGAAATCGGACTGGTGATCCTTGACGATTTCAAGGTCGACCCGGTTTTCCTCGATGCCGACCAGACGAATATTGCCGCCATCAAAGGCGCTCGTAACGGAGAGATTCATTTGACCCTGATAGTGCGCCCCGACTCTCCGGGGAAGTCCCGAAACAGCGCATCTGCGAGCTTTTCGACCGCCACCGTGCGCTGCGCGGCCTCGCTCGTCGCGGGGGCTTCGGTGGTTGCCCGGCCCTCCCAGAAAACGGTGCCGTCGGAACGGCGCTTGATGCGCACCTCCAGCAATGTGCCGACGATCTCGCCCGATCGGCCACCGCCGAGGCCGAAGCTCACGCCGCCGCCGACGCCGCTGCGCCAGCCGCCGGTGCTGCCGCCGACGCCGATCGTGACCGGCGAGCGCTCGCGCAGCGCCTCGCGGCTGCCTTGCTCGACATCAACCGTGGCGACCTGCTCGGAGCGGCCGACGGTGTTGACGACGGTCCAGCCGAGGCGGCTCAACTGGCGCGCGACCGCATCTTGGTAGGCGCGGAACTCGAGGCTGTTCGCGTCGGCCGGATTGGCCGGCTCGACGGCGATCGGCGCGCGGGCGATCGGCTGGTTCAAATGGAAGCGGGTGACATCGCTCCCCGCGCTGCCATAGCCGCCGCCGGTCGTGCAGGCCGCGAGCGAAGCTGCGAGAAGAAGGGCGCCCGTACGGAGAAAAACAGCTTTCATTCCGGAACCTCGTGCTAAGCGGCAGACTTATACGGACCTGCAACGATCCTGACGCCGTTTTGCTGCAATCCGAAACTGGGGAAAATCGAAATGACGAGTCCAGGCACCAAACCTCCCGTGCTGGTCACCGGCGGTGCTGGCTATATCGGCAGCCACGCCGTGCTGGCGCTGGTCGATGCGGACTGGCCGGTTGTGGTCCTCGACAACCTCACGACCGGCTTCGAATGGGCCGTCGCGAAAGAGGCGACCTTCGTCAAGGGGGACATCGCGGACCAGCCGCTGCTGGCGCGGATCATCGCCGAGCACGGCATCCAGGCGATCATTCATTTCGCCGGATCGATCGTGGTCCCGGAATCGGTCGAGAATCCGCTCAAATATTATGAGAACAATACGGCGAAGAGCCGCTCCCTGATCGAGAGCGCGGTGAACGGCGGCGTCCGCCACTTCATCTTCTCCTCGACCGCGGCGACCTACGGCATTCCGGAGCGCGTGCCGGTGACCGAGGACGCGCGCACCCAGCCGATCAATCCCTATGGCTGGTCGAAGCTGATGACCGAGCGCATGCTGGCCGACACGGCGGCGGCGCACCCGATCAATTTCTGCGCGCTGCGCTATTTCAACGTCGCCGGGGCCGATCCGAAGGGGCGCTCCGGCCAGTCGACCGCGGGGGCGACCCACCTCATCAAGGTCGCGGTCGAGGCGGCGACCGGCAAGCGCAGCCATGTCTCGGTCTACGGCACCGACTATGCCACGCCCGACGGCACCGGTGTGCGCGATTACATCCACGTCAGCGACCTCGCCGCGGCGCATGTCCACGCGCTCGAGAAATTGATCGAGGATCCGGCGTCCAGCCACATCATGAATTGCGGCTACGGCCGCGGCTTTTCGGTGCTCGAAGTGCTCGACGCCGTGGACCGCGTGACCAACATGACGATCGAGCGTCGGATGGAGACGCGCCGCCTCGGCGATCCCGATTCGCTGGTCGCGGACAACGGCCGAATCCTGGCGACGCTCCCCTGGCGCCCCGCGCGCGACGACCTCGACACGATCGTGGCCGATGCGCTGGCGTGGGAGCGCAAGCTCGCCGAGCGCTCCCAGACCTTGCCAAGCTGATCCGAATCGCCTTCTGTCCCCGAACAGCGAGACAGGGATGCAGGGTTCGTCGGTCGAGGAATTGGGACGCGCTGGCATGGAAGCGCTCGAGCGGGGCGATGCGGCCGCGGCGCGTCGCTCGTTCGAGCAGATCGTCGCGTCCGGACAGGCGCCGGCCCCGGCCTGGATCCTACTCGCCCAGGCCTGCCGGCAGGCGGGCGACGCGGAAGCCGAGCGCGAGGCGATCGACCAGGCGCTGGCTGTAGACCCGCGCAATCTGCGCGCCATGATCATGAAGGGCGACTGGTTCAGCCGCCGCGACGACATCCGCGCCGCGACCTCCTTCTATCAGTTCGCGCTGAAGCTCGTCCCTGCCGGCGCGGCGCTGCCGCCGGGGCTCGCCGCCGATCTTGCGCGTGCCGAAGCGGCCGTCGCAGACTTCAGCCGCCGCTACGAAAATCACCTGACCGACCGGCTCGCCGAGGCCGGCTTCTCCGGGGACAGCGTCGCCCCGCGCGTCCAGGAATCGATCGATATCCTGCTCGGCAACAAGCAGCTCTATTTCCAGCAGCCGACCAGTTATTTCTTCCCCGGCCTCCCGCAGATCCAGTTCTACGAACGCGACCAGTTCCCGTGGGTCGAAACCGTCGAGCAAGCGGTCCCCGCGATGCAGGCCGAACTCGCCGCGCTGATCGAAGAGCGGGAGGCGGCGTTCAAGCCTTATGTCGAGGTGCCGACCGACCGCGCCTTCAACCAGTCGCATGCGATGCTGAACAACCCCGACTGGTCGGCGCTCTATCTGTGGAAAAACGGGGCGCTGGTCGAGGAGAATGCGTCGCGCTGCCCGCGCACGATGGAAGCATTGGCCGCGGCGCCGATCCCGCACATCCGGACGCGCTCGCCGATGGTGCTCTTCTCCAGGCTTAGGCCGGGCACGCACATTCCCCCGCATAACGGCATGCTCAATACCCGGCTGATCTGCCATATCCCGCTCGTCGTCCCGCCTGTCTGCCGGCTGCGCGTCGGCAACGAGATCCGGCCGGTCGAGGAGGGGAAGGCGATGATCTTCGACGACAGCATCGAGCATGAGGCCTGGAACGACAGCGACCAGACGCGAATCGTCTTGCTGTTCGAGGTCTGGCGTCCGGAGATCAGCGAGGAGGAGCGGCGGGCCCTCATCGCCCTGTTCGAAGCGATCAACGATTATGGCGGGGCGGCCGAGACGCCATCTATCTGACTCGCGCAGGCCGCGTTTTTCCCCGCGCAGCGCCGCCGGAAAGCTTGACTTGCACCGGCGCCGCCCGTAGGGGAGCGCCTTCATTTTCTCACCAGAAACCATTCGAAAGAACAGGCAGGCGTACCGGCCATGAAGATCCGCAACTCCCTGAAGTCCCTCAAGTCGCGCCACCGCGACTGCCGCGTGATCCGTCGCCGGGGCCGCACCTACGTCATCAACAAGACGAATCGCCGCTTCAAGGCGCGCCAGGGCTAAGCCGCCTTGGCTGTGACCGCCGTCGTCTTCGACGTCGGCAACGTCCTCTACGGTTGGGACCCTGAAAGCTTCCTCGTCCGCCAGATCGCGGACGATGAAGCGCGTCTGCAGTTCATCGAGGATACCGACCTTTACGGTTGGCACGAGACATTGGATGGCGGCCGCCCGTTCGACGAGGCCGCCGCCGAACTGTCCGAAACCTTTCCCGCTTATGCCGATCTGATCTCCGCCTGGGGCGAGCGATTCGGCGAGACGATCACGGACCCGGTTCCCGGCGTCCACGCGATCGTCGAAGAACTCGACGGGCGCGGCGTGCCCTTGTTCGCGATCACCAATTTCTCGGCCGATTTCTGGCGGCCGTTCCGGGCGCGCGAAGACGCATTCTTCCGCCGCTTCCGCGACATCGTCGTCTCCGGCGAGGAGAAATTGCTGAAGCCGGACCCGGCCATCTATTTCCGCGCGCTCGACCGATTCGGGCTGAAGCCGGCCGAGGCCCTGTTCGTCGACGATCGTGCGATCAACGTCGAGGGCGCCCGCGCCGTCGGCATGCCGGCGCACCTGTTCACGACCGCCGAGAATCTCCGCACGCGGCTCCAGGCCGACGGCCTGCTCTGAACTTTAGCGCGGCTCGCGCTTTGTTTGGGCCATGCGACAAAGATGGCCCGAAAAGCTCTGGATCGTCCGCCACGGCCAAAGCGCGGGGAACGTCGCCCGCGATGCGGCCGATTCGGCGGGACTGAGCGTGATCGATATTCCGATGCGCGACGTCGACGTGCCGCTGAGCGCGCTCGGCGAGCAGCAGGCGCGCGCGCTCGGCCATTGGTTCGCCGCTCTGCCCGAATCGCAACGGCCGGAGATCGTCCTGGCCTCGCCTTATGTCCGCGCCCGCCAGACCGCGCGCGCGATCTGCGCGGCGGGCGGCGTGGTCGGCGACGCGCGACCGCCGATCGTCGACGAGCGCCTGCGCGAGCGCGAATTCGGTATCTTCGACCGGCTCACCATGGCGGGTATCCAGGAGAAATTTCCCGACCACGCCGAGCATCGCGCATTGCTCGGCAAATTCTACCATCGCGCGCCGGGCGGCGAGAGCTGGGCGGATGTGATCCTGCGGCTGCGCGGCGCGCTCGACACGATCAGCCTGCACCATGCCGACCGGCGCGTCCTTGTCGTCTGCCACCAGGTCGTGGTGCTGTGCCTGCGCTACATCCTCGAGGAGATGGACGAGGCGCAGATCCTGACCATCGATAAGGAAGGCGATGTCCTCAATTGCGGCGTGTGCGAATATGATTTCGAGCCCGACGACGCCAGGCTCTGCGTGCCCAAGTTGATCCGCTACAATTTCGCCGCGCCGCTGATCGAGGAGGCCGCGCCGATCACGTCCGAGCCCGACGCCATGGTGGCCGCGCGATGAGCGAACCGGAGACGCTGGACGTGGCGTTGCTGCGCCGCTTCCCGCTCCCCCACCATGCCGAGGACGGCGACAAGGAGGAACGCGGGGTCGCCCAGTTCATCGCCGGCAGCCGCGAGCTTTCGGGCGCGGCGCAGCTGGCCGGTATCGCCGCGCTCCGCGCCGGCGCGGGCAAGCTTCGCGTCGCCACGTCCGAAAGTATCGCGCTCGGACTTGGCATCGCCCTGCCCGAGGCGCGGATCATGGCCTTCGCCGAGGATAAGGACGGCTGCATCGCCCCGGGGTCGATCGCGCGCCTCGTGGAGCAATGCGGCGACGTCGATTCGCTGACGATCGGCCCCGGCATGCAGGCCGGTGCCCCGCTCACCGACCTGATTGCGGCGGTGCTGGACGATGGCGGCGCTTATCCGCTGGTGCTGGACGCCGCGGCGCTTGGGCTGCTGCCGCCGCTGGCCGCGAAGCTGCGGGCGTGGACGGGCGGCGCCGTCCTGCTGCCGCATGCGGGCGAGATGGCACGATTGCTCGAATGCGAGCGCGAGACCGTCGCCGCCGATCCGCTGGCGGCCGCGCGAAAGGCCGCCGAGGCGTTCGGCGCGGTCGCCGTGGTCAAGGGGCAATGGAGCTTCGTGGTGGCGCCGGACGGACGCAGCTTCCGCTTCCTCGGCGGCGGCATCGGCCTCGCCACTTCGGGCTCGGGCGACACGCTGGCGGGCATCGTCGGTGGCCTCGCCGCGCGCGGTGCCGACCCGCTCACCGCCGCCTTATGGGGCGTCTATCTCCACGGCGAGGCGGGCCGAACCCTGACCCGCGACGTCGGCCGCGTCGGCTTCCTTGCGCGGGAGATTCCCGATCTTGTCCCTGGCCTGATGCAGGCGGTCTAGAGGGTTCCGCCCCCTGCTGTTCCCCGGCGAAAGCCGGGGTCCAGCGATGTCCCATCTGGGCCCCGACTTTCGCCGGGGAACACCAATTTCGTCGAAATGCGGGCCGCTAGCTCAAGTTCGCTTGAACTGCGCCGACTGCGTTGCCTTGTGCCGGTCGAGCTCGTCGCCGACCAGCCGCGCCACCTGCACGACATTGGTCGAACCCGGCGTCCCGAACGGCACGCCGGCGGTGATGATGATGCGGTCGCCGCCCTTGGCGAGGCCGTGGCGCAGCGCCATGCGTTTGGCCTTGGCGATCATTTCCTCGAAGCTCTCGACGTCACGCGTGCGCACCGCGTGCGCGCCCCACAGGAGGCCCATCCGCCGCGCGGTGTTGACCGACGGCGTCAGCACCATGACTGGAGCGGCCGGCCGCTCGCGCGCGACGCGGCGCGCGGTCGAGCCCGAGGTGGTGAAGCAAACGATGGCGGCGCCACCGATGGTGGTCAGGATGTTGGTCGCGGCCTGCGCGATCGCGTCATTGGTGGTCGGATCGGGCAGGGTCTCGGTGAAGTGGACGCGCGGCAGATAGCTCGGATCGGCTTCGACCGTGGTGGCGATGCGGTTCATGATCGACACCGCCTCGACCGGCCACTGGCCTGAGGCGCTTTCCGCCGACAGCATGATCGCGTCGGCGCCGTCATAGACGGCGGTGGCGACGTCCGACACCTCGGCGCGGGTGGGCGAGGGCGAGGTGATCATCGATTCGAGCATCTGGGTCGCGACGACGACCGGGCGGCCCATGCGGCGGGCGGCTTCCACGATCTTCTTCTGCAGCGGCGGCACGTCTTCGGGCGGCAGCTCGACGCCGAGATCGCCGCGCGCGACCATGACGGCGTCGGCAAGCTCGAGAATGCCGTCGAGCCGCTCGACCGCGGCCGGCTTCTCGATCTTGGCGAGCAAGGAGGCGCGGCCGGCGATCAGGCGGCGGGCCTCGGCGACGTCTTCGGAACGCTGGACGAAGCTCAGGGCGATCCAGTCGACATGGTGCGACAGGGCGAAATCGAGGTCGCGCCGGTCCTTCTCGGTGAGCGCCGCCACCGGCAGGACCACATCGGGGACGTTGAGGCCCTTGTTGTTGGAGATCGTGCCGGGCACCTCGACCATCGTCTCGAGCCGGTCGGGTTCGGCCTTCAGCACGCGCAGCACGATCTTGCCGTCGTCGACGAGCAGGCGCGTGCCGGCCTCGACCGCCTCGAAAATCTCGCGATGGGGGAGCTGGACGCGGGTCGCGTCGCCGAGCGCCTCGTCGCGGTCGAGCAAGAACGTCTGCCCGGCCTTCAGCTCCGCCTTGTCTCCTTCGAAACGGCCGACGCGAAGCTTGGGCCCCTGCAGGTCGACGAGGATCGTGGTCGGGCGATCCAGCTCCTTCTCGAGCCCGCGGATCATCGCGATCAGCTTGGCATGATCCTCGTGGCTGCCGTGGCTCATATTGACGCGGAACGCGTCGGCGCCGGCTTCCGCAAGCTTGCGGATCATTTCCGGCGTATTGCTGGCCGGCCCCAGCGTCGCGAGGATGCGGACCTTGCGGCTGCGGGGCACGAACTGGCTCTGCATGATGTCTCCTTGAGCGTGAGGTGGCGGAATAGCCACTATCGGTGACAGTTCAAGCATCCGTGTTCGCCCGGGCTTGAGCGCCATGCCCCCGTTGGCCTAGACGCGCCCCTTCAATTTCAGAATCGGGTGGGAAACAAGAATGTCCGAAGGAAACGTCGCGGCCGACGAGCTGCGCTTGCTGATCGAGCGCATCGAGCGCCTGGAAGAAGAGAAGAAGGCGATCGCCGACGACGTGAAGGACGTCTATCTCGAGGCGAAGTCGCGCGGCTACGACGTCAAGACGATGCGCACCATCATCCGCCTGCGCAAGATGGAGGCCCATCACCGCCAGGAAGCCGAGATGCTGCTCGAGACCTACAAAGCGGCGCTGGGCATCGATTGATCCTGCGCACCCCGTGAAAGCGGGGTGCCGCCCTGCTTCGGCCCGTGTACGGATGGCGCAGGAATTTCCGCTTTCGCGGGAATGACGAAGAGGGGAGAACGGACATGATCGTTACGACCACCACCAGCGTCGAGGGCCGGCCGGTCCAGCAATATCTGGGCGTCGTCACCGGCGAGGTCATCGTCGGCGCGAACATCTTCAAGGACCTGTTCGCCGGCATCCGCGACATCGTCGGCGGCCGCGCCGGCGCCTATGAAGGCACGCTCCGCGACGCGCGGACGACCGCCTTCGAGGAACTGGAAGCCGAAGCCGTGCGGCTCGGCGCCAACGCCGTCGTCGGCGTCGATATCGACTATGAAGTGATCGGCAAGGAAGGCTCGATGCTGATGGTCAGCGTCTCGGGCACGGCGGTCCGGCTCTAGGGACTGTTTCGACGGTTTTCGGTGCGATAGGCTCTCACGGCAAGGGGGCTGATAATGCGCGACGCCGCTGCCACTCTGGACGATCCAGCTCGGGGAGGATGGTTTGGCTTTCTCTCCCATGCCTGCAAATCGCTCGTCGATCCCAGGCTGCGGCTGCCGGCCGGCTTGCTCCTCGTCGTCCTCACTTTCAGCAACATCATCATCCTCTTCAACGTTCCCCAAGAGGGCGCGACTCCATCTTTCGCCTTCCTTGCTGCGGCGTTCGCTCGGGTCGGCGGGCTATTGGTCTTGGCGGTCGCCATCCTTCGCATCCTGGCGGCGAGCGAACGTCATCCCTGGCGACCCGACGGTGCCTTCTTTCTCTATGCTGCGTCGCTGATCGTCAGCTTCGGCGTTGCGGCGCTGATCACGGGCCTGGCTGGCGAGCCGGACGCTTTTTCGACGATCTTGTTGCGGAACGTGCTTCTGACCGCTTTCCTTGCGCCGTTAGCGCCTTGGGTCGTCGGGATCGCCGCTGCGACTCCGCTCGGCTGGAATCCCGCGCGCTTCCTCCGCGGCTTCGGCCGCTGGCTGCCGCCCCTGCTGGCGTGGACGCTGCTCCTCGTGACCCCGATGGGCATTCTTCACGCGGTTATCGACCTGCATCTCGTCAAGGGCGCAGGCGAATGGTTCTGGCCGCTGTCGCTATTCGACGGCGCCCTCAGCGCGGTCATGGCGCTGCTCGGCCTCGGTCTGAACGTCGAGGCCTACAGGCGCGTTGCGCGAGGGCGATAGTCTCGGCTATCGCGGTGCCACCACATCCTTTTTCATGAAGAGGCGAACCCGGATCCATGGCCGGCCATAGCAAGTTCAAGAACATCATGCATCGCAAGGGCGCGCAGGACAAAAAGCGCTCGGCCATGTTCTCCAAGCTCTCCCGCGAAATCACCGTCGCGGCGAAGATGGGCACGCCCGATCCGGACATGAACCCGCGCCTGCGCGCCGCCGTGATGGCGGCCAAGGCCCAGTCCATGCCCAAGGACAATATCGAGCGCGCGATCAACAAGGCCGCGGTCGGCGAAGGCGAGAATTACGAGGACGTGCGCTACGAGGGTTTCGGTCCCGGCGGCGTGTCGCTGATCGTCGAGGCGCTCACCGATAACCGCAACCGCACTGCCACCAACGTGCGCACCGCCTTCGCCAAGAATGGCGGCAATCTCGGCGCGTCCGGCTCGGTCAGCCACGGCTTCGACCGGCTCGGCCTGATCTCCTATCCGGCCGCGGCCGGCAGCCACGATGCCGTCTTCGAAGCGGCGATCGAGGCGGGCGCGGAGGATCTCGAATCGAACGACGAGAGCCACGAAATCTGGACTGCGCAGGAAAATCTGCACGAGGTCGCCAAGGCGCTCGAAAAGGTGCTGGGCGAACCGGAGAGCACGAAGCTCGCCTGGCGTCCGCAGACTCCTGTCGAGGTCGGCGAGGGCGACGCCGCGTCGCTCCTCAAGCTGATCGACGCGCTCGACGACGACGACGACGTCCAGACGGTCTGGGGCAATTACGAAGTCTCCGACGAAGTGATGGAGAAATTGGGCTGATCCTGATCGGGCTCGATCCCGGGCTGACCTGCACCGGCTGGGGCGTGATCGTCGCCGACGGCAATCGCCTCAGCCATGTCGCCAACGGCCAGATCCGGCCGGACGCCAAGGCCGACATGCCGGCGCGGCTGGTCGAACTGCACGACCGGCTGCACGATTTGTTCGAACAGTACCGGCCGGCCGGCGCGGGCGTCGAGGAGGTATTCGTCAACGTGAACCCGCAATCGACGCTCAAGCTTGGGCAGGCGCGCGGCGTCGTCTTGCTCTGCGCGGCCAAGAGCGGCCTGATCGTCGGCGAATATTCGCCCAAGGTGGTGAAGAAGGCCGTCGTCGGCACCGGCAATGCCGAGAAGGCCCAGGTCCATGCGATGGTGACGCGCCTTCTCCCGGGCGTGAAGATCGTCGGTGCGGACGCGGCCGACGCGCTCGCGGTGGCGATCACGCACGCCCACCATATCGCCAGCGCCCGCGCGCTGAGGGGGCACGCCGCATGATCGCCAAGCTGCGCGGCCTGCTCGACAGCTTCTCCGCCGATCATGCCGTGATCGACGTCCAGGGGGTCGGCTATCTCGTTTCCGCTTCGGCGCGCACCCTATCCGCGCTCGGTGCGATCGGTGACGAAATCACGCTCCATACCGAGATGCAGGTGTCGGACGACGCCATCCGCCTCGTCGGCTTCGCCAGCATCGAGGAGCGCGACTGGTTTCGCCTGCTGACCTCAGTCCAGGGCGTCGGCTCGCGCGTCGCTTTGGCCATCCTGTCGGCGCTCAATTCGGACGAATTGCACCGCGCCGTCGCCAGCGGCGACAAGGCGATGGTCGCGCGCGCCAACGGAGTCGGCCCCAAGCTCGCCCAGCGCATCGTCAACGAACTGAAGGACAAGGCCGGCGGCATCATCCTCGGCACCGGCGCCGCGCCGATCGTCGCGGCGGGCGGCTTCGCGGCGGACGCTGTATCGGCGCTCCAGAATCTGGGCTTCCGCCCCGCCGAGGCCGCCGCTGCCGTCACCAAGGCCGAAGCCGACTTGGGCCCCGAGGCGAGCCTCGACGCCCTCGTCCGGCTGGCGCTCAAGAAGGCGTCGCGATGACCGACGTCGACCGCCTCACCACGCCCGAGCGCCGGCCCGAGGACGTCGACGCCGCTCTGCGGCCGAAGTCACTCGACGATTTCGTCGGCCAGCGCGCGGCGCGCGAGAATCTGCGCGTGTTCATCGATGCGGCCAAGGCGCGCGGCGACGCGCTCGACCACGTCCTCTTCTTCGGCCCGCCGGGGTTAGGCAAGACCACGTTGGCGCAGATCATCGCGCGCGAGTTGGGGGTCGGCTTCCGCGCCACGTCCGGGCCGGTCATCGCGAAATCGGGCGACCTTGCCGCTCTGCTCACCAACCTCGAGGACGGCGACGTGCTGTTCATCGACGAGATCCACCGCCTCGCGCCGGCGGTCGAGGAGGTGCTCTACCCGGCGATGGAGGATCGCGCGCTCGACCTCATGATCGGCGAGGGTCCCTCGGCGCGCTCGGTCCGGATCGATCTGCCGCGCTTCACTTTGGTCGGCGCGACCACCCGTCAGGGGTTGCTGACGACGCCGTTGCGCGACCGCTTCGGCATTCCGGTGCGGCTCAATTTCTATACGGTCGAGGAGCTGGAGCGGGTCGTCCGCCGCGCGGCCGGACTGCTTGGGCTACCGCTCACCGAAGATGGCGCGACCGAGATTGCGCGGCGCTCGCGGGGCACGCCGCGCATCGCCGGGCGCCTGCTTCGCCGCGTCCGTGACTTTGCCGAGGCGGCCCGCGCGCCGCAGGTCGACGCCCAGGTGGCGGACGGCGCGCTCACCCGCATGGAGGTCGACGCGCTCGGCCTCGATGCGATGGACCGCCGCTATCTGCACATGATCGCCGACATCTATCGCGGCGGCCCCGTCGGGGTCGAGACGCTCGCCGCCGGCCTGTCCGAGCCGCGCGACACGATCGAGGAGGTGATCGAGCCCTATCTGATCCAGCTCGGCCTGATCGCCCGCACCGCGCGGGGCCGCTGCCTCAACGGGCGCGGCTGGACCCATCTCGGGCTCAATCCGCCCCAAGGCGCGCAGGACGGGCTGTTCGACGCGAAATAGACGCGGCTCGCCTCAATGCCCCACTAAGGGGTCACCGGGGGTTCCTTCAAAGGTTAATGCCCCCTAGAGACCTTGAAGCATGACCATGCCCATCCACGACCGTCCCTATCGCGGCGGTTTCCATGGAAAGACCCATCGCTTCGCGCTCCGCGTCTATTTCGAGGACACGGATGTCGCGGGCATTGTCTATTACGCCAATTATCTGCGCTTCATGGAGCGCGCCCGTTCGGACATGCTGCGCGCGGTCGATATCGATCAGCGCGCGGCGCTGGAGAGCGGCGAGGGCGTCTATGCCGTCGCCGAAGTGGCGATCAAATATCGCATGCCGGCCAAGCTCGACGACGACCTCGTCGTGCTAAGCGGCGTACGCGAAGTGCGGGCGGCAAGCTGCGTCATTCATCAACGAGTCATGCGCGACGATGAAATCCTGACCGACGCCGAGGTGACCGCCGCCTTCCTGACGCCGGATGGCCGCCCGCAGCGGCAGCCGCGCGCCTGGAGGGATATTTTCGAGCGGCTGAAAGGGGAAGAATTTGAGTAATTTGGGTACCAGCCCGGCCGAGATGATGTCGCCCGTGGCCCTGTTTCTGCAAGCCGACCTCGTCGTGAAGTCGGTCATGATCGGCCTCATATTGGCCAGCATCTGGACGTGGGCGATCATCATCGGCCACGCTTTCCGCATCCGCAAAATCGCCCGCGAGAACGAGCGGTTCGAAAAGGATTTCTGGAAGGCCGACGACATCGATCGGTTCGCCGACACGCGTGGCAAGGATGAATGGCCGAGCGCCAGGATCTTCACCGCGGGGCTCGCCGAATGGCGGCGTTCGACGGCCGGCAAGACGATCGACAAGGAAGGCACGCGCCACCGCCTCGCCATGGCGATGCACTCCACGCTCGGCGCCGAGATCGACAAGCTTGCCGATCGCCTCAACATCCTCGCCACGGTCGGTTCGGTGGCGCCGTTCGTCGGCCTGTTCGGCACGGTCTGGGGCATCATGCGCAGCTTCAGCGACATCGCGGGATCGAACAATACGAGCCTCGCCGTGGTCGCCCCGGGCATCGCCGAGGCGCTGTTCGCCACCGCGATCGGCCTGTTCGCGGCGATCCCCGCGGTCATCGCCTACAACCGCATGACGCACGGCATCAATCGCATGGAGGCCCGGCTGACGCGCTTCGCCGACGGATTCCACGGCACTCTGAGCCGTGAACTGGAGCTCGACGCCTGATGGCGATGGGGCCGATCCTTGGGCAGGGGCGCCGCGGGCGCCGGTCGCCGATGGCGGAGATCAACGTCACGCCGATGGTTGACGTGATGCTGGTGCTGCTCATCATCTTCATGGTGACGGCCCCGTTGCTCGTCGCCGGCGTGCCGGTCGACCTGCCCGACAGCAAGGCCGGCGCGCTCGACCAGGAGCAGGAGCCGATCCAGATCGGCCTCGACGCCAATGGCGCCATCTTCATCGGCGAAGCGCAGGTGGCCGAGGGTGAGCTCGGCCAGCGACTGCGCCAGATCGCCGCCGCCAGCCGCGAGGAAGGCGGCCCGCGCATCTTCCTGCGCGCCGACAAGGGCCTCGATTACGGCAACGTCATGCGCGTGATGGGCGAGATCAACGTCGCCGGCCTGCGCAAGGTCGCTTTGGTCAGCACGCAGCAAGGCGCGCGCTGATGGACCGGGCGGAGGCAACCGGCTTCGGCGTTGCGCTGGCGGGGCATCTTGCCCTGCTGGCGGCGCTGTCGCTCGGCTTCGCCTCCGTGACCAAGATGCCGGTCACCAATCCCCCGATCGAGGTTTCCTTCGTCGACGAGGTCGGGCTGGAAAGCGCCGCACCGGTGATCTCGCGCGAGGAGCCGGCCGCCAAGCTCGGCGAGGTCGAAGGCCCCGTCGACACCACGCCGCCGCTTCCCCAGCCCGAACCGCTGCCGTCTCCGACCCCGACGCCGCAGCCCAAGGCGTCCCTTCCCGAACCGGCGCCCGCCCCGCGGCCGCAGCCGAAGGCACCTCGTCCCGAGCCAGCGCCCGCCGCCAAGCCGAAGCCGACGGAGTCATCGAAGCCGGCGCCGGCCAAATCCGCCGAGAAGGCCAAGCCCGCGCCGCCGACCGAAAAGGCCCAGCGTCCCACCGGCCGGCTGAGCGGCCTGCTCAGCGGCGTCAGCGATCGCGAGACGGACAGTCGCTCCACCGCGCCGCCCGCCGCCAATATCAGCGCCGCGGCGCGCAGTTCGCTCGCCGCCGAAATCCGGCGCCAGCTCAAGCCGCATTGGAAGGCCCCGACCGGCGCCGACGCCGAAATGCTGCGCACCGAGCTCCAGATCAGCCTCGCCCGCAACGGCGCGGTGACCGATATCGAGGTGCTGCGCACCACAGGCCAGACCGCCAGCAACCGCCCTCAGGTGAAGCTTCACCAGGAGCAGGCGGTGAAGGCCGTGCGGCTCGCTGCCCCCTTCCGCCTCCCGGCCGAATATTACGACGCCTGGAAACAGCTCACGACAACGTTCGACAAGAGGCTCTCTCAATGACCCGACTGAAGCTCATACTCGCCGGCGCCGCCGCGATCGTCGCCATGCCGGCCCAGGCCCAGCTCGCCGTCGACGTGACCGACGAAAGCGCCGCCGACATGGTGATCGCGGTGCCGGCCATGCCGACCCCGGAAAGCGCTTCGACCCCGGCCGGAACGACCGATGCGCTCGGTCGCCAGGTCGCCGAGGTAATCGCCGGCGATCTCACCCGCAGCGGCCTGTTCCGGCCGCTCGGCCCGGGCGCCGTGCGCGCCATCACCTTTCCGGAAGTGACCGCCCCTGCGTTCGATTACTGGCCCGGGACCGGCGCAGTCGCGCTCGTCCAGGGCTTCGTCCGCGCCAATAGCGACGGCAAGCTCACCGTTGGCTGCTACCTTTACGACGTCGCGCTGAAGTCCGAGCTCACCCGCCAGGGCTATGTCGTCGAACCGCGCGACTGGCGCCGCGCGGCGCACAAATGCGCCGACGCAATCTACGCCCGTCTTTCGGGCGAGAGCCCGTTCTTCGACAGCCGCATCGCCTATATCGCCGAATCCGGCCCCAAGGATAAGCGCGTGAAGCGCCTCGCGATCATGGATTCGGACGGCGCCAACCACCGCTTCCTGACCAACGGTCAATCGGTCGTGCTGACTCCGCGCTTCTCGCCGGACTACAAGCAGATCGTCTATCTGAGCTATCTCGAGAACAAGCCGCGCATCTACATTTACGACATCGGCACCGGCCGGCAGCGGCTGGTGACGGAGAGCGTCAACCAGACCTTCGCGCCGCGCTTCTCGCCGGACGGCCGCTTCATCCTCTATTCGATGTCGGTCAACGGCAACATGGACATCTATCGCATCTCGGCGAGCGGCGGCACGCCCCAGCGCCTGACCAACAGCCCGGGCATCGACATCGGCGGCAGCTATTCGCCGGATGGTTCGCGCATCGTCTTCGAGAGCGATCGCTCGGGCAGCCAGCAGCTCTATGTGATGAATGCCGACGGTTCGAACCAGCGCCGCATCAGCTTTGGCGGCGGCAGCTATGCGACGCCGGAATGGAGCCCACGGGGCGATCTTATCGCCTTCACGCGCGTCGGCAGCTTCCGCATCGGCGTGATGACTCCGGACGGCTCGGGCGAACGCCTGCTCACCAACAGCTGGCAGGACGAATCGCCGAGTTGGTCGCCCAACGGCCGCGTCATCCAGTTCTTCCGCACCAGCCAGGGCCGCGGCGGCAAATCGAGCGTGTGGCAGGTCGACCTGACCGGCACCAACGAGCGCCGCATCCCGACGCCGCTCGACGGCTCGGACCCCGCTTGGGGCCCGCTGCTTCCGTAACACCCACGATAACGACCGAAGGAGAATGCAATGACGAGAACGAGCCTGAAGATCGCCGCAATGGCGGCGGCGCTCGCCCTCACCGCCGGCTGCGGCAAGAAGACCCCCGAGCAGTTGCCGCCCCCGCCGGCCTCGGAAACCGGCACCGACGTCAGCGGCGACCAGACGGGCGTCGGCCAGACCGTGGTCCCGGGCTCGCGCGCCGACTTCGTCCAGAACGTGACGTCGGACCGCGTATTCTTCGACACCGAGATGCACACGCTCGACGACCGCGCCCGCGCGACGCTCGACACGCAGGCGGCCTGGCTGCAGCGCAACCCGAGTGTCAGCGTCACTATCGAGGGCCATGCCGACGAACGCGGCACCCGCGAATACAACCTGGCGCTTGGCGACCGCCGCGCCAATTCCGCGAAGAACTATCTGGTCGCCAAGGGTATTGCCGCCTCGCGCCTGAACGTGATCAGCTGGGGCAAGGAGCGTCCCGAAGCGATCGGCTCTGATTCGGCCGCCTGGGCGCAGAACCGGCGCGCTGTGACCGTCGTCCCGCAATAAGAAATGGCAGCCCTCTCCCCCGCGTGGGGGAGAGGGCGTCAGCCTTCGTCGCCGAAGATGGCGACGATTTTCCCCGCGGCGGACGCCTTGCCGCGATACATTCCGGCCGAATTGAACGACCAGTCCGCGTCGCCCTGCGGCGACACGACGATGACGCCGCCGGTCCCGCCCAGCGCGGTCAGCTCCCCGATTACATGGTCGGCCGCCTGCTTCGCATCCTCGCCTGCGAAGCGCATCCGGGCGCAGATCTCGTGCGCGACCCCCAGCCGAATGAAATATTCGCCCGAGCCGGTAGCCGAGACCGCGCAGGCGCGATCGTCCGCATAGGTGCCGGCGCCGATCACCGGCGAATCGCCGATCCGCGCCCAACGCTTGCCGGTGATGCCGCCGGTCGAGGTTGCCGCCGCGACATGGCCGTGCACGTCCAGTGCGACCGCGCCGACCGTGCCGTATTTCATGTCCGCATCGAACCAGTCGGCCTTCGATTTCATCTCCTCGAGCTGCCGCCGCCGCTCCGCCGTGGCGAACCATTCGGGGCCGACCTGCTCCAGGTCGCGCTCGCGTGAGAACTGGTCGGCGCCCTCGCGGCTGAGCATGACGTGCGGGCTATGCTCCATCACGGCGCGGGCGAGGCTGACCGGGTTGCGCGTCGCGGTGACGCCCGTGACCGCGCCGGCGTCGCGCGTGGCCCCGTTCATGATCGCCGCATCGAGTTCATTGGTGCCCTGATAGGTGAAGACCGAGCCGCGGCCGGCGTTGAAATGGGGATTGTCCTCCAGCTCGCGCACCGCTGCCTCGACCGCATCGAGCGCGCTGCCGCCGGCTTCGAGTACGGCCGATCCCGTATCCAGAGCATGTTCGAGCGCGGCGCGGATTTCCCGTTCGTCCGCTTGCGATAGCATGGCCCGCTCGATGATCCCGGCGCCGCCGTGGATGACGAGCTTCCACTCGCTCTTCTGCTGGTTGGGGGAGGTCATCAGTCAGGCTCCGGTTCGCGACGCGCCCGCGGAATAGCAGAAACCCACTGTCCCGCCACTCTCGCCGGAATCACGATCGACGAATGCCGCCTGACCCATCTCGCTTATGCCCAGGAAATCGCCCAGGCGATGCTCCGACGCCAACAGGCCGAGGCGGTGATCGCGGCGCGGCAGAAGCTGGTGACCGGCGCCGTCACCATGGTGGAGACCGCGCTGCAGATGCTGTCGGAGAAGCAGGTCGTGGAGCTGGACGACGAGCGCAAGGCGGCGATGGTCTCCAATCTGATGGTGGTGCTCTGCTCCGAGCGCGACACCCAGCCGGTCGTGAACGCCGGTACGTTGTACCAGTAATCTGATGGCCGAGAGTCCGAAAAAGGCCTTCCCGCTGCGCATCGAGCCGGCGCTCTGGGCCGCGCTCGAACGTGCTGCGGCGGCCGATTTCCGGAGCGTGAATGCCGAGATCGAATGGCTCCTCAGGGAGGCGCTGGCGCGGCGGGGCGTGAAGGTCCCGCCGCCCGAGGCGCGGCGCAGGGGCCGGCCGCCCAGGGAAGGGTGAGGGCCGGCCCGCTTCGCCTTGGTCTTGTCACTTCAATCGCTTATATGGCGGCCATGTCCATTCGACCCTGGCGCGACATAGCGCGCCGTCCCTCGCGCCAGATCATGGTCGGCAATGTCGCCGTCGGCGGCGACGCGCCGGTCACCGTCCAGACGATGACCAACACCAACACTGCCGACGTCAAAGGCACGATCGACCAGATTCGCCGCTGCGAGGAAGCGGGCGCCGACATCATCCGCGTCTCGTGCCCCGACGAGGAATCGACCGCGGCGCTCCGCCAAATCGTCCGCGCGGCGCGCGTGCCGATCGTCGCCGACATCCATTTTCACTATAAGCGCGCGCTCGAGGCGGCCGATGCCGGGGCCGCGTGCCTGCGCATCAATCCGGGCAATATCGGATCGGACGCGCGCGTCGCCGAGGTCGTGCGCGCGGCCAAGGCGAACGGCTGCTCGATGCGGATCGGCGTCAATGCCGGCAGCCTGGAACGCGACCTGCTCGAAAAATATGGCGAGCCCTGTCCGGAGGCTTTGGTCGAGAGCGCGCTCGACCATATCAGGCTGCTCGAGGACCAGGATTTCCGCGAATACAAAGTCGCGGTGAAGGCGTCCGACGTATTCCTCGCCGTGGCCGCCTACCAGCAGCTTGCCGAGGCGGTGGATTGCCCGCTCCATCTCGGCATCACCGAGGCCGGGGGCGCGCGGGGCGGCACCGTCAAGTCGGCGATCGGCATCGGCTCGCTGCTCTGGTTCGGGATCGGCGACACGATCCGCGTCTCGCTCTCGGCCGAGCCCGAGGAGGAAGTGCGGGTCGGTTACGAGATCCTGAAGAGCCTCGGCATCCGCAACCGCGGCGTGCGCGTCGTCTCCTGCCCGTCCTGTGCGCGCCAGGGGTTCGATGTGATCCGCACCGTGCAGACGCTCGAGGAGCGGCTGAGCCACATCCGCACGCCGCTTTCGCTCTCGGTGCTGGGCTGCGTCGTCAACGGGCCCGGCGAGGCGCGCGAGACCGATATCGGCCTCACCGGCGGCGGCAACGGCAAGCATATGGTCTATCTGTCGGGCGTCACCGACCATCATGTCCAGGACGCCGACATGGTCGACCATATCGTCAGCCTCGTGGAGGCCAAGGCGGCCGAGATCGAAGCCGCGACCACCGACGCCTTTCCAACCGCGGCCGAATGACCGACCGAGCGTCACCCCGGCGAAAGCCGGGGGCCAGGAACGCTGCCTCCGCCCTGCTGAATGCAAACCCGGCCTTGGGTTCCCGCTCGCGCCGGGATGACGGGTGGAGCGTGTGAGGCAGGCAAGCACCGCCAGCGCCTTCGCCGTCGCCTCGCTCGGCATCGCCGCCTTCTCGACGATGGACGCGGTGATGAAGGACCTGTCGATCGGGATCGGCGCCTACAACGCCTTGCTGTGGCGGACGCTGGCCGGCGCGGTGATCGGCGGCGCGTTCTTCCTCGCCCGCCGCAGCCGCTGGCCGGGGCGCCAGGCGACGCGCCTCCATCTCATGCGCGGGATATTGTCGGCGGGGATGGCGATGCTGTTCTTCTGGGGGCTCGCCCGTGTGCCGCTCGCGCAAGGCGTGGCTTTGTCGTTCGTCGCACCGTTGATTGCGCTCCATCTCGCCGCCTGGCTCTTAAAGGAGAAGATCGAGCGCCAGGCGATCCTCGCTTCCGTGCTCGGCTTTGCCGGCGTGCTGGTCATCCTCGCCGGCCAGGCCGAGGCCGATCTCGGGCCCGAAGCCTTCCAGGGCGCGCTCGCGATCCTCGCCTCGGCCGGCCTCTACGCCTACAACATCATCCTGATGCGGCGGCAGGCGCTGGTGGCGCGGCCGCTCGAGGTCGCCTTCTTCATGAGCCTGATCATGACGGCCTGCTTCCTGCTTGCCGCGCCGGTCCTCGCCGTCGTGCCCGCGCCGGCGGAATGGCCGGCCATTCTCGGCGCGGCGCTTCTCGCCTTCGTCTCGCTGATGCTGCTCTCCTGGGCCTATGCCCGCGCCGAGGCCCAGCATCTCGCGCCGGTCGAATATACGGCGTTCGTCTGGGCGGCCTTCTTAGGCTATCTCGTGTTCGGCGAGCCGGTGCGCCCGCTCACTCTCGCGGGCGCGGCGATGATCGTCGCCGCCTGCATCATCGCGGCGCGCCGGCGCCCTGTCTCGATCGCGGAAATGGAAGCGGCTTTATGATGGCGTGGTTTTGGCTTGTTCTGGGTGGGCTCTTCGAAGTCGGCTTCACGACCTCGTTGCGCTTCGTCGACGGGTTCAAGAATCTCCCCTGGACGCTCACCTTCTTGGTCTCCGTGACGCTTTCGATGGGCCTGCTGGAAAAGGCCTCGCGCAGCATCCCGATGGGCACCGCCTACGCCGTCTGGGGCGGGATCGGCGCGGTCGGCACGGTGCTGGTCGGCATCTTCTTCTTCGAAGAAGCGGCCGGCGCGCTGCGCATCGCCCTCATCTTCGGCATCGTCGCCTGCATCGCCGGCCTGAAGCTCATCCACTGACGTGCGAGGTCAGCGGGCGGGCTCGAGCAAGGGCGCGACCGCGGGCATTGTCTCGACCGACTCCGCGAACGTGGGCGTAACCCGCTTCCTCGACGCCTGCTCATAGGCATAGCCCAGCGACAGGATCGCCGCGTCCGACCATTTGGGGCCGATGAAGCTGAGGCCGACCGGCAGTCCCTTAACCTCGCCCATCGGCACGGTGAGATGGGGATAACCGGCGACCGCGGCGAGGCTGCCCGCGCCGCCGCCGCCGATCTGATCGCCGTTGACCGCGTCGATCAGCCAAGCCGGCGGCATGGTAGGGCCGACGAGGGCGACGACGTCATGCTCCTTGAGCAGCCGATCGATGCCCTCGGGGCCCGACTTCGTGAAGGAGAAGTCGCGCGCCTTTTTATATTCGGGGTCGTCGAGGCCCTTGGTCTTTTCCGCCTTCTCGAAAATATCCTGGCCGAACAGCGCCATTTCGACCGGCTCGTTGGCCTTATTGAACGCGATTAGGTCGGCGAGCGTCCGCGTCTTTACCGCCGCTGGTGTCGTCGCGAGATAGGCGTTCATGTCGGTCTTGAGCTCGGCCAGAAGGACGGTGAACTCGTTCTTGCCGATCTCGCCGCGGCCCTCGAACGTCTCGATGTCGACGAGCGTCGCGCCCTGGGCCTTCAGCGTTGCGAGCGCTTCCTCGAACGCTTCGTCAGTGCGGAAGCCGGTGGCGAAGCGCATCACGCCGATCCTTTTGCCGCGCAGCGCATCGGGCGAGAGCGCAGCGGCATAATCTGCGCGGCGCCTGTCCGCCTCCGCCGTGATCGGATCGGCCGGGTCGCTGCCGGCCATCGCGGCCAGCACCAGCGCCGCTTCGCGGACCGTGCGGGTCATCGGCCCGGCCGTGTCCTGGCTGTGGCTGATCGGCACGATATAGGTGCGGCTGACGAGGCCGACGGTGGGCTTGAAGCCGACGACACCGTTAATCGCGGCCGGGCAGGTGATCGAGCCGTCCGTCTCCGATCCGATCGCCGCCGGCACCATTCCCGCGGCCACTGCCGCGCCGCTGCCCGAGCTCGATCCGCAGGTGTTGCGGTTGAGCGCGTGCGGATTGCGGGTCTGGCCGCCGACCGCGCTCCAGCCGGAGATCGAATCGCTCGATCGGATATTGGCCCATTCGGATAGATTGGCCTTGCCGACGATCACCGCGCCCGCCGCGCGCAGTCGCGCGACCAGAGGCGCATCGCGGTTCGTGACATTGTCCTTGAGCGCAAGGCTGCCGGCGGTGGTGGGCAACGGGCCCTTGGTCTCGATATTGTCCTTGATCAGGATGGGCATGCCGAACAAGGGCCCGCGCGCACGGCGCTGGCGATCGAGCGCTCGCGCCTGATCTCGCGCCGTCGGATCGACCGCGATCACGGCGTTGAGCCTGGGGTTCAGCGCCTCGATCCGCTGCAGCGCCGCCTCGGTCTGCGCCGTGGCGGTCGCCGGCGCCGCTACCGCCGGCGCGCCGAGCAGGAGGCAGACGCCGGCAAGGAGGCTGGAGCGGATCATTCTGGTCTCCTTAAGGGAGCGGCGCGAGCAGGGCGTCGAGCGAAGAGGGGCCGGTCCCCACCTTCTCCAGCACCGGATATTTCAGGCCGTCGTGATAATCGAGGTCGATCGTGCGGAAGAGGTCGCCCCTCTTCACGAGCAGCTTGATGGGCGCCTTGGTGCCCTTGGCGGCGGTGATGGCGCCCTTGAAATCGTCGTTCGAATATTCGCGGCCGTTGATCGCGACGATCTTGGTGCCGGTCGTCACGCCCTCATTGAAGAGGGGCGAATCCCAGGCGACGCCGTTGATCACGCCGTCCTTCCCGACGGTGATTCCGATCGCGTAGGTGAGATCGAGGATCTCGCGGTCGAGCTCGCGCGACTTGAAGTAGGCCGGCGGCGTCTCGCTATAGGCGAGGCGGTATCCGCCGCGCTTGATCCAATCGAGCGGCGCCTCCCCGACCCGCTCCACGCGCTGATGGAGATAGCCGGCCCAGTCGTAGGGCGTGACCGCGTTCAGCGTGCGAACGACGTCGTCGACCGTGTAGGTGGAGATGCCCTGGTCGCCGGGATTGATGCCGAAGAAGGCGCGGGCGAAATCGTCGATCGACTTCTGGCCGCCGGTCCGCTCGCGGATGATGCTGTCGACGTCGAGCCAGATCAGCATGCCCTCGCTGTAATAATCTTCCGAGCGCTGCCAGCTCGGCGACGGCTTGGGCAGGCGGGCACTGATGACGGGATCGTTGGTCGTGTCGATCAGCGGCCGCCAGTTCCGGCCCGGCATCGTCGCATAATAAGCGGCGGTGCGCGCGAGCTCGGCCTTGACGTCCTCGACCGGCATCATGCCCGAGCGTGCCGACAGGATGTTGCCCCAGAATTGCGTCTGGCCCTCATAGACCCACAGCAGGCTGTTCTGCATCGGCATGCGGTAGTCGGGCGTGAACAGGTCCGCGCCGCGCCGATACTTGCCGTCCCAGCTGTGGTTGAACTCGTGCGCAAGCAGGTCGCGCCCGGCCGAGCGCTTGTCCCACTCGGTGAAATATTCCCGCGGGTGGCTGTTCTCGGACGAGCGCAGATGCTCGAGGCCGATGCCGCCCATCTTGTCGGTCAAGGCGAGCAGGAATTCATATTCGTCATAATGCTTGGCGCCGTAGAGCTTGAGCGTCTGATCCACGAGGCGGCGGTGGGCCGCGATCTGCTCGGGCGTGGCGGCGAGATCGCTCGGCCGGTCGGCGAAGAGGTTGAGCCAGACGTCCTGGCCCAAATTCTCTCGGCGGAAATAGCGGCCGGCAAACATCGGCGAATCGACCAAAGTCTCGTAGGACACCGTCTTGTAGGTGATGCGGTCGCCCTGCTTTTTCGCGACGTCCAGCGAGGTCGCGCCCTGCCATCCCGCCGGGAGCGTGACGGAGGCGGTGATTGGGATCTTCCGGACGAAGGTGCCGGCCGGGTAGAGCGACATCTTCTCCCACTGAACGTTGAGCATGTCCGGGGTCATCGTGACGCGGCCCTGATTGGGCTCGGTCGGCGAGAGATGCTGGAACTCGACGTCGAGGCTCTTCACGCCGGCGGGCACGTCGACATGGAAGGCGTAGACGTCGGCCGGGTCGCGGCGCCAGGCGATCGGCTTGCCGTTGCCGCTGATCTTGAGACCGGCGATCGTGGCGATCGGCCCACGCGGCCCGTGATTGCCGGGCAGCCATTGCGGGTAGAGGAGGGTGAGCGGGCCGGCGCCGGCCACGGGTACCGTCTGCTTGACGCGGAAGATCGCGCGGGCGGTGTCGCGGGCGTCGACGTCGATCGTCAGGGTGCCGGGATAGGCGACGTCGCGGGCGGCCGGGATGCGATCGGTGCGGGACAGGGGCTGCGGCGCGCTGTCGGTCTGCGCGAAGGCCGGAGCGGAAAAAGCGAGGGCGAGGGAAAAGATCAGGCAGTGACGCAAGGGAGACTCTCCAGGACGAAAGCTTTGCGCTTTCGTGGCGGATCGTCTCCCCTGCGTCCAGTATCGTTGCGTCAGGCTGCGGCTTCGGCCTTCGCCTGGGTTGCGCGTTCGATTGCCTCGACGATGATGCGCTCGGCGTCGGCGCGGCCAAGCCAATGGCCGACACGCACCCACTTCTCGCTCTCGAGATCCTTATAGTGGGTGAAGAAATGCTCGATCTGCTGCTTGACGATCTGCGGCAGGTCGTCGGCTTCCTCGACATTCTGGTAATAAGGGAAGGTGGTGTCGACGGGCACGGCGAGGATCTTCTCGTCGCCGCCGGCTTCGTCCTCGAGCAGCAGCACCGCGATCGGGCGCACGCGCACGACGCAGCCCGGGATGAAGGGCGAGCGCGCCACGACCATCACGTCCAGCGGATCGCCGTCGGGCGACAGCGTGTGCGGGATGAAGCCGTAATTGGTCGGATAGCGCATCGGCGTGTGGAGGATTCGGTCCACGAATATCGCGCCCGACTTTTTGTCGAACTCGTATTTGACCGGCTCGCCGCCGACCGGGACTTCGATGATGGCGTTGATGCTGCGGGGCGGATCTTCGCCGATGGGGATGAGGTCGATGTTCATAGTGGCGCCCACCTAGGGCGGAAGCGCTTTCCACGCCACGCAAAAATGCTAAGGGCGCAACATGAGCAAGGGCCCCCAGCGTATCCGAGGCACCCAGGACATCTGGGGCGAGGAAGCAGACCGCTTCCAGACCGTCGTCGAAACGTTCGACCGCGTGCGGCGACTGTTCGCCTTTCAGCGTATCGAGATTCCGGTGTTCGAGGCGACCCAGGTCTTCTCGCGGTCGCTGGGCGAGACGACCGACGTCGTCTCCAAGGAGATGTACACGTTCGAGGATCGCGGCGGCGATTCGATCACGCTTCGTCCCGAATTCACGGCCGGCATCTGCCGCGCTTATCTGGGCGAGGGCTGGCAGCAGCTGGCGCCGCTCAAGGTCGCGACGCACGGTCCCGTCTTCCGTTACGAGCGCCCTCAAAAGGGCCGCTTCCGCCAGTTCCACCAGTTGGACGCCGAGATTATCGGTTCCGATTCGCCGGCGGCGGACGTGGAATTGCTGGTCTTTGCCGACCAGCTGTTGCGCGAGCTCGGCATCGCCGACGGGGTGACGCTGCAGCTCAACACGTTGGGCGATGCCGAGACCCGCGAGGCGTGGCGCACGGCCCTGGTCGCCCATTTCGAGGCGCATCGCGACCAATTGTCCGAGGACAGCCTCGCGCGGCTCGAGAAGAATCCGCTGCGCATCCTCGACAGCAAGGACCCCAAGGATCGGCCGGTCGCCGATGTCGCGCCGGAGATTGATGCCTTCCTGACGCCCGAAGCGGCCGACTTCTTCGCCAAGGTCACGGCCGGCCTCGACGCCGCCGGCGTCGCCTGGACGCGCAATGCGCGGCTGGTCCGCGGCCTCGATTATTACCGCCACACCGCGTTCGAATTCGTCACCGACCGCCTCGGCGCGCAGGGCACCGTGCTCGCCGGCGGACGCTATGACGGCCTGGTCGAGGCGCTCGGCGGCCCGCACACGCCCGCCGTCGGATGGGCCGCCGGCATCGAGCGGCTGGCGATGCTGCTCGACACGCCGGCGCCGCCTTCGGTCGACGTAGCGGTCGTGCCGCTCGGCGAACAGGCCGAGGCCGCCGCCCAGCGCGTGCTCGCCGATTTGCGCCGCGCCGGGGTGTCGGGCGACATGGCCTATAGGGGCAATATGAAGAAGCGGATGCAGAAGGCCGACGCCAGCGGCGCCCGGTTCGCGGTTATCCTCGGCGAGGACGAACTCGCGCGCGGCGAGGCAGCGCTGAAGGATCTGCGCAGCGGCGAACAGCGCAACGTCGGATTGGACCAGCTCGCGCAGGTTTTGAAACAATCATGAGCCTTTGCCGTCGCGCGGGGGTGTCATGACCTCGATCTCCGACCAGCGCATCGCGCAGATCGAGGCGCGCAAGGACGAATTGCAGAATGCGATGTCGGCGCCCAACCTGGCGCCCGACGCGTTCGTGCGCCTGTCCAAGGATTATGCCGAGATTGAGCCGGTCGCCGCGGCGGCGGCCGAGGTGCGGCGGCTGCGCGACGAACTGGAATCGCTCGCCGCGATGGCCGAGGATCCCGAGCTCAAGGAGATGGCGGCCGAGGAGGCCGAGGCGATCCGGCATCGGCTGCCCGAGGCGGAGCACGCGCTGGCGCTGAAATTGCTGCCGCGCGACGCCGCCGACGACCGGCCGGCGATGCTCGAAATCCGCGCCGGCACCGGCGGCGACGAGGCCGCCCTGTTCGCGGGCGACCTGTTCCGCATGTACCAGCGCTATGCCGAGGAGCAGGGCTGGCGGGTCGAGATGATCTCGGCCAACGCATCGGACGTCGGCGGCTTCAAGGAGGTCGTGGCCTCGGTCACCGGCCAGGGCGTGTTCGCCAAATTGAAGTTCGAAAGCGGCGTGCACCGCGTCCAGCGTGTGCCCGCGACCGAGAGCGGCGGCCGCATCCACACGTCCGCCGCCACCGTCGCCGTGCTGCCGGAGGCCGAGGAGGTCGACGTCCAGATCGACGACAAGGATCTGCGCATCGACGTCTACCGCTCGTCGGGCCCGGGCGGGCAGTCGGTCAACACGACCGACAGCGCGGTCCGCATCACCCACCTTCCCAGCGGCCTCGTCGTCATCCAGCAGGACGAGAAATCGCAGCACAAGAACAAGGCCAAGGCGCTGAAGGTTCTGCGCACCCGGCTCTACGAGCTGGAGCGCGAGCGCCTCGCCAGCGAGCGCGCCGGCGCGCGCAAGTCGATGGTCGGATCGGGCGACCGGTCCGAGCGCATCCGTACCTACAATTTTCCGCAGGGCCGCGTGACGGACCACCGCATCAATCTGACGCTGCACCGGCTGCCCGAGATTCTCGCCGGGCCGGGGCTCGGCGAGCTCGTCTCGGCGCTGATCGCCGAGGACCAGTCCGAGCGCCTCGCCGCGGTCGCCGAAGGCTGATGAAGGTACGGGCCGCCCTCGCGGCCGCGGCCGAGCGGCTGGCCGACACCAGCGAGACCGCGCGGCTCGACGCCGAATTGCTGATGGCGCACGCGCTGGGCGTCGAGCGCGATGGGCTTTTGCTCTCCGGTCTCGACCGGGACGCGCCCGAGGCGTTCGAAACGCTCGTGCGGCGACGCGAAGCCGGCGAGCCGGTCGCCTACATTACCGGCCGCCGCGCCTTCTGGACGATCGAACTGGAGGTCGGCCCCGGCGTGCTGGTGCCGCGGCCGGACAGCGAAACCCTGATCGACGCCGCGCTCGCTCATTTCGGCAAGACGGGGCCGAAGACGATTCTCGACCTCGGCACTGGGCCGGGCAGCCTGTTGCTGGCCGCGCTCGACCAGTGGCCCGAGGCGCGCGGCTGCGGCGTCGACCGTTCGGAGGCGGCGCTGGCGATCGCAATCCGCAACGCCGAACGGCTCGGCCTCGCCGATCGCGCAAATTTCGTGCGCGGCGACTGGGGGGAGGGGCTGGACGCGCGGTTCGACCTCATCCTGTGCAACCCGCCTTATATCGAGGCTTCGGCCAGCCTGCCGCGCGACGTCGCCGAGTGGGAGCCGCACGAGGCCTTGTTCGCAGGGCCCGACGGTCTCGCCGATTATCGGCGGCTCGCGCCCCAGATCGGCGCTTTGCTGGCGCCGGGCGGGATCGCCTGCTTCGAAATCGGCGCAGGACAGGAAGCGGATGCGGGCGCGCTTTTCCGCGCTGCGGGCTTCAATGTTGCAGCGCGAAAGGATCTTGCCGGCCACGCCCGCTGCCTAGTCTTAAGGCCTTGATCCAGCTCAATCATCTTTCCGCTTGGAAATCTTCGTCCGAATAGTTACATAGGCGACAGGGACGGGGCCAATCACAGCGTTGAATGCGTGAGGCTTTCCGTCGCCGACCCCCGATTGCTCTGGCGTCTTCGGACGATCCTGGCGTGAGGAGGCGGGAGCCGCAATGCGGCCAGCCGCCGTGGGAGTCGCGCAAACCTGACGGCCGGGAAGGGCCCGGCCGATGGAGTGGCAAAAGAAGACCACCAGACGAGGGCTTACAGCTTGATCAATAATCGTCAGAACGGCCGTCGTCGCGGCCGCGGCGGCGGGCCCCGCTCGCCGGGGAGCGTTCCCAGCCAGGGCAACCGCCAAGACAATCGCTCGCGCGGCAATGCCGCCCAGCTTCACGAGAAGTACAAGGCGCTTGCGCGGGATACCCAACTCGCCGGCGACCGCGTCCAGACCGAATATTATCTCCAGTTCGCGGACCATTATTTTCGCGTACTCAATGAGACCCGCGCGCGCTTCGAAGAGCAGCGCCCCCGCCGCGACGACTTCAACTCCTATGAGGATGAAGACCAGGACGAGGCGGTGAACGCCGATTCCGGCGACGAGCAGGACGAGCAGCAGGAAGAGCGCGGCGATCGCGAGCAGCGGCAGGACCGCAACCGCGGGCGCGCCCGCGAGCAGCGTGCCGAGCGCCAGGACCGCGAGCCGCGGCCCGAGCGCCAGGATCGCGAGCCGCCGCGCAGCGACCGCGAGGACCGGCCCGAGCGCGCCGCGCGCGACGAAGCCGAGCCGCGCAGCATCGGCGAACTCCGTCCCCGCCGCGCGCGCCGCACCCGCGACGACAATGCTGAGCAGGGCGACGAGCGCATCTCGCTCGACGTGCTGCCCCCGGCCATCGCCCCGGTGCCGATCAACGACGATGCCGACGAGGCGCCGAAGCCCCGCCGCCGCACGCGCCGTCCGCGCGCGGATGAGGGCGATGCGGAGATCGCTCCCGCCGCCTAATCGCTCGGGCATGACAAAAAATGGGGCGGTGGCCGTAGGGCCGCCGCCCTTTTTGTTGTCAAGAAACAGCCATGCCATTGTCACGCATTCGACGCGCGACTGCCGCGTCTTTTACCTCCTCGGCGCCCCTTCTTTCGCGATTGCGGTAGTCGGAGCCGGGCCAGGCCCTTGTAATTGCGTCCTGCTGTTGCCGATGGGCTCCACCGAGCGTTGTCACAAAAGTGCAATGCACGAGTCATCAAACAATCATGTGAACGTCTTACCTCCGCCCCGGGCCCAAGCCCGTCACTGGGGAATCACGTACCATGAACACCAAGTTATTCCTGCTGGCCCTGCTGGGAAGCAGTTCGATCGCGGCGCCGGCTCTGGCGCAGGACAATGCGGCCGAAGCGGCGCTGTCGCCGGAGCAGGAGGCTGCCAGGACCGCGGCGCTCGAAGCGCAGGTCGCGGCGCTGCAGCAGCAGCTCGACGCGATCAAGAAGGCGCTGCCCGCCTCGAAGCCGAGCTGGAAGGGCGCGCCACAGTTCGAAGACAAGGAAAGCGGCTGGTCGTTCAAGCCGCGCGGGCGCCTGCAATATGACGCCGCCTGGGTGGGCCGCCCCGAAGGCGTCACCGATCCGGGCCTCGGCTTTTCCAACGAAGCCCGCCGCCTGCGCCTCGGCGCCGAGGGTTCGATCCCGGGCGGCTTCGGCTACAAGTTCGAAGTCGATTTCGCCGACAACGAGGTCGACGTCACCGACGCGATCCTGACCTACAGCCCGGCCAAGGGCGTCGGCCTCAATTTCGGCCAGCACAACAATTACCAGTCGCTGGAAGAGCTCACCAGCTCGCGCTTCTCGTCCTTCATCGAGCGCGCCGCCTTTACCGACGCGTTCAACTTCGAACGCCGCGTCGGCCTCTCGGCGACCTATGCGACCGGAGACCTGCTGCTCGCCGGCGGCGTCTTCACCGACAATATCTCCGACCTCGCCAATAGCGGCGATGCGGATCACCTCGGCGACGAGAATAATGCGCTGAGCTTCGACGGCCGCGTCGTCTATGCGCCGAAGCTGGGCAAGACCCAGCTCCACCTCGGCGCCTCCGCCCACATGCGCGACAATGGCGACACCGACGAGGCGGGCGTCACCACCCGCTATCGCCAGCGTCCGCTCGTCCACACGACCAACAGCCGCTTCCTCTCCACCCCGGCGCTCGCCGTCGAGAAGGAGACCAGCTACGGCCTCGAGGCGGCGGTGATCCACGGCCCGTTCCACGCCGCCGGCGAGGTGCACTGGCTCGATGCCGACCGGATGGACCCGGCCCCGACCGCCAACTTCTTCGGCGGCTATGCCGAGGTCGGCTATTATCTCACCGGCGAGACCCGCGGCTACAAGGGCGGCCAGTTCGACCGCACCAAGGTGCTGAGGCCGGTCGGCGACGGCGGCATCGGCGCCTTCCAGATCAACCTGCGCTACGACATGGTCGACTTGAACGACGACCTGATCCGCGGCGGCAAGCAGGACGGCTTCCAGGCCTCCCTGATCTGGATCCCGCAGGATCACGTCCGCTTCATGCTGAACTATGCCCGTTTGAACTATAAGGATGCGGCAATCGTCGCGGCGGGCGGCGACCGCGACTACGGCATCGACGTGATCGGCGCCCGCGCCCAGATCGACTTCTAAGCCGCTCTCATCCTTCGGGATTGACAGCTAAGGTAACAATGTAACATGCTCCTGTCGGCGACCCCGACAGGAGCATTTGCTTATGCGTCACCTTGTGCTGCTTACCGGGGCCCTAGCCGCCTCGGCCATTGCCGGTCCCGCTTCCGCTCAGAAGGCCCAGGGCGACGTCGCGATCACGATCTACAATAACGATCTCGCGCTGGTGCAGGACACCCGCCAGATCGCCTTTCCCGCGGGGCGCTCGCGCCAGGAATTTCCCGATGTCTCCGCCCGCATCCGTCCCGAGACGGTGACGCTGTCGGGCCAGGGCCTCGAGATCGTCGAGCAGAATTTCGACTTCGATCTCCTCTCGCCCCAGGCGCTCATGCAGAAGGCGGTCGGCGAAACCATCACCCTCGTGCGCACCAATCCCGCCAACGGGCAGGAGGTGCGCGAGCGCGCCACCGTGCTGGCGGCGAATGGCGGTGTCGTCCTCCGCATCGGCGATCGGATCGAGGTGCTGCGCGACGACGGCCTGCCGGTGCGCGTGATCTTCGACAAGGTGCCCGAAAATCTTCGCGCGCGCCCGACCCTGTCGGTGACGCTCGAGAGCCGCGGCGGCGGCACGCGGCCGGCGACCCTGAGCTATCTGACGCCCGGGCTCGGCTGGAAGGCCGATTACGTCACCATGTTCGACGAGAAGGCCGGCCGGATCGACGTGCAGGGCTGGATCACGCTCAGCAATACCAGCGGCACCACCTACACCAATGCCGACACATTGCTGGTCGCCGGACAGGCGCAGCAACTGAATGGGCAGTCTTATTACGATCCGCGTCGCGGCTATCGTCCGCCGCCGCCGCCGCCGCCGCCGCCGATGCGCCAGCCCGGAACGGAAACCTCCGGGCGAGAGCGGCTCGGCGACTTCTACCTCTATCCGCTGCCGGAGCGGACCACGATCGCCAACCAGCAGACCAAGCAGGTGAGCTTTCTCGACGTGGTCGGGGCCCCGGGCCGCCGCGCCTACGAATATCGCAACCCCTGGCTCGGCACGCTGGAGGAAGCGCGCAGCGCCGACACCGTCCTCAAATTCTCGACCTCGCGCGAACAGGGCCTGGGCGACGCGCTCCCGGCTGGCATCGTCCGCGTCTACATGAAGGACCGCCGGGGCAACGCCCAGTTCATCGGCGAAAACGCGATCGGCCACACGCCGATGGGCTCCGAGCTCGGCCTCAAGACCGGCGAGGCCTTCGACGTGAAGTTGCAGCCGGTGGTGGAAAAGCGCGAGCGGATCGGCGAGGCGCGCTGGCGGACCGCGATGCGCTACACGCTCACCAACGCGCGGCCCGAGCCGGTGACGGTCGATCTCTTCCAAAGCGGCCTCGACGCCTGGTGGAACGACACCCGCATCGTCGAGGAAAGCCAGAAGAGCGAGCGGCTGTCGTCCAACCAGGCGGTGTGGCGCGTCTCCGTCCCCGCCAACGGCTCCGCGACCGTCACCGCCATCTTCGACACACGTTACTAAGGGCCCGACGTGCGCCTGCCCTTCCGTCATTCCCGCGAACGCGGGAATCCCGATTTCCTCCTTAAGCCGGGAAGCGGGGAGAAGCGGGATTCCCGCTTTCACGGGAAAGACGGGTTGGCGATCGCCCTGCTGCTGGCCTCCGCTCCGCTCCAGGCGCAACAGATCGCCACCTCGCCAGCGCCCGATGCGGTAGCGGTCACCGTCTATCGCGACCCCAGCCGTGCGACCGGCCAGGCCATGCAGCTGGACTGGCTGAACGGTTTTGCCCTGATCAGCGAGACCCGCACGATCACCATCCCGGCCGGCGATGCTGAAATCCGCTTCGAGGGCGTGGCTGGCGGCATCCTTCCCGAAAGCGCGATCGTGACCGGCCTGCCGCAACGCGTCGCCGAGAAGAACCAGGACGCCTGGCTGCTGTCGCCCGCCAGCCTGCTGGACCGCTCGCTCGGGCGTCGGGTCCATCTGCGCCGCACGTCGCGCGCGACCGGGGAAGTGCGCGAGCAGGAGGCCGTGATCCGATCGGGCGCGGACGGCGCGGTCGTGCTCCAGACCGAAGACGGGTTCGAGGCCCTGCGCTGCACGGGCCTCAATGAGACGATCGTCTATCCGTCGGTGCCGGAAGGGCTTTCCGCCAAACCCACGCTTTCGGTGCGCACGACCAGCGACCGCGCGGTCGCCGCGACCTTGACCTTGTCCTATCTCGCCAGCGGCTTCGACTGGCAGGCGAATTATATCGGGACATTGTCGCCCGCCGGCGACCGGCTCGACTTGTTTGCCTGGGTAACCCTGGCCAGTGGCGACGAGACCAGCTTCGTTCGCGCCGAGACCCAGGCCGTCGCCGGGAGGCTCAACCGCGACCAGAATGTTCGTCCGCCGCCGCCGCGCAGCGAGCCGCTCAACCTGCAATGCTGGCCGGCCGGTACGACCAGCGACATCCCACACGAGGAGCAAGGCGGCTATCCGCCGCCTCCGCCGCCACCGCCTCCTCCGCCACCGCCGCCGATGATGGCGGCGGAGAATATCGTCGTCACCGGCTCCCGCGTCGCGATGAAGGCGGAGCAGGAGGACCTCGGCGACCTCAAGCTCTATCGAATCCCCGAACCGGTCACCGTGGCGGCGAACAGCCAGAAACAGGTGGCGATGCTCGAGAAGAACGGCGTGAAGGTCGACCGCGTCTACCGGGCGCAAGTGTTTGGCAGCGCCGCGCAACAGCAGGCGCGCACGATGATGATCCTGCGGACCAAGAATCGCACGGCCGAAGGGCTCGGCCTCCCGCTCCCGGCCGGCGGCGTCGCCCTGTTCAGCGCCGGGCAGGCGCGCCCGATCCTGCTCGGCCAAGGCTCGATCGCCGACAAGGCGGTCGGCGAGGATGTCGAGATCGAGGTGGCGGAATCGACCGGCGTCATCGCCCGAGTGGTGAAGACGGGCGGCGACGACGCCACAGGCGACTTCCTGCTCACCGTCACCAACGATCAGGCGCGGCCGGTGCGTTTCGAAGCCGATTTCGCCGAGGTCGACCTGGTCGCCGAGGGCCGGATCGGCCGCCGCAACGGCCGGCCTTTATGGAGCGCGACGGTGCCGGCGAACGGCTCCGTGACGCTGCGTTACCGGCTGCGCGCCCAGCATTAATCCGCCGGCAGCGGCCGCGGCCGATTATTCTCGTCGAGCGCAACGAAGGTGAACAAGGCGTCGGTCACCTTTACCTCTTGGCTGCCGCGCTCGCGCGTCGCGATCACCTCGATGCGGATGCCCATCGACGTTCGGCCGGTGCGCTCGATGCGCGCATAGACCGAGATGATGTCGTGGAGCAGAATCGGGGCGATGAACTCCATCGCCTCGATCGCCACGGTCGCGACGGCGCCCTGGGCGCGGTGCGACGCGACGATGCCGGCGGCGATGTCCATCTGCGAGAGGACCCAGCCGCCGAAGATGTGGCCGTTGGCATTGATATCGCCCGGGCGCGGGACGACGCGCAGGATCGCTTCGCCCCTATCGCCCACCGGTTTCGCTCCGCTGCGCGCCATCGGCGTGGCCGCCGCGGCCGCTGAAATAGACGAGCCCGATCAGCCCGGTGCCGGCCAGGGCGGCAAAGCCGAAGCCGGCGACGGTGGCGATCAGCAGGGGAAGCGGGATCGCGACGCCGCTGCCCTTGAGGGTCAGGAGGACGAGCGGGGCGGCGACGGCCGCCGCCAGCATCACGCGTCTGTAGCGCCGCCAGGCGCGCGCCAGGCGGATCGTGCGCTGGGCGGGCGCGAGGATCGGTTCGGATGGGGTCATGCTTCCATTTGGCGGTGGGCCATGGGATCATCAAGCCGAGTCGGTAAAAAAGGAGCCTGCGTCATGACCATCGCCGCGATTCTGGGACGCAAGGGCGACACCGTCTACAGCACCGAATGCGATACGCCGGTGCGCGACGCGGTCGCCATGCTGGCCGGGCGTCGCATCGGCGCGCTTCCGGTGCTGAAGGCCGGCCGCGTGGTCGGGATCATGTCCGAGCGCGACGTCATCTATTGCCTGCAGAGTGACGGCGCAGTCGTCCTCGACTGGCCGGTCGAGCGGGTGATGACCTCGCCGGCGATCACGGTCGACCCCGATTTCTCGGTGATGGCCGCTTTGTCGCTAATGACCCAGCGCCGCATGCGCCATCTGCCGGTGGTGTGGCAGGAGCGCCTGATCGGCCTCGTGTCGATCGGCGACCTCGTCAAATATCGGATCGACCGGATCGAGGCCGAGGCCGAGGCGATGCGCGAATATATCCAGAGCGCCTAGCCGACGCGGACGCGGCGCGGCAAAGCGTCGCGCAGGCTGGCGAGCATGCCCGCCACTTCGTCGCGCACCGGGTGGCGGACCAGGAAGATCGTCGCCAGCCAGCACAGGCCGCCCGCCGCAGCGAGCGCCGCGAGTGCGGCAAAGTCGGTTTCGGCGGGGCTGCTCCAGCGCCAGTAATAGAGAAGGAGCGGCGCCACCGTCGCCGCGGTCGCGATCAGGCTGCGGACGTAGAGCGCGATCATGTCGCGCCAGGCAAAGCCGACTAAGCCGCGCATGAAGCCGGCATAGATGACGAACCAGACGATTCCCCAGGCGATGCGCGACGCCGCCGCCCATTCGAGGCTCCACAATGCGCCCGCTACGAGCAGCCCGATCGACGCGATCGTGTCGAGGATGTTGAGCAGCAACAGGCGCCGCATCCGGCCGAGCAGGATCGGCAGCTCCATGTGCAGTGGCAGAGCGGTGAAGGCGAATTCGGAAAGGGCGATCCAGGTCAGCAACGGCGCCACGCCTGCCCAGAGCGGTCCGTAGAGCATCAGCACCAAAGGCGTCGAAGCCGCGGCGAGGAAGGCCATGGCCGGCCAGGTGACCGCGCTGTAGCCCGAGACGACGCGCAAATAGGGGGCGGCGAGATCCTCGCCATTGTCGCGCAGCCGCGCGAAGGCGGGATAGAAGACGCCGCCGATCGCGCCGCTCACCAATTGGCGGAGCTGCCCGGCGAGGCCGACGGCGCGGCCCCACAGGCCGACGGCCGCGAAATCGAGCAGGCGGCCGAGCACCAGCTCGGGCGAGCGCGTGCCGACCGCGCCGCTGACATA
>NZ_CP141588.1:3162500-3282853 GCF_035594035.1 Sphingomonas sp. LY54
TCGCGAGCGGGGCGTGCAGGACGTTCGCCGCGGTCGGGGCGCTCGCCGCGCGGTGTCGCTGTGCCGCGCGCGCCAGGGCGAGCGGCGTGCTGGAGGCGCTCATTCCGTTCGCTCCGGTCGCGCTGGCCGGGGGCAGAGCTGCGTTCGGAGTAGGCGTTGCTGCCGCCGGCGCGGGCCGGGCGTGGCGGGCGTTCCTGCTCCCCGCGTTCGCTTCCAGTGCGGCGCTGCGTGCCGCGCGCCTCGCCGCGTTCGCCCTGCGGCGGCGTATTGCGGCCGCCTGGGCGGGGAGGGTGCCCGCCGGGACGGCGCGGTCCGCGGGACGAAGGGGGCTTGGGCACGAGGACCTCCAGAGCGGCTGCCTCGGGCAACCGGATGATGAAACACGCCAGAGCGCGGTGCGCTCCGGGATACCGGGGACGGCTCCGCACGTTGCTCGAACAGATCGATCATCCCGGGAGGCCCTCGCCCTATATGTTGTTTGCCAAGCGTGAAAGGACAATCCGGCGCATCCTCGTCGTCGAGGACGAGCCGCTGGTCGCGTTCGACAACGAGCACCTGCTCGGCGAAGCCGGCTACGAGGTAGTCGCGACAGTCGACACGCTCGCCGAGGCGGCGCGCGTGCTGAAGAGTGAAGAGGTCGACCTCGTCCTGTGTGACATCGGCCTCAACGGCGAGGGCGACGGACTCGACGTCGCCCGCGTGGCCGCCGCCCAGGGCGTCACCGTCCTGTTCGTCAGCGGCGACGCGCCGCCCGACGCGCACGGGCTTGCGATGGGGTGCCTCGCCAAACCCTATAGCGGCAAAGGGCTGAAATCGGCACTGGAGACGCTGGACCTGACGCTGCAGGGACGGGCGGTGAAGAAGTTGCCGCGCGGGCTCAGCCTCTACACGGCGCCCTGAAGCGCGGCTTCAACCTGCTGGTGGAAGGCGAAGACTCCGGTTTCGAGCGTGCCGAGCGTGACGGCCTCGATCGCGCCGGAGGCGAGCCCTTCCTGGCCGAGCGCGGCGGCGCGGAAATCCTCGCCGCCGAACGTGCCTTCGTCGAGCAGAGTCCAGCTCTTCGCCCAATGTGCTTCCTCGTCGGGAGAGACGGGCGGCTCGGGGATCAGCATGAAATCCTCGACCAGAGTGCGCCCGACCGACTGGGGCATCAAGGTCATGACGTTCACATAGTCCGGACTGACCACGATCACCGTGGCGGGGAAGAGCTGGTAGGCGAAGGTGATCGCGCCGCGCAGCTTGGGCCAGTCGTCGGGATTGATGCCGGCGAGATAGTCGGCGCGCCCGACCGCCGAGCGCTGGTGCGGGCCGATCATGTCCGCTGCGGTGATGCCGTCGGCGAAGAACTTGCCGATGCTGGCGCTGTGCAGCCGTTGGACGTGGTAGCTCTCGAGGAAGGCGTCCATGATCAGCTTCCAGTTGGACGCGACGTCGTGGACATGGCGGCGGTAGAGGTGGTGCCCGCTGAGGCCGAAGGCATCGAATTCGGGCGCAAGCGCCTGCGCGCCGGCGAAGTCGGCGCCCGGATCGCGGGCGAACCAGATCAGGCCGCCCGCCTCATGGCAGGGCAGCTCGACGAGATGATGGTCCGCCTTGTCGAGGCCCGGGAAACTGTCCGCGCGCGGAACACCCGCCAACGCGCCGTCCAGCGCATAGGCCCAGGCATGATAGGGGCAGATGAGGCGCGGCGCGCATTGCACCTCCGCGCCCTCGACCAGCCGGGTGCCGCGGTGGCGGCAGACGTTGTAGAAAAGGTGCGCATTGCCGGCCTTGTCTCGGCTCAGCAGCAAAGGCATTCCGAAGCCGTCGTGCGGCACCGCCATGTTGGGCCGCGGCAGCAAAGCCGAAGGCGCGATCACCTGCGGCAGGCGCGCGAAGATCCCCTCCTGCTCCTCGGCGAAGCGCTCCGGATCGGTATAGACGCGCGCCGGGACCGTCGTGATGGCATGGCCATGGCTGTTCTCGCCCGCCGCGACGGCGTGAGCGAGCGCGAGCTGGCCGGCGGTCGGCCGCTGCCGGATCGGTGCGTCCATGACGGCAGGGTGCGACGACGGACCGCAGAAGGCAAGCGCCGGGCTGCGCGAAAAGGGCTGGTCGGCTCCCGATGAGCGGCTACAAGATGCGCATGGATCCTGTCGCATCGACCGCGCCGCGTGACTGGCGCAGCCGCCTCCCTGAGGGAATTCGCCCCTATACCGAAGGCGCGCCGATCGCCGCCTTCTTCCTCGGGGTCTCTTCGGGCTTCCCGTTCGCGATGATCGGCGCGACGCTGACCACGCGTCTCGCCCAGGAAGGCATCACCAAGTCGACGGTCACCACCTTCGCGCTCGCCTTCCTGGTCTACAATCTGAAGTTTCTGTGGGCGTGGATGATCGACGGCATCAAACTGCCGATCCTCGGGCGGCTCGGTCAGCGCGTTTCCTGGCTGATCTTCGCGGGCGTGCTCGTCATGGCCGCGGTCGCGAACCTCGCCCTCCAAGATCCAAGCGCGAATATCTACCAGACTGCCATCGCGGCGATCCTGGTGGGTGTCGCGGGGGCGACCTACGACATCGTGATCGACGGCTACCGGATCGAGCTTCTCGAACCGCGTCAGCTCGGCGTCGGTTCGGGTATGTCCCAATATGGCTGGCGCATCGGCTCCACGGCTGCCGGCGCGATCGCTTTGTTGCTCGCCGCCCGGGTCGGCTGGGAGGCGGCCTATCTCGTCTGTACCGTGTTCGCGCTGCCTGCGATCATCACTGGCTTCGTGATGGGCGAACCGGAGCGTCACCGGGAGCCGACGGAGCGCAAGGGCATCGGCGAGGCATTCGCCGCCGTGATCGGGCCGTTCGCGGAGTTCTTCCAGAGGAGCGGCGCGTTGCTGGTCCTCTTGTTCATCCTGCTGCACAAGATCGGCGACACGCTCGCCAATCTGGTGCTGCGGCTGCTGCTCGACGACATGGGCTACAGCAATGACGAGATCGCCCTCTACGACGTCGGCGTCGGCTTCTGGGCCTATCTAATCGGCATCTTCATCGGCGGCGTGCTCTATGCCCAGATCGGCATGAAGCGTTCCGTGATGCTGAGCCTCATCCTGATGGGCGTGTCCAATGCCAGCTTCGCGCTGTTGGCGGCCACGGGTAAATCGAACCTCGGCCTCGCCGGGGTGATGCTGTTCGAGAATATCGCCAGCGGCATCGGCGGCGTCGTCGTCGTGGCCTATTTCTCGGCGCTCACGGACCTTCGCTTCACCGCGTCGCAATATGCGCTCATCTCGGCTGCGGCGAGCGTGGTGGGGCGCTTCCTCACCGGCACCACCGCAGGCGCCCTGGTCGACGAGATCGGCTACGTGAACTTCTATTGGCTGACGACGGCCGCGGCCCTGCCCGGCATCATCCTGTTCTGGCTGATGATGCGCGCCGGCCTGATCGATGCTTCGATGGGAACGGCCGGAGTCGTCGGCGAGGGCGATGCGCGGCGCGACGGCGCTCAGGAAGGCGGCTGATCGTTCTTCCGCAGCACCTCGCCCGCGAGATAGAGCGAGCCGAGGATCAGCACGATCGGCGGATGGGCGCGGTCGGCGTGGCGCGCGATCCAGGTGAGCGCGCTCTCGACATCGGTTGAGGGGACCGCACTGAGCCCTGCCTCGCGCGCCGCGGCGGCGAGGGCGGCCGGGCTGTGGTGGGCGTGGCGCTCGATCGGCACCGTGTGAACGGTGATCGCGCGGTTGCGGAACGGCTTCAATACCCCAGCCGCGTCCTTATTCTCCAATAGTCCGAAGACGATGTGGAACGGCCGTTCGGCCGGAACGTGGGCGCGGAAGAAGTCGGCGATCGCCCGCGCCGCGGCCGGATTGTGGCCGCCGTCCAGCCACAGCTCGGCGCCGCGCGGTAGCTTGTCGTGCAGCGGCCCGGCGGCGAGCTTTTGCAGCCGCGCCGGCCATTCGGCCCAGCCCATCGCCGCGCGCAGCGCCGAATCGCGGACCGGCACCGCTTTCTGGTGGCGCAGCATGGCGATGGCGAGGCCGGCATTCATCGCCTGGTGCGCGCCGTGCAGGCGATGGGGCAAAGGCAGGTCCAGCTTGCCCTGCTCGTCGCGATAATGGAGCTGGTGCTGGTAGGAAGCGGCGTCCCAATTGGCGCCGCGCGGCATCCAGGCGGCGCCGGCCTCGTGCGCGGCGCGGCCGACGCTCTCGGCGACGCGCTCGGGATAATGCTGGGTGACGAGCGGCACGCCCCTTTTGGCGATGCCGGCCTTCTCGACGGCGATGCCCTCGATCGTCGGGCCGAGGAAGCCCTGATGATCGAGGCCGAGCTGGGTGATGCCGCAGACGACCGGATCGGGGATGACATTGGTCGCGTCGAGCCGCCCGCCGAGCCCGACCTCGACGATGCAGGCGTCGGCCGGCGCCCGCGAGAAAGCGAGGAAAGCGGCCGCCGTCGTCACCTCGAAGAAGGTGGGCGCGATGTCGCCGGCGGCATCCAGCGTCTCTGCGAGCAAATCGGCGAGCGGCTCGTCCTCGATCAGGTGGCCGTCGACGCGGATGCGCTCGTTGAAGCGGACGAGATGGGGGCTGGTGTAAACGTGCGCCTGCAGCCCCGCCGCCTCGATCGCGGCGCGCAGGAACGCGCAGGTCGATCCCTTGCCGTTGGTGCCGGCGACATGGAAGACCGGGGGCAGATCGCGCTCCGGATTGCCGAGCCGGTCGAGCAGGGCGCCGATCCGCTCGAGCCCGAGCACGTCGGCGGCCGGCGACAGATCGGCCAGCCGGTCCAGCTGGCGCTGGACGAGCGGGCTGTCCGAGACCGCGTGATCGACCATCTTAAAGCCCCTCCCCTCGAGGGGAGGGGTTGGGGTGGGGCCGCCCCGAGCGGCACGACCACAGCCCCGCCCCCCGGCCCCCTCCCCTGAAGGGGCGGGGGAGCGGGCTCACGCGGCGGCCTTCTGCGGGGTGAGGTAGGCGATCAGCTGGGCGAGCCGCTGGCGCAGGTCCTTGCGGTGAACGACCATGTCGATCATGCCGTGATCGAGCAGATATTCGGCGCGCTGGAAGCCCTCGGGGAGCTTCTCGCGGATCGTCGATTCGATCACGCGCTGGCCGGCGAAGCCGATCAAAGCGTTGGGCTCCGAGATCTGGACGTCGCCGAGCATCGCATAGGAGGCGGTGACGCCGCCCGTGGTCGGATCGGTCAGCACGACGATATAGGGCAGGCCGGCTTCCTTGAGTTCGGCGATCGCGACCGTCGTCTTGGGCATCTGCATCAGCGAGAGAATGCCCTCCTGCATGCGCGCGCCGCCGGCCGCGGTGAAGATGATATAGGGGCAGCGATCGGCGATCGCCGCACGCGCGCCGGCGACGAAAGCGGCGCCGACGCCCATGCCCATCGATCCGCCCATGAACGCGAAATCCTGGACGCCGATCACGGCGCGCTGGCCTTCGACCGTGCCGCGCGCGTTCACCAGGGCGTCGACCTCGCCGGTATTCTGACGCGCCGCCTTGATGCGGTCGGCGTAGCGCTTGCTGTCGCGGAACTTGAGCGGGTCTTCCTGGACCGGCGGGGGCGCCAGCAGCTGGAAGCCGGGATCGAAAATGCGCTCGAAACGCTGCTTGGGCCCGATCCGGTTGTGATGGTCGCAGCGCGGGCAGACGAAGTCATTCTCCTCCCACTCGCGGGTGAAGATCATGGCCTCGCAGCTGCGGCACTTGTGCCAGAGATTGTCGGGCGTCTCGCGCTTGGGCAGGAACGGGATGCTCTGGCGAACTCGATTGAGCCAGCTCATGAATAGTCTCCTTTGCCCGCGCCGATGAAGCGCGCGGCTTATTCAGTCAAGTTGCCGCGGCGCGCGGCCGGGCGGCGCTAGAGCGTGGCCTCGATGCTGCGCGCAGCCTTGTCCGGATCCTTGGCCTGGGTGATCGGTCGGCCGATGACGAGGATCGAGGCGCCGGCGTCAAGCGCGGCGCGCGGCGTCATCACCCGCTTCTGGTCGCCGGTCGCGCCGTCGGCGGGGCGCACGCCGGGAACGACGAAGAAGCCCTCCGGCCAGATCGCCTTGGCTGCGGCCACTTCGTTGCCGGAGCAGACCACGCCGTCGAGGCCGGCGTCGCGGGCGAGCGCGGTCAGGCGCGTGACCTGCGCGTGCGGATCGGAATCGAGCCCGATCGAGCCGAGATCGCTGCCGTCGAGGCTGGTCAGAACCGTGACTGCGACCACCTTGGTGCCCTTAGGGGCCGCCGCTTTGGCATCCTCCATCATCGCGCGCCCGCCCGCGGCGTGGACGGTGAGGATCGAGGGCTCGAGCGGCCGCAGCGCCTGAATCGCCTTGCCGACCGTATTGGGAATGTCGTGGAACTTGAGGTCCAGGAAGACAGGCAGGCCGAGCTCGGCCATCTCGCGTATGCCGGCGCGGCCGTTGGCGGAGAAGAATTCGAGGCCGAGCTTGATCCCGCCGACATGGTGGCGGACGCGGCCGGCAATGGCCTTGGCCCGGTCGAGGTCGGGCGTGTCGATGGCGACGTAGATGCAGCTGCTCATGACGCCGGCCATACTTTGCTGTCGGTAGCGATGCGATCCTCGGGCGATTGCGGTGAAACGGGGGGAGCGGGCGCCTCGGGCGCAGCGGCGATCACCGGCGCGTGCATCGCCGCAGCCTGGCGCTCGTGCGCCTCGATCCGGCGGTTGAGCGTCCACAGCCGGGCGCGGTGGACGACCAGCATCGGCAAGAAGCCGAGCAAGAAGGCCGCGAGCAGCAGGACCGGCAGCTTCACGTCGGCCTGGAGGCCGCCCCACAGGGTCAAGGTCACGGCATGCCAGTTGACGCTCGCGAAGAGCACGAGAATCACCGCCAGCGCGACCCAGAACAGGGTTTTCAGAAACTGCATCCAAATCTCCCGAGGGCCTCCGCCTACGCTCTAACAAAATTAGTTGCCAGTCCAGAGCGAACGGTGCGCGCTCCGCTAGCGGATTTCCTGGTCGAGCTCGTCGAACAACGGCGCGATCGAGGTGAGGCGGTCACGCTCCTCGTCGAGGATGGCGCGAAAGGCGTCGCGCTTCAGTGTGGCCACCGTGCCGGGCGCAAGGTGCAGGCCCTCGGGCAAGGCCGAGACGGTGATGTCGATCAGCCGCTCGGCGCCGTGGAGGCGGCCCCACAGATAGTCGTTCTCGCGATAGGCGCGGCTGAAGAAGGCGCCGAAATTGTTGAACTGGATGCCCTTGAGCGTCGCCGCCGCTCCGCCCTCGCGGATCCCGGTCGCGTCCTCGGGCGAGATGCGGTCGACCTTGATCGGGTCGAATTCGTCCAGCCCCTCGCCCTGGAGCAGGGGGAGGGTGGCGATGTCGTAGAAGGGGAAGCCCAGATAAGCGAGGATCAGCGAGCGCCGCTGCGGCTTGGGAAAGGCGTCGAGCATCGCCGCGAAACGTGCGTCCGATTCGTCGTCCCGGGCCTTGAGGTTCAGCCGCGCCGCGAACGCCTCCAATGCAGCGGCCGGCTCGTGCTCGGCGCGCTGGAGGACGGTCTCGGCTTCGTCGCGGTCGACTTCGACCGGCGCCCGATAGCGGTGGATGAGGTCGTGGATCGTGCGACGCGCCGCCTCGAGGGCCGCGCGTGGTGCGTTCGCTTCCTCCTCGAGCCGGCCGAGGTGACGGGCGACGAAGCGCAGCCGGCGGGTGCGGAAGGAGAGGTCGAACGAGCGGAAGAAATCAATCACGTCGGCCCGCGCTCCGGCGGCGCTGATCGCGCCGCCGTCGGCGAGGCCAGCGGCGCGGACATGGTCCCACACCGCCTCGCGGATGACCGGCCGGCGATGCGCGCCGCCGCTCAGGCGGTAGATCAGCACCGCGATATCCTCGACCACGGCGGAGAGCTTAAGCTGGCCATAGGCGGCGTAGGCGTAGCCGGCGCCGCGCGCGGCGACATTCTGGGCCTTGGAGCGCCACGCGGCGAGGCGGGCAGGGGTGGGGCGGCTGAGCAGCAGGGTGGTGCCGAAGGTGCGTTCGATCGCCGCTTCGACTTCGGGCCGCATCGCCTCGACGATCCGGCGCAGGCTGCGGATCCGCTCGGACCGGCGCTCGATCAGTTCGAGATTGTCGCGGATCGGCTGCTCGCGCGGGATGTCCGAAAGCGCACCGAAGATGGTGGCGAGGAAGCCGGGCGCCTCGACCTCGCCCGAGCCGGTAAGCCGCACGCCGCGATGGCCGGGGGCGGGGTCGATATAGACGAAACGGCGGTCGATCTCGCGGCGCGCGGGGCGGCGATGGAGCGCGTCGACGGCCGGGCCGAACGGCGCGTTGGCGAGGACCGATCCGTCGATCAGGACGGCATTGTCGCAGTCGCCGATCGCCCATTGGCGTGGCAAAGCGTGGCGCAGGAAGCGGTCGCGGCCGGGCCAGTCCTGGCCGCGCTTGTCCAGCGCGCGGTCGAGCTCCTTCACCTGGAACGGCGGAAAGGCGCCGGGGAAGCTGGCGGTGGCGCGAGCGGCGAAGGCGAGCTCCGGGGTTTCGGCCAAGCCGCGCGCCTCGCCGCCGCGGTCGCGGAAGGCGAGGGTCAGCCGGTGCTCGGTCTCGGTCACTTCCTCGGGCGAGTGGAGGCGGAGCCGTTCGGGATGGCCGTGGAAGTCGGTGACGGTGACGAACAGGTCGAGCGGCTGGTAATGCGGCAACAACGGCGGGCCCACCGGCCCGCTCGCCATCGCGTCGAGGGCATCGAGCAGCAAATGGGTGAAACCCTCCCCGCCGAAGGGCGGGGCGAACCAGCGCGCCTTGACGAAATTCGCCAGCTTGGTGCGGACCTCCTCGCGATGATCGGCCTGCACGGTCTGCTCGACGGTGCCGCCGCGCCGCGCCGACAGCGCCCACGCCACCGGCACCGCGATCTTCTTGGCGAATCGCGACATCGGGTGGACGCCCGGGTCGACGAGCCGGTCGACATCGGCGGTTTCCAGCCACAATTCGGTGAGCGGATCGAGCGAGCGACCGGTCGAGATGGCGTCGGCGAGGAAGATCGCATTGATCCCGCCGGCGCTGGCCCCCGCCAGGATGTCGACGAGGACGCGAAGCTCGATGCCGCATTGTTCGGCCATCGCCTCCAGCAGACGGCGATAGACGTCGGCGGTCCCGGCCGTGGGCGCGTCGCCATTGTGGAAGCTCTGGCTCGCCTTGGCGAGGCGCCAGATTTCCTTGGTGATTCCATGCATGTAGACGGCGAGGCTAACGCCGCCATAGCAGACCAGGGCTAGCCTCAATTCCTTCTCACGCATCGGCGGCAACCTGCCAGCACGCATGGTTCGTGTCGAGCGAAGTTGGTTCCCGCGGCGTTAACCAATTCAGACTCTTTATCCCGCTTCCGGCTCGACTCACCGACTCGTTCGGGACTCGTTTAATAACCGGAACTATGCCCCGTCTCACGAGATCAAGGGGCTATTCCATGATTGCATCGAAAAACCGCCGTCGCGGCGGACAGGCGATTTTTGCGCTTGCCGCCGCCGGGCTGATCACGATGCCGGTGCGCGCCGACACGCCGAAGCCGTTCACGCCGAAGCTCGACGTGGTCAGCGTGATCGACGCCGACCGCGACGTGGTGGCGACGCCGGAGCCGGAAGCCGTCGAGACGGCGCCTACGCCCGAGCCCGCCTATGAGACCGTCGGCGAAGGCGAAGCGAGCTATTACGGCCACGAACTGGCCGGCAACCGCACCGCCAGCGGCGAGCGCTTCGACCCGCAGGCGCTGACCGCCGCCCACCGCACCCTGCCGCTCGGCAGCAAGCTGCGCGTTACCAACAAGGCCAACGGCAAGTCGGTCATCGTCCGCGTCAACGATCGCGGTCCGTTCGCCAAGCGCCGCGTCATCGATATGTCGCTCGCCGCCGCCCACAAACTCTCGATGGTCCGCGCCGGCAAGGCAACCGTGCGGATGGAGCTTCTGCGCTGACGCGCCTGTTCTGAATTGCGAATTTTCGCGCGCCCGTGCTTCCCCCTTTCCAAGCTCTTCGCGCCTGCCTAAGTGTATCGCCAGTCTGATACACAGCGGGAAGAGGCGAATATGATCAAGCACATAGTATTGGCAGGAGTCGCGACCCTGAGCGTGGCCATTGCCACCGCTCCGGCCTTTGCCGCCGAGTCTGTCGTCGTTCCCGTCGCCGCCAGGGGCAAGCCGCAGCTCGGCGCCTGGGGCGTCGACCTCCAGGGCATGGACAAGAATGTGAAGCCCGGCGACAGCTTCTTCGGCTTCGCCAACGGCAATTGGGCCAAGACCACCGAAATCCCGGCGGATCGCTCGAGCTGGGGCGGCTTCGGCGTCCTGCGCGACCTTTCCGACCAGCGCACCCGCGCGATCATCGAGGAAGCCGCCGCGACCAAGGCGCCGGCCGGAACCAACGCGCAGAAGGTCGGCGACTTTTTCGCGAGCTTCATGGACGAGGCCGCCATCGAGGCGAGGGGCACCGCGCCGCTGAAGCCGTTCCTCGGCCAGGTCGCGGCGATCCGCACGACCGGCGATCTCGCCCGCTTCTTCGGCCAGGCGAACCGCACCGGCATCGCCACGCCGATCGGGGCGGCCGTGATCCAGGACCTCAAGGACAATAGCCGCTACGGCGTCTATGTCGGCCAAGGCGGCCTAGGCCTGCCGGACCGCGATTATTATCTCGACGATAAGAATGCGAAATTCGTCGAGGCGCGGACCAAATATAAGCAGCATATCGGCACGATGCTGCGCCTCGCCGGCATCGCCGATCCGCAGGCCAAGGCCGAGCGCATCTACGACCTCGAAAAGAAGATCGCGACCGCGCACTGGTCGCGCGTCGAGCAGCGCCAGATCGAGAAGCTCTACAATCCGATGGGCGAGGGCGACCTCGCCAAGAACCTGCCGGGCTTCGACTGGGCGACCTATCTGCAGGCGGCGGGCGTAGCCGGCCAGCCGCAGGTCATCGTCGCGCATCCGAGCGCGCTCGCTGGCGCGGCCAGGCTCGTCCAGTCCGAGCCGCTCGACACCTGGAAGGACTATCTGACCTTCCACACGATCGCCGCGGCGGCGCCGCTGTTGCCCAAGGCGTTCGTCGACGAGAATTTCGCGTTCAACGGCAAGATCCTGCAGGGCACGCCGCAGATCAAGGATCGCTGGAAGCGCGGCGTCGACCTGGTCGGCGGCGGCATGGGCGAGGCGGTCGGCCAGCTCTACGTCGCCAAATATTTCCCGCCCGAGGCCAAGGCCGAGGCCGACGAACTGGTCAAGAACCTGATCGCGGCGATGGACAAGCGCCTCGCGGCGCTCGAGTGGATGACGCCCGAGACCAAGGTCAAGGCGCGCGCCAAGCTCGCCGCCTTCACGCCCAAGATCGGCTATCCCGACAAGTGGCGCGACTATTCGAAGCTGGAGATCGTCCCGGGCGACGCCGTCGGCAACGCATTGCGCGCCACGGCCTTCGAATATCAGCGCAACCTCGACAAGCTCGGCCAGCCGGTCGATCGCAGCGAATGGGGCATGTATCCGCAGACGGTGAACGCCTACGCCAACCCGCTGCTCAACGAGATCGTGTTCCCGGCCGCGATCCTGCAGCCGCCCTTCTTCGATCCGAACGCGGACGACGCGGTCAATTACGGCGGCATCGGCGCCGTGATCGGCCACGAGATCAGCCACCATTTCGACGATCAGGGCAGCAAGTTCGATCCCAAGGGCAATATGGCGGTGTGGTGGACCCCGCAGGACATCGCCCGCTTCAAGGCGCTGACCGACCAGGTGGTGAAGCAATATGGCGAATATGAGCCGCTGCCGGGCACCAAGGTGAATGGAGAGCTGACACTGGGCGAGAATATCGCGGACTTGGCCGGCCTCACCATCGCCTACGACGCCTACAAGATGTCGCTCAACGGCAAGCCGGCGCCGGTGATCGACGGCTATACCGGCGACCAGCGCTTCTTCCTCGGTTTCGGCCAGGTGTGGCGCAACAAATATCGCGAAGCGTTCCTCCAGCAGATCCTGACCACGGACCCGCACACGCCGGGCCATTTCCGCCCGAACGTCGTGCGCAATTTCGATCCCTGGTACGCCGCGTTCGGCGTCAAGGACGGCGCGCTCTACCTGCCGCCGGAAAAGCGCATCAAGATCTGGTAAAAATCCGGATGACGTATGGACCGGCTGTAGTGTAGCCGGTCCATATCGTTCGATTATTCCGGGGAGAGGAAGGCTGAACAGGAAAGCCTTCTATGTGTCGGCCGCCGCGGCCGGATTGCTGCTGACGGCGTGGGCGTCGACCAGCGTTTCGTTCAACTGGCAGCCCGTTCCCGAGCAGATCAAGGGCAATGACGCCGGCGCGCTGGCGATCGGCGAGGCCAAGCGCAAGGGCCCGAGCCTGGTCGACTATGGCCGGCTCGATGCGCGGCTGCAGCGCCTGGTGGAGGAGGATGCGATGGTCGGCCTCGCGGTCGGCGTGGTCGAGGACGGCGAGATCCGCTTCCTGAAGGGCTATGGCGTCACCGACGCCGGGACCGGCGAACCGGTCACCACCGACACGATCTTCCGCTGGGCCAGCGTCTCCAAGGGGGTGGCCGCCGACATGGTCGCCAAGCTCGCCGACGAGGGCAAGCTTTCGCTCTACGAGCCCATCTCCAAATATTCGGCCTCGCTGCGCCTGCCGGGCGGCAACGAGCATAAGGCGACGGTTTCCGACCTGTTGTCGCATCGGCTTGGCCTGTTTGGCCATGCGAATGACGCGCGCCTGGAGGATGGCGGCGACGCGCGGATGCTGCGCGCCAATCTGGCGACGCTCAACGCGATCTGCCCGGTCGGCAACTGCCATTCGTATCAGAATGTCGCTTATGACGCGGCCAGCGAGATCGTCGAGAGCGTCACCGGCCAGAGCTACCAGGAGGCGGTGCGCGACCGCCTGTTCCTTCCGCTCGGCATGCGCAGCGCCACGCTCACGCGGGACGGCCTGCTCGGCGCCAAGAGCTGGGCCAAGCCCCATCGCGGCGGCAAGAATTCGCGGCCGGTGGAGGTCACCGACAGCTATTATCGCGTGCCTGCCGCGGGCGGCGTCAACAGCTCGATCAAGGACCTCGCGATCTGGATGAAGGCGCAGATGGGCGAGGAGCCCGATGTGCTTCCGGCCAAGGTGCTGGAAAGCGTCCAGGCGCCGCGCGCAGCGACGCCTGGCGAACGCGCGCGCATGCGCAAGTTTCGCGAGCGGCTGAACGCCGCGAGCTACGGCCTCGGCTGGCGGGTCTATGATTATGCCGGGCACAATGTGATCGGCCATCGCGGCGGCGTCACCGGCTACCGCTCGCTGATCATGTTCGATCCCGAGCGGAAGAGCGGCGTGGTCGCGCTGTGGAACTCGTCGACGGCGAAGCCGGGCGGGCTCGAGTTCGAGGTCATGGACATGATCTACAAGTTGCCGCGCAAGGACTGGCTGGATCTCGACGGCAAGACCGGGCCGTCGCCGCAGCCGCAGGAAATGCTCACGCCAGACGGAGGTTCGCCCAGATAGGCAGGTGATCGGAGGCCTTGCGAGATGCGGCGCTGAAATGGGCGCCGCTCTCCAATATCTCCAGCCCGTCGCTGGCCATGATCCGGTCGAGCTGCGCGATCGGCCGCCGCGCGTGGAAGCTGCGCCCGCAATCGGCGAAGCGGAAATGGTGGCCGAAGTCGCGCAGGCAGCCGCCGTTCACGCTCCACTCGTTGAGGTCGCCCATCAAAATCGTCGGCGGCTGGTCGTGGCGGTTGGCGAGGTGGGCGAGGATTGCATGCGCCTGCCGCCGGCGCCACAGGCCGGAAAGATCGAGGTGCATGCCGACGACGCGAATGTGGGTGCCATTGACGCTGAGGTCGGCGAGTACGGCGCCGCGCGGCTCGAGCGACGGGATGTGCAATATCTCGCGATCGATGATCTCGACGTCGCGCTTCACGAGCATGGCGTTGCCGTGCCAGCCGATGCTGCCCTGCCGCGCCTCGAACGGCACCGGCTTATAGTCGCTATGCTCCTCGATCATGTGGAACGGCAAAGCGCTGAGGCGGGCGCCGAAGCGGCGATCGGCCTCCTGCAGCGCGACCACGTCCGCGTCGACCTCGCGCAGCACCTCCAGGGTGCGCTCGGGCCGACGCCGGCGGTCGGTCCCGATCGCTTTGCGCATATTGTAGCTGGCGACGCGGATCATGTCGGCCTGCATAAAGGGGGCGCCGGCCCCGGCGTCAATGCAGGATCAGGCCCGGGCGCGGCCCGATTCCTTGCCCAGGCTGTGGTCCAGAGCGCGCGCCGCCTTGTTGGCCGCACCCAGGATCGCCTTGTCCACCGTCGCTCCATTCTCCGTCACCGCCACCGGCTGCAGGCCGCTCGCCCGGGCCTCGAGCGTGCAACGCAGGTCCGTCCCGCCGCGTGGGCCGTTCACGTCCGAGACGTGAATGGCGACATGGGTCAGCCGTTCCTCGAAGCGCCCGAGCCGCTCGCGCACGCGCTCCTCGATGCGGGCGGCGCGATCGTCGCTGCTGTCGATCTGGTTGTCGGTGTGGATCTGGATGAACAAGTTCGGTCTCCTTCTTATGTTCTCATGCCGACAATGAAGGAGAGGGCGAAGCCGTTCCCACGGTCTTTACCGCAACCGGCCGCGATTGCGCTGGATGGAGCGGCGGCGGGCGGCTAGTCGAAGGCGATGGCGAAAGTGCGCAAGAGATATGTGTGCCAGGCGTGCGGCTCGGTCAGCAGCCGCTGGCAAGGGCAGTGCAGCGACTGCTCCGAATGGAACAGCCTGGTCGAGGACACGGCCGCGGTTGTGACGCCTTTTTCGGCGCGGCACGATCTGCGCACGGGCGGGAGAGCGGTCGAGCTGGTCGGGCTCGACGCCGACGTGCGCCTGCCCGACCGGCTGTCGACCGGGATCAAGGAATTCGACCGCGCGCTCGGCGGCGGCCTCGTCGCCGGCTCGGCGACCCTGATCGGCGGCGACCCCGGGATCGGCAAGTCGACCTTGCTATTGCAGGCGGCGGCCAATCTCGCCAGCCGCGGCGCCCCGGTCGCCTATATTTCCGGCGAGGAAGCGGCCGACCAGGTGCGGCTGCGCGCGCGCCGGCTCGGACTCGGCAAGGCGCCGGTGCAGCTGGCCGCCGCAACGTCGGTGCGCGATATCCTGACGACGATGGGGGAAAGCGCGCCGCCCGCTCTGCTGATCATCGATTCGATCCAGACGATGCATTCCGACCTGATCGAGGGTGCGCCGGGAACGGTCAGCCAGGTCCGCGCCTCGGCCCAGGAACTGATCCGATTCGCCAAGGAATCGGGCACGGCGGTGGTGCTGGTCGGGCACGTCACCAAGGACGGCAGCATCGCCGGGCCGCGCGTGCTCGAACATATGGTCGACACGGTGCTGAGCTTCGAGGGCGAGCGCAGCCACCAGTACCGCATCCTGCGCGCCGCCAAGAACCGCTTCGGTGGCACCGACGAGATCGGCGTGTTCGCAATGCAGGAAGAAGGGCTGACCGAGGTCGCCAACCCTTCGGCCCTGTTCCTCACCCATCGCGGCGAGGCCGTGTCGGGCGCGACCGTCTTTCCGGCGCTCGAGGGCACACGGCCGGTATTGGTCGAGATCCAGGCGCTGACGGTGCGGCTGGCGAGCGGCGCGACGCCGCGGCGGGCGGTGGTCGGCTGGGATTCGGGGCGACTGGCGATGATCCTCGCCGTGCTGGAAGCGCGCTGCGGCCTCAGTTTCTCGACCGCCGAAGTCTATCTCAACATCGCCGGCGGCTACCGCGTCAGCGATCCCGCGGCCGACCTCGCGGTCGCCGCCGCCTTGGTCTCGGCTCTGGCCGAGCGGCCCGTGCCGGCGGAGACGGTGGCATTCGGCGAGGTCGCCCTGTCGGGCGAGCTCCGCCCGGTCTCGCACGGCGCGCTGCGCCTCAAGGAGTCAGCCAAGCTCGGCTTCGAGAAGGCCTATGTGCCTTCGTCGCTGGCCGGCGAGAAGAGCCCGCTCGGCCTCACCCGCTTCCGCACGCTCGGCGAACTCGTTGACCATCTGCTGGGCCGCCAGTAGCGCCCGTCTCATGGCTGGTCTTACTGCTTTCGACATCATCGTGCTGCTGCTTGTCGGCGGCGGCCTGTTCTTCGGCTTCCTGCGCGGCTTCGTCGGCGAGGTGCTCTCGCTCGGCGCCTGGGTGGCGGCGATCGTCGCCCTCAAATTCTTCCACGGTCCCGTCAGCGCAGGGCTGGAGGGGCCGGTCGGCACGCCGTCCGGCGCGTCGGTACTGGCCTTCGCCCTGATCTTCGGCATCGTCTTCGTCGCCGGCAAGCTGATCGCCGGCCGGATCGGCGGCGCCACGCGCAGCTCGGTGATCGGCCCGGTCGACCGCGTGCTCGGCGCGGGCTTCGGCGCGCTGAAGGGCCTGATCGGCGCGACCTTGCTCTATCTCGCCGCGAACCTCGTCTACGACACGATCTGGGGCAAGGCGTCGGAGCGGCCGCAATGGATGGCGACTTCGCGCACCTATCCGTTGCTCAACGCCAGCGGCCGCGCGATCGTCGACTTCGTCGAGGCGCGCCGCGAGCGCGAGCCCGACGAGGTGATCGGCGAGAATAAGGCGAGCAGCCGATGATCCGCCTGCACGACACGATGGCGCGGGCGAAGCGCGACTTCGAGCCAGCGGATGAGTCTCGCGTGACGATGTATGTGTGCGGCCCGACGGTCTACAACCGCGCCCATATCGGCAATGCCCGGCCCTATGTCGTGTTCGACGTGCTCGCCCGGCTGATCCGCCACCGTTACGGGCCGGACAGCCTCGCCTATGCGCGCAACTTCACCGACGTCGACGACAAGATCATCGACGCCGCCCGCGCCGAGGGCGTCGACCCGTCGGTCGTCACCGAGCGCTACGAGCAGCTCTTCCTCGACGACATGGGCGCGCTCGGCGTGCTGCCGACGACCTACATGCCGCGCGCGACCGAGCATATCGGCGAGATGATCGCCATGATCGGGCGGCTGATCGAGACCGGCCACGCCTATGAGGCGGACGGCCATGTCCTGTTCCACGTCCCCTCCGATCCCGAGTACGGCGCGCTCGGCCGCCGCGACCGCGACGCCATGGTCGCCGGCGCCCGCGTCGAGGTCGCTTCCTACAAGAAGGACCCGGCCGATTTCGTGCTGTGGAAGCCCTCGCCCGAAGGCGTGATCGGCTGGGATAGCCCGTGGGGCCGGGGCCGGCCGGGCTGGCATATCGAATGCTCGGCGATGATCGAGAAGCATCTCGGCGAGACGATCGACATCCATGCCGGCGGCCACGATCTCATCTTCCCGCATCACGAGAACGAGATCGCGCAGAGCCGCTGCGCGCATGGCGGCGCGCCGCTCGCGCGCTACTGGCTGCACAACGGCTTCCTCTCGATGGCGGGCGGCGAGAAGATGTCGAAGAGCCTCGGCAACGTCGTTACGGTCGGTGAGCTGCTGAGCGAGGGCCACAAGGGCGAGACTTTGCGCCTGGCCCTGCTCTCGGCCCATTATCGCCAGCCGCTCGAATGGTCGTCCCAGCTCATCGCCCAGAGCAAGGCGACGCTCGACCGTCTCTATCGCGCGGCGGGCGACGCCATCGGGGGCGAGGCCGAGCCGACCGTGATCGAAGCGCTGGCCGACGACCTCAATACGCCGCTGGCGCTGTCGCGGCTCGTCGCGATCCACGATCCGGCGACGCTACGGGCCAGCGCGGTCCTGCTCGGGCTGCTCGGCACCGGCGCGACCCAATGGTTCCAGGGCGAGGGCGACAGCGGCGTCGAGGAGCGCATCGAGGCGCGGGCGGCAGCCAAGAAGAATCGTGACTTCGCCGAGGCGGACCGGATTCGCGCCGAACTCACCGCCGACGGCATCCTGCTCGAGGACGGGCCGGCCGGGACGACTTGGCGCCGGGCCTAGCCGGCGCTCGCCAACGGCCGCTGCCGCGCCTATATCGGCGCGGTGACTACCGCCCTCTATAATCGCGACATTCTCCGGCTGGCGGCTTCGATCCCGCACCAGCGTCGGCTCGACCACCCGCAGGCGACCGCCGAGAAGCGCTCGCCGGTCTGCGGGAGCCGGGTCGCGGTCGACGTCGTGCTCGACGGGGAAGGGCGGGTAGCGGCGCTCGGACAGGAGGTGAAGGCCTGCGCGCTCGGCCAGGCTTCGGCCGCCTTGATGGGCGCCCATGCGATCGGCCGCGACGAAGGCGAGCTGGCCGCGGCGCGCGATGCGCTCGCCGCCTTTCTGGCCGGGGACCGAGACGATCCGGGCCCATGGCCGGGGCTGGACGTGCTCGCCCGGGCGCGGCCCTACAAGGCGCGGCACCCCTCGATCCTGCTCCCCTTCGAGGCCGTCGCCGAAGCGGCTGCGCGGGCCGTCGGCTGATGGAAGCCGAGGCCGCCGCGCACACCGCTTCTTTGGTGCTGCGCGACGGCGTGATCATGCTCGGCGCGGCGCTGCTGTTCGTCACGCTGTTCCGCCGCCTCGGGCTCGGCGCTGTACTCGGTTATCTGATCGCGGGCGCCCTGGTCGGGCCGCACGGGTTCGGATGGGTCTCGGCCGGCGAGAGCCTGCTCCACATCGCCGACTTCGGCATCGTTCTGCTGCTCTTCCTGGTCGGGCTCGAGCTCCATCCCAGCCGGCTGTGGCGGCTGAAGCACGACATTTTCGGCCTCGGCCTGCTCCAAGTCGTCGCGAGCGGGCTCGTGCTCGCCGCTTTGGTCTACGCCTTTACCGGCTTCACCTGGCAGGCGTCGCTGGCGATCGGGCTGCCGCTGGCTTTGTCCTCGACCGCGCAGGTGCTGCCGAGCCTGCGTTCGGACGGCTCGATCAACACGCGCAGCGGCGAGCGCACCTTCTCGATCCTGCTCTTCCAGGACCTCTCGATCGTGCCCCTGATCACGATCATCGCGGCGCTCTCGCGGGTGCCGGCCGAACCGGGAAGTCCGCCGGGCTGGCAGCTCGGCCTGTACACGGTCGGCGCGATCGTCGGGCTGGTGCTGGCCGGGCGCTATCTGATCAGCCCGCTCTTTCGGATCGTCGGCCGGGTCAGCGAACGCGAATTGTTTGTCGTCGCCGGCCTGTTCACGGTGCTCGCGGCGGCGGCTGTGATGCAGTCGCTGAGCCTCTCCACGGCGCTCGGCGCATTCGTCGCCGGGGTGATGCTGGCCGATTCGCCGTACCGGCACGAGCTCGAGGTCGATATCGAGCCGTTCCGGTCGATCCTGCTCGGCATGTTCTTCGTCGCGGTCGGCATGATGCTCGATCTGGGCGCGATCGCCGAGCGGCCGTTCTTCGTGCTGGGAATGGCGGCGACGCTGATCGCCGCCAAGGCGGCGGTCCTGTTCGCCCTCGCACGAGCGTTCGGCATCGAGTCGCGACCCGCCTTGAAGCTCGGATTGCTGCTCAGCCAGGGCGGCGAGTTCGCGTTCGTGCTGTTCGGCGCGGCGCAGGCGGCGCGGCTGATCGCGCCCGAGGCGGCGAGCCTGTTCAGCGCGATCGTCACGGTGTCGATGGCGTCGACGCCGTTCCTGATGATGTTCAACGACTGGTTCGACCGGCGGTCAGGACGGGCCGCGGGCAGGGAGCTCGAAGGTCCCGAGAGCTCGCCGGAGACGCGCGCCATCGTCGTCGGCTACGGTCGCTTCGGGCAGACCGTGGCGCAGATGCTGATGGCCAAGGGGATCACCGTCACTTTGGTTGATTCCAAGCCGAGCCAGATTGAGCTCGCCGGCGCCTTCGGAGCCAAGGTCTATTATGGCGACGGCACGCGGCTCGACCTGCTGCGCGCGGCCGGGGCGGGGGAGGCGCAGAGCCTGTTATTCTGCATCGACGGCAACGGCCTTACCGCGGCGAAGCTCGAACCGATCCTGGAGGCCTTCCCGCAGACGTCGGTCTTCGTGCGCGCCTATGACCGCATCCATTTGATGGATATCGGCCGCCTCGATCTAGCCGGCGCCTACCGCGAACTCTTCGAATCGGCGGTGCATATGGGGCGCGATGCGCTGGCGCGCTTCGTCGGCGACGAGGAGGCGGCGCGGGTCGAGCACGAATATCGGCGGCGGGACATCGAGCGACTCGCGAGCCAGAGCGAAACGGGCGACATCCATGCCAGCCAGGACATCATGTTCCGGCCCGACAATCCTATCGCAGCGGAAGAGTCGGACCCGGCCCCTGCACCCGCTGCGCCAGCGCCGTAAGGATCTGATCGACGGCGCGGTCGTGCGGGGAGGCCTGGCTGCGTACGTGGAGATGCGCCTCGGCGTAGATCGGGTTGCGCGCCTCGGCGAGCGCGCGCAGCACCGCCCTCGGGTCCTTGTCGCGCAGCAGCGGGCGGTGGTCGCGGCGCGAAACCCGGTCCGCCAGAGTGTCGATGTCGGCGTCGAGCCAGATGGCGATGCAGCGCTCCAGGATCATGGCGCGGGTCTCGGGATCGATGAAGGCGCCGCCGCCCGTGGCGATTACCTTGGGCGCGCCGTCCACCAGCCGGGCGATGACGCGGCGTTCCCCGTCGCGGAAGCTGGGCTCGCCGAAGCGGTCGAAGATCTCGGTGATCGAATGGTCGGCGACGCGCTCGATCTCGTCGTCGGAATCGATGAAGCCGAGGCCCAGCCGGCGGGCGAGCCTTTTGCCGATCGTGGATTTGCCGACCCCCATGAGGCCGACGAGGACGATCGACCGATCGGGGCGAGGAAGAGAGGAAGCCATCAAGGCAGGGCTATACATAAGCGGGTGAGGTGGGGCAAAAGGCCCGGCATGGCTAAGTACTCGTCCCTTTCCGCTCCCCGGCGGCGTCGCTCGCCGATGCCGATGATCCTCCTGGTCCTGCTCGTCGCGCTTGTCGCCGGCCTGATCTACCTCGCCATGCGCGACACCGAGGTCGCGCCGCAGCGCATCGAGCAAGATGTGACGAATGAAGCACTGGCGCAGTAAGATCCTGGCGCTGGGCGGCGTCGCCGCCCTGGCCGCCGCGATCCCAGCCATCGGCCAGAACGCCCAGGCCCCGGAATCGCTGTTGCCGCCCGGCTTCGGCGATCCCAAGGCGCTGCCCCCGCCGGTCCCCCCGACGACCCCGGCTCCCGCCGCGCCGTCCACGGCTCAGCCTTCTGCGCCCCGCGCCGCGCCGGCCGCCCCGCGCAGCCTCGGGGGGCTGGAGACGGTCATCGAGAATGCGTCGGACGAAGATCTCGAAGCGCTCGCCAACCTTCCGCCGCCGATCGAGATCCCCGACGCCTCGCGCCGCCCGGTCGACGTGGTCGGCGTGCTCGAACGCGGCAATTGGGGCCTCGGCGCCGATGCGTTCGCGGGCGCCGACGGCCGCTTTCTCTCGACGTTGATGCGCCGCCTCGATGCGCCGCTGCCGTCGCGCTGGAATTCGATGCTGTTGCGCCGGGCCCTGCTGTCGCGCGTCCCCGCGCCGGCGTCCGTGCAGCCGGTCGATTGGGCCGCCGAGCGCGCCTGGCTGTTGCTGCGCATGGGCGAAGCCGATGCCGCACGGATGCTGGTCCAGTCGATCGACGTCGACCAATTCACGCCCAAGATGTTCTCGGTCGCGGTCCAGACGGCGCTGGCGACCGCCGATCCGGCTGCATTGTGCCCGCTGATCGAGCCGGGCCGCAAGACCTCGGACGAGCCGGTCTGGGTCCTTGGCGACGCGATCTGCGCCTCGCTCTCGGGCGAAGCGGGCCGCGCCAGCTCGGTGATCGAGCAGACCCGCCGCCGCGGCCGCATCGGCGGCATCGACCTCGTGCTCGCCGAGAAAGTGGTCGGATCGGGCGAGAATACCCGCCGCGCGGTGACCGTCGAATGGGAGCCGGTCGACAGCCTCAACAGCTGGCGTTTCGGCCTGGCTGCCGCAACCGGAGTCGAGATTCCGGAAAGGCTGATGGGCGCGGCCAGCCCCCACATGCGCGCCTGGCAGGCGCGGGCGCCGATGCTCCCGCTCGAGCAGAGAGTCGGCGCGGCCTATACCGCCGCCTCGCTCGGCGTGTTCTCCAATGCCTCGCTGGTCGAGATGTTCAGCCTGATCGGCGACGCCACCGACCCCTCGGAAATGAGCGAATCGGTGGCTGGGCGGCTCCGCCAGACCTATATCGCGCGCACCGGGCAGGCCCGCGTCGCGGCGATGCGCGCGCTCTGGGAGGAAGCGAAGAACCCGACCGAGCGTCACGCCCGCTCGATCCTGACCGCGAGCGCGGCGGCGCGGCTGGCGCCCAATCCCGCATTCGGCAACGACATTCCCGATCTCCTCGCCTCGATGCTGACCGCCGGTTACGACCAGCAGGCGGCGCGCTGGTCCGGCGTGGTCGAAGCGCTCGACGGCGAGGCGGGGCATCTCGCCTGGGCCTTGCTCGCGACGGCCTCTGCCGATCCCGCGGTCGAGATCAGCCCGGCGCGCGTGGAAGCGTTCCGCGACGGCGACGAAAGCAAGGACAGCCATCGCACGCGCCTGCTGTTTGCGGCGCTGGCCGGGCTCGACCGGCTCGATGCCGGCGCGCGCGACCAGCTCGCGGGCGATCTCGGCGTGCGCATCGGCCAGCGCAACGGCTGGACCGATATGCTCGAGCGCGCGGTGCAGGGTCGCCAGCCTGGGACCGTCGCCCTGCTCGCCGCGGTCGGCATGCAGACCGGCGGCTGGGCGGGCGTACCGCCCGAGCATCTCTACCAGATCGTCAGTGCGCTGCGTCGGGTGGGACTCGGCTACGAGGCCCGCATGATCGCTGCCGAGGCCGTGGCCCGCGGATAGATGGCCCTGAATCGGCTCCTCTCGTGATGCGGGCATGACCAGCCCGGATCATGCGTCGGGCCGGACCGGCGAGGACAGGCAGCTGATCGCCGCCTTCCTGGAAATGATGGCGGCGGAGGCGGGCGCCGCCCGCAACACCCTGGCCGCCTACGAAACCGACCTGCGCGGCGCGTCGCAATTGCTGCCGGGCGGGATCGCCGCTGCGGGCGCGGAAGAGCTGAAGGCCCTTGGCGAGGCGTGGCTGCCATTGAAGCGCACCACCGTGGCGCGCAAGGCGGCGGCGCTGCGCCGCTTCTTCGCCTTTCTCCAGGACGAGGGGCTGCGCGCCGACGATCCTTCCGCCGCTTTGCCGCGCCCCGCCGGTGCGCGCGCCTTGCCCAAGATCCTCGACCATGCCGCCATCGATTCGCTGTTCGCCGAGATCGAGCGCCGGAGACGCGAGGTCGGAGATCCGGCCTCGCTCCGGCTGGCCGCCCTGGTCGAATTGCTCTACGGGTCCGGGCTCCGCGCCACCGAGCTGGTTTCGCTGCCGCGCAACGCCGTGTCGCCGGACAAGCCGTTCTTGATTCTGCGCGGCAAGGGGGAGCGGGAGCGGCTCGTGCCGATCTCCGACCGCGCGCGGGCGGCCGTGGCCGAATGGAGCGCGCTGGTGCCGCGCGACTCGCCCTGGCTGTTCCCGTCGGGCAAGAAGCATCTCAGCCGGGTGCGTCTTTACCAGCTCATCAAGGCCCTGGCGGCGGCAGCGGGGATTCCACCGGATCGGATCAGTCCGCACGTGCTGCGCCATGCTTTTGCCACCCATTTGCTGGAAGGGGGCGCGGACCTGCGCGCGCTGCAGCTCCTTTTGGGCCATGCCGACATCGCCACGACGCAAATCTACACCCATGTCGACTCGCGCCGGCTAATCGACCTGGTCAATAGCCGCCATCCGCTCGCCGACGCCCGGCCACGTCCCGCCGTTGACGAGCCGGCCAAGGCACCCTAACCACCCGCGTCCATGGCCACCTTCCTCGATTTCGAAAAACCCATTGCGGAGCTGGACGCCCGCGTCACCGAACTGCGCGACACGGCGCAGGCGGGATCGCTCAACATCGACGCCGAGATCGAGAAGCTCGAGGCCAAGTCCGAGAAGCTGCTGCGTGACACCTATGGCAGGCTGACGCCGTGGCAGAAGACGCAGGTCGCCCGCCACCCGGAGCGGCCGCATTTCAAGGATTATGTCTCGGCTCTGGTCGACGAGTTCGTGCCGCTCGCCGGCGACCGCGGCTTCGCCGACGATCAGGCGATCATCGGCGGGCTCGGCAAGATGAACGGCCGCAAGGTGATGCTGATCGGCCACGAGAAAGGCGACGACACCGCGTCGCGCCTCAAGCACAATTTCGGGATGGCCAAGCCCGAGGGCTATCGCAAGGCGATCCGGCTGATGCACCTCGCCGACCGCTTCGGCCTGCCGGTGGTCACCTTGGTCGACACCGCCGGCGCCTTTCCGGGCGTCCAGGCCGAGGAGCGCGGCCAGGCCGAAGCCATTGCCCGCTCGACCGAAGCCTGCCTGTCGCTCTCGGTGCCGCTGGTCGCTGCGATCGTCGGCGAGGGCGGTTCGGGCGGCGCCATCGCCATCGCCGCGGCCAATCGCGTGCTGATGCTCGAACATTCGGTCTATGCCGTGATCTCGCCCGAAGGCTGCGCCTCGATCCTGTGGCGGACCGCCGACAAGGCCGCCGACGCGGCCGAAGCGATGCGGGTCACCGCCCAGGATCTGAAGCAATTGGGCGTGATCGAACGCATCGTGCCCGAACCGCTCGGCGGCGCCCATCGCCAGCCGGGCGAGGCGATCGCGTCGCTCGGGGCCGCGATCGAGGAGGAATTGGCCCGCTATCAAGGCATGGCGCCGGCCGAAATCCGCGCCGAACGCCGCGCCAAGTTCCTCGCCATCGGCTGAGCGCCCGGGGCGCCACGGAACATCGCATCGCTTGCCCGGTTATTCGGACCGATACCGTTCCGAGTAAGGAGTATTTCCCATGCCATCGAAGACGCTGATCGCGCTCTCTGCAACGGCCGCGATCTGCACGGCCATGGCCGTGCCGGTGGCCGCCCAGAAGGTGCGCGCCATCTCGCCAAGCGCGATGCAGCAGGCCGCCCAGCAGCATCCCCAGATTATCGAGGAGTTCGGTGGCACGATCGACGCCACGCGCGCCGCCTATGTCACCAATGTCGGCCGCAAGGTCGCCAATTATTCCAACGTGCAGGGCGGCGGAAACAGCTACACGATCACCACGCTGAACTCGCCGGTGCTGAACGCCTTCGCCGTCCCCGGCGGATACGTCTATATCACGCGCCAATTGCTAGGCCTGATGGATGACGAGGCTGAGCTCGCCTCGGTGCTCGGTCACGAGGTCGGCCACATCGCCGGCAATCACAGCAAGCAGCGCCAGAATCGCGGGCTCCTCAGCCAGATCGGTGCGGTCCTGGTCGGCGCGGTCACCGGGTCCAGCCAGCTTGGCCAGTTGGCGGGGCAGGTGGGGCAGGGTTTCCTGCTCAGCTACTCGCGCAGCCAGGAATATGAAGCCGACGCCCTGGGCGTCCGCTACATGGCCGCGGCGGGCTACGACCCGACCGCTTCGGCGAGCCTGCTCGCCTCGCTCGGCGAAGCGAGTGCGCTCGACGATCGGCTCAACGGTCGCGACGCGCGCACGACGCCGAGCTGGGCGCGGACCCATCCGCTCAGCGCCGACCGCGTCAAGCGCGCCAACCAGGTCGTTGCCAAGACACCGCGCGGCGCCGCCGTCCGCAACCGCGACCAGTTCCTCAACATGGTCGACGGCATGCTCTACGACGACGATCCCAAGCAGGGCATCGTCGACGGCCAGCAATTCCTTCATCCCGACCTGCGCCTGAAGTTCAGCGTTCCGCAGGGCTTCGGCATCCAGAACGGCACCCGCGCGGTCACCATCTCCGGGTCGAGCGGCCAGGCGCTGTTCGGTGGCGGAGCCTATAGCGGCGGCATCTCCAACTATATCGCGCAGGTCTATCAGTCGCTGGCCGGCCAGGCCCAGGTCAATGTGCCGCAGCCGCGCAGCACCACGATCAACGGCATCCCCGCTGCCTACAGCACGGCGCGGGTCAACACCCAGCAGGGCCAGGTGGACCTCACCGTGTTCGCCTATCAGTTCGATTCAGGTCGAATGTATCATTTCGCGATGATGACGCGCGCCGGTACCGGCATCGGGCCGTTTAGCGGAATGATCAATTCGCTGACGCGGATGTCGGCGAACGAGGCGGCGGCGATCCGTCCGCGCGTGATCGATGTGGTGACGGTGCGGTCGGGCGACACCGTGCAGTCGCTGGCCGGCCGCATGGCCTATGGCAATTACCAGATGGAGCGCTTCCTGGCGCTGAACTCGCTGGCGGCGAACAGCAGGCTCACGCCCGGACAGAAGGTGAAACTGGTCGTCTACGGCACGCGCTAGGAATCGAAAACGGGCGGCGAAACCTGGTTTCGCCGCCCGCTCGAGTTCAAGTAAGCCGTCGCTTACGGGGTCGTCGTCGAACCCGCAGCCATGCTGGTGTTGACGGTGTCGAAGGTGGTCTCAAGGGTGTTGCCGAGGCCCGACATCGCGGTGATGGCGGCGACGGCGATCAGAGCAGCGATCAGGCCGTATTCAATGGCGGTCGCGCCCTTTTCGTTCTTGAAGAGCTTGTTGATGAATTTCATGTCCGGTCTCCTGTTCCAACAGAGTGGAAGTCCACACTTCCAGATCACTCCCCCGTTCTGGATCAGCGGAGCGAACCTTTCGAAGATTAAGCGGCGGAAGTTTCCAAACCTTTAATCCGTGCCTCGGGCCGTACCGCTGGACTCGGTGACGTTGGCCGAGACGTCGCTCCAGATGCCGACGGTCGTGCCGGCGACCTGGACGAGGGCGCCGATGATGGCGATCACGATCAGGGAAACGATGAGGCCATATTCGATGGCCGTTGCGCCGCGGATGTCACTGAGAAGCTTGCAGATCCGGCGCACCATTTCGTCCCCACGATAAAAGGGTGGAATTCCTCAGGCATCTGGATATCCGAACGCCGTTAACAAATTCCTAGTGGAGCAGCCGGGTTGGCAATGAGAGAGACGATCGTCGTAGTCGCGGCGGCCTTGGTGGACGCAGATGGACGCGTCCTGCTCCAGCAGCGCGCGCCCGGACGCCATATGGAAGGCCTCTGGGAATTCCCGGGCGGCAAGGTCGAGCCCGGCGAGAGGCCGGAGGCGGCTTTGATCCGCGAGCTGGCCGAGGAGCTCGGCATCGAGACCGACGAGGCCTGCATCGCCCCCGCGACCTTCGCCAGCGCCGATCTCTCGGGCCGGCATCTGCTGCTCCTGCTCTACGTCTGCCGCAAGTGGCGCGGCCAGCCGCAGCCGCTCGATGCGACCGCGCTCAAATGGGTGCGCCCCAACCAGATGTTCGCGCTCGAAATGCCGCCGGCCGACAAGCCGCTGATCGCCTTGCTCGACGCGTTGATCTAGCGCGGCGCCTTCAGGGTCGCGGCGAGCGAGGCGGTGGCGCTGCCGCGCTGTGCCGGCCGCGGCTGGTCGGGCGAGGGCGCCCAGCCGATCAGATAGAGTATGTCGAACCGCTCCGGTGTCTTGCCGTCGGCGTCGGCCTGGGCGGCGAAATCGGCATAAGCCGCCGCCAGCCCGAGCCGGCCGAGCGGGCGGCGGTCGCGCGTCTGCAGGATGTTGGTCGCGCCCATCGCGCGCAGATCCGCCAGGAGCTTGCCGAGGTCGGCGAAGCGCACCGTGACCGGCTCGCTGTCGACCACCGGCAGAGCGAAGTCGGCACGCATCAGCAGGTCGCCCGCCGCGCGCACGTCGATCTGCGGATGGATCCGGGCCGAGGCGCCGCCGGTCTCGGCCGCGTCCGCCGCCGCCATGGCGCTGCGCAGCCGCGGCAGGCTGCCCGCGCCGGCGAAGGCGGCGAGGAACAGCCCGTCGGGCCTCAGCGCGCGCCGGATCAGGGTGAGCGCGCCGGGCAGATCGTTGACCGAGTCGAGGCTTCCGACCGAAAGGATCAGGTCGAAGGCGCCGTCCGCGAAGGGAAGGCGGTCTTCGTCGCACTGGACGCCGCCCGCCGTGCGCGCGAACGCCGCGCCCGAGTCCGCCGTCGTCACGTTGAGGCCGCGCTCGCGCAGCCGTTCCGATACGAATTGGCCCGCGCAGCCGAGCGCGAGCGCCTCGTGGAAATCGCGTTTCACCCAGTCGAGCCGGGCGAGCAGTTCCTCGGCGGCGAGGCGGTGGAGATAGTCCGCCGCGGCGAACCGGCCGGCGGCACGGTCGCGGCGGCGCCGGCGCAGCTGGCGGTCGAAAGGCTTGTCCTCGGTCATTGCGGGCCTTGTGGCGCCGCGCCTTCAGGCAGACAAGGGCTGGCATGCTGTTGCCGGCCGGGGCGGCGCGCGCCGCCATCCGACAGATTGTCGATTTCGCGCTGCCGCCGCGCTGCCCGGGCTGCGGCGAAGTGACCGAGGACGAGCACCGCTTCTGCCTCGCCTGCTGGCAGAAACTCCACTTTCTGGGCGAGCCCTGTTGCGCGCGCTGCGGCCTGCCGTTCGACTATGATCGCGGCGCCGGCGTCGAATGCGGTGCCTGCCTGGCGAGCCCGCCGGCGTTCGACAGCCTTCGCGCTGCGGTGGCTTATGGCGAGATTGCCCGCAACGTCGCGCTGAAGCTCAAATATGCCGGCCGGCCAGGCGTCGCCCTGACGCTCGCGCACTTCATGCGCCGCCATCTCGATCCGTCGGCCGACGCGATCCTCGCGCCGGTGCCGCTGCACCGCTGGCGAATCTGGAAGCGCGGCTACAATCAATCGGCCCTGATCGTTTCAGCGCTGGGCCGGGGGACCGGACTGGAGACGCGCCTCGACCTCCTGACCCGCGCGAAAGCGACGCCGTCGCTGCGCGGCCTCAATCGCTCGCAGCGCGCGCTCGCCGTGCGCGGCGCATTTCGGGTCGACAACAGGATGAAGCCCGTCCTGCGCGGCCGTAGAATCGTGCTGGTCGACGACGTCTATACGACCGGCGCCACCGCCAATGGCTGCGCCCGGGCGCTGAAGCGCGCCGGGGCGAGCGCGGTGAACATTCTGTGCTGGGCGCGAGTTGTCGGCGGCAGTGATTGACAAAGACGGCGCTGACCCGCCAGTCGGGCCGCACGCCTCGCAACAGGAGCCACCATGCCGCGCGTCGAAATCTACACCAAGCCCTTCTGCCCTTATTGCGCCCGCGCCAAGGCGCTGCTCGAGAGCAAGGGCGTCGATTATGAAGAGATCGACATCGCCAGCGACCAGGAGAAGCGCGCGGCGATGATCCAGCGCGCCCAGGGCAAGACCACGGTGCCGCAGATCTTCATCGACGACCACCATGTCGGCGGCTCGGACGATCTGGCCTCGCTCGATCGGATGGGAAAGCTCGACGCACTGCTGACCGCCTGATGCGGATCGCCGTCCATCAGGCCCGGACCGGGATCGATCCGGTCGCCAATGCGGTCACGCTCGTGGCTGCCGTGGAGGAAGCTGCGGCGGGCGGCGCGACGATCCTGTTCACGCCCGAGATGAGCGGGCTGCTCGACCGCGACCGCGATCGAGCCGCGGCGCATCTCTCCGACGAGGCGCAGGATCCCGTGCTCGCGGCGGTGCGCGAAGCCGCCGCCCGAACCGGTCTCTGGGTCCATATCGGCTCGCTGGCGCTGAAGGGCGAGCGCGGCGATGGGCGGCTCGTCAACCGCGGCTTCCTGATCGATTCCAACGGCGCAATCCGCGCCCGCTACGACAAGATCCATCTGTTCGACGTCGATCTCCCGACCGGCGAGAGCTGGCGCGAATCCGCTTCCTATGCCGGCGGCGAGCGCGCGGTGGTGGCGGAGACGCCGCTCGGAAGGCTCGGCCTCTCGATCTGCTACGATCTTCGCTTTCCCGATCTGTATCGCGCGCTGACCGGGGCCGGCGCGACCATCCTGGCCATTCCGGCGGCCTTTACCGTGCCGACCGGGCAGGCCCATTGGCATGTCCTGCTCCGCGCCCGCGCGATCGAGGCGGGCGCGTTCGTGGTCGCCGCCGCCCAGGCCGGACGCCACGAGGACGGCCGCGACACGTTCGGCCACTCGCTCGTCGTCGATCCATGGGGTAAGGTGCTGCTCGACATGGGAAGCGAGCCCGGAGTGGGCTTCGCCGACGTGGACGTCGCCCAGGTGGACGAGGTGCGCCGTCGCCTCCCTGCCATCGCTCACCGCCGGCCGATCGGCGAACCCGAATTGATGCCATGATCGTCTTTGACTTGAAATGCCTGAGCAAGGGTCACGTCTTCGAGGCGTGGTTCGGCTCGACCGAGGATTATGAGGACCAGCGCCGGCGCTGGCTCGTGGAATGTCCGATGTGCGGCGATCCCGAGGTCGAGAAGGCCGTGATGGCGCCCAATGTCGCGGCCAAGGGCAATCGCGGGGGCGATGCGTCGTCCGCCGCTTCGGTGATGAGCGCCGATCCGGCCAAGATGAAGACGATGCTGGCCGCGCTGGCCGTCGCCCAGCGCAAGATGCTCGAAACCTCGGACTTTGTCGGCGACCGCTTCGCCGACGAAGCCCGCGCGATCCATCTCGGCGAGGCCGACGCCCGCTCCATCCACGGCCGCGCCACGCCCCAGCAGACGCAGAGTCTGATCGAGGAAGGAATCACCGTCGCGCCGCTGCCATTCCCGGTGGTCGAGCCGGGGCAGGAGAATTGACCGAGCGCCGCGCCCGGCCTAACCACGCCCTCGGTCGGCCCCGTAGCTCAGCAGGATAGAGCAACTGATTCCTAATCAGTAGGCCACAGGTTCGAATCCTGTCGGGGTCACCATTTGTCTTGAGCAACGGGGAAGAATGATGAACGGAGCCGATGAGCCCAGCGACGGCGATCTGGTCCGCCCCTCCCCGAAGGTTTCGGTGCCCGACGACGTGCAGGAGGCTGTGCGGACCCTGATCCGCTGGGCCGGCGACGATCCGTCGCGCGAAGGCCTGCTCGAAACGCCGGCTCGGGTAGCCCGCGCGTGGCGCGAATATGCCCGTGGCTATCGGGAGGATCCGGCGCACCATCTCGACCGCACCTTCGAGGAGGTCGGCGGTTATGACGAGATCGTTTTGCTCCGGGACATACCGTTCCAGTCGCATTGCGAGCATCACATGGCGCCGATTATCGGCAAGGCGGCGATCGCCTATCTGCCGAGCGACCGCGTCGTCGGCATCTCCAAGCTGGCGCGGGTGCTGCACGGCTTCGCGCGGCGCCTGCAGGTTCAGGAGCGGCTGACCGCGCAGGTGGCGGACGCGATCTGGGAGCATTTGAAGCCGCACGGCGTGGCCGTCGTGATCGAGGCGAGCCACGCCTGCATGACCGCGCGTGGCGTCCATACGCCCGGCGTGATGATGACCACCAGCCGGATGATGGGCGTGTTCCGCAACGACGAGCGTAGTCGCCGCGAGGTGCTGGCCCTGATGGGCTATTGATCGGTCGCTTCAGGCCGTTCGCAGCTTATTGAGGCTGGCGATCAGGCGCGCGTCGCGGCCGTAGGGATCGGCGTGCAGGGTGAGCCGGCCGTCGGCGTCTGCTTCGGCCGTGAAATAGACGAGATAGACCGGCCGGAAACGCTCGAGGGCGACGGTGCGGGTCGCCCACCCGGCCATCGCGCGACGCAGCCGCGACGGGCTCGATCCGTCCAACTCGAGCAGGTCGGCTGCGAGTTCGTCCATGTCCTTGACCCTGATGCAGCCGTTGCTGAACGTGCGGGTGGAGGCCGCGAACAGGCCCTTGGCAGGCGTGTCGTGCAGATAGATGAGCTGCGGGTTGGGCATGTCGAGCTTGATCTTGCCGAGCGCGTTGCGCGGCCCGGGCGGCTGGCGAAACACCCCGCCCGAATAATCAAAACCGCTCGCGCTGCGGCCCATGCGGCGGGCGATGCTCGGCGGCACGCTCCACCATGGATTGACCACCAGCGAGAGGGCAGGGACCGCGATCTGCGGCGTCGGCGTGGAGGGCTTGCCGACGATCACGTCGTGGGCGGCGACCGGCGTTCCGTCCTCGAACAATTGCAGCCGATAGGCCGGGACGTTGACTAACACATAATCGGAGCCGATCTCGCGCGGCATCCAGCGCCAGCGCTCCAGATTGGCGCGCAGGCGGTCGCGCGTCGCAGGGGCCTCCGCATCGGCATAGGCCGCGCGCAGGGCGGCATATCGTTCGTCGGACGGCAGCAGGCCCCGCAGCCAGTCCCGCACCCGATTGGCACGGACGGCGGCCTCGAGCCCATAGGCGAGCGTCTCGGCGTCGGGGCCGTAGCGCTCGATATGCCAGTCGAAGCGGGCCGGATCGACGCGACCGAACGCATAATCGCGCGCGAGCCGCAGCGCGGCCGCCGTCGCGGCATCGTCGGTGCGGGCGCGGTCGCCGCTGAGCGCCAGCGCGGCCAGGGTCTCGGGCCCGTAGTCCGCCGGATCGAGGCCTTCCCCGGCCGCAGCATTCAGTTCTGCGTGGAGATCGCGCAACGCGTCGGCGGACCAGAAAGGCGGTGGCGCCTCGGCGGCGGCGCGAGCGGCGCCGTCCGGCAGGATCGGGCCGGGCGGCATCGTCGCCGTGGTGAGGAAGATGGCGACCCCCGTCGACAGGCCGAAAAGCGCAAGCTTCTCCGCAGCTCTGCCGACGCTGAACGGCATTCTCACCTCCGATGGCGGCACCGGGCGACCCGGCAGCCTCAGCCTAACGCAAGATTTTCCGCTGTCCCAACGTTTTCGCTCACGATCCGGTTGCCGTTGCAGCCGCGGCCGCGCGCGCGGCGTAGCGCACCGGGCGGTCGAGGCTGGCGATCAGCTTGGCGTCGCGCCCATAGGGGTCCTCGTAGCGGACGATCGCCCCGTCCGGCGCGGCGTCGAGCGTGAAATAGACCAGATAGACCGGGCGCGCCTTGGGCAAGGCGAGCGTGCGGGTGGCGGAGCCTGCCAGCGCCTGGCGGACGGCATCGGCATCGCCGGCGTCGCGCTCGGCCAGCTCGGCGGCGAGCCGTTCGACGTCCTTCACCCGGATGCAGCCGTGGCTGAACGCGCGCGAGCTTTCGCCGAACAGGTGCTTGGACGGCGTATCGTGGAGGTAGATGGCGTGCGGGTTGGGCATGTCGATCTTGACCTTGCCGAGCGCATTGCCGGGGCCGGGACGCTGGCGCACCGCGCCGCCCGAAAAGACATAGCCCTTGCCGGCACCGGGGCGAATGCTGCCGGCGATGCTGCGCGGCACGTTCCACCACGGATTGACGACCAGTGCCCGGGCGTGGCTCGCAATCTGCGGCGTCGGCGTCTTGGGCGCGCCGACCACGACCGTATAGGAAGTGACCGGCTTGCCGTCCTCGACCAGGTCCAGCGTGTAGCTCGGCACGTTGACATAGATATGGTCGTCGCCCAGCCGCCGCGGCATCCAGCGCCAGCGTTCGAGATTGGCGCGCAGCCGATCGCGCATCGTCGGGTCGCTCTCGCCGGCATAAGCGGCGCGCAGCGCGGCGTAGCGCGGGTCGGACGGCAGCAGGCTGCGCAGCCAAGGCTGGACGCGGCCGTCGCGGACGGCGCCCTGCAGGCCGGCGGCGAGGCTGCCGCCATCCTCGCCGCGCTCGATATGCCAGCCGAACCGGCTGCGGTCGGCGACCCGTCCCTGCAAATAATCGCGCGCCAGCGCCAGTGCGGCGGCGGTGGCGATTCGGTCGGTGTCGGCGCTTTCCCCGCGGACGATGGCGGCGTCGAGGGCGGGCAGGTCATAGGCCGCGCTGTCGAGCCCTTCGCGCTCGGCCGCGCGCACTTCGTCGGCGAGTTCCCGGAGGGCGTCGGCCGACCAAAGGTGCATGGCCCGGACGGGCGCAGGCGCCGCTTCGGGGGCGACCGTGGGAACGGGGCCGGCGGAGGCGCCCGTCCCGAGCACGCCCACCGAGAGCAGGACCAGGGAAGCCATTGCGCCGGGCATGTGCCGGCCTGCGCTGAATCGCATCTTCGTCTCCATCGGACTGGATCGGGCCGCGGCTCTCCGCGCGGCGATGCAAGCTGTCTGGCCGGAGGCGGGGGTGCCCGCAGCCGCTAAGCGATGGAGACGGGATAGCGGGCGACCGGCAGCCCTGTCGCGCAACAAGCGGCGTTCGTCTCGGCCGCGCATTTTCGTCGAGCGAAGTAAACCGTTCGATATAACCTACGAAGTGTCAGGTGAGCCCCAGGCATAGTTAGTCGAGGACTAGGTAAAGATAGTAAAAGCGATCTTTACATGCGGCTCCAAACGTATAGCTTTCAAGTCGGAGCGGGTGGGGTGACTCGGTCATTTCCTCCGTTAGCGTCAAAGATCGCGCCTCGTGCTCGGACACGACTCGACATTCGTCGGTCGGTGCAGGGGAGCATTTGCGATGAAATCAGCGGGATTGGTGATTCTGCGGCGGTCGCTGCTGGCGGCGGCCTCGACGGCTTCGATGATGGCGGGCGGCGCGGCCTTTGCGCAGAACGGGCCCAGCGCCTCCATACCGACGGCGACGCTCGACATCGTCGCCAATCACGAAGTGCCGCTCGGTCCGCCGAGCGCGCTGCCCGGGATCAACGCGCCGGGCAATGGCTCGGTCTATTCCAATTCCCCGCAGGTGCTCGATCCGGCCGGCTCGATCAACGGCGTCGGCCAGCAGATCGCGTTCATCCAGACCGGGCCGACCACGGCGGGCCTGAGCCTGTGCAGCGGCTCGTTGATCAATGCCCGCACTGTCATCACGGCGGCGCACTGCCTCTACAACAATCCGACCCACCGTTACGGTAGCAACACCGGCTCGGGCGGCGGCGTCAGCGGCAATTTCGGCACGGGCGGCGCCCCGCTCAACTCGCAGGGCATTCCGCTGAGCTTCGGCTTCGAGTCGCTGAACCGCAACTGCTTCAACGCCAGCGGGCTGCCCTTCACCTGCCCGGCCGGGCAGAAGGGACCGTACGAGACGTGGCGCGACTCTAATTTCCAGACGGTCACGTCGCGCCACATCTATAACGCCAACCAGGTCTGGTACGGCACCGGCGCGCAGCCGGTCGCGCTCGGCGGCGGCGGCGAGTTCGCCAACCAGGATATCGCGCTGGTGACGCTCGACACCCACGTCAAGGACATCCCGACCTGGACCCTGCTGTTCTCGCCGCTCGACGGCCCGACCCACGCCATCGTCACCGGCTATGGCGGCGCCGGCGTCGGCCTGTCCGGCCTCGGCAACCTCGCCGGCATCGACTATCGCCGGCGCTCCGCCGAGAACATGATCGACGCGCTGATGACCAACAATGACTGGGTCGACAGCCCGGCGATCGATCCCGGCAACACCGCTTATGCGGCGCACCAGCATGCGATCTACTGGCTGGATTTCGACGATCCCGACCACGATCCGGACAATCTGCCGGCCAATTTCTTCACCAACACCGCCCCCCCGGGCGGCCGCAACAACGGCTATTATGATTTCAACGGTCTCGGCGGCATCACCCTCGCCAATGAGGGCGCGACCGCGGGCGGCGATTCCGGCGGCCCGCTGATCGTCGACCAGAGGTTCGACAAGCCGGTGGTGGTCGGGGTCCTGACGGGCAGCTGGTCGTTCAACGGCGGCATCTCCACCTACGGCCAGTTCAACGTCTATCCGCCCCTGTTCCAGTTCTGGGAGGATATCGTCCAGAACAATCCCTACGTTTATGCGTCGGCCAAGGCGGGCATCGGCGACTGGTTCGATCCCAATCACTGGGTCCAGGACATGGATCCCAATTACGGGATCATCGGGCCGGACGGCGAACTGCTGAACGGCGTGCCGGATTCGCATCAGGGCGGCGCCGACGGCGCGGTCGACAAGTTCGGCACGCTCTGCTTCCTGGAGGCGGACTGCACCACGTTCGACGGCCCCGGCGCCCCCGCGGGCACCGGCACGCCGATCGTCACCGCCGGCGGCCCGGGCTCGACCAATTTCGTGCCCAACAATGTCGAGCCGGTGAACAGCGCCAATTCCGCCCTCTACAAGAAAGCCCGTTATTATGACGTGACGCTGAGCCGCCCCGGCATCACGACGCTCAACCAGGCCGCGACGATCGACATGATGACGGTCGACAACCCGCTCGCGGTGCTGGCGATCGGCGCGACCGGCACGCTCAATACGTGGGCCGAATTCACCCAGGGCTCCGGCTGGACCCGCATCGACGGCGCGCTCAACACGAACGAGATGCTGGTCGTCAGCGGCCTGCTTTCGGGCAAGGGCACGATCAACGCCGATTTCCTGACGGTGGTCGGCGGCGTTGTCGCGCCGGCGGGCGCGGCGATCGGCACCTTGAACGTCAATGCCGACACGATCCTGGCCTCGGCCTCGGGCCTGCTGATTGATGTCACGCGCGGCTCGGCCGACCAGCTCGCCGTGGGCGGCGCGCTCGTCCTGTCCGACGGCAATCTGGTGATGAACAAGATCGGCGCGGCCCCCAAACATGGCGACAGCGCCGTCATCGCTACCGCCTCCGGCGGCGTCGGCGGCACGTTCGGCGCCATATACGGCTTCCAGGGCGTGCTGCGCCCCGAGCTGACCTATGGGCCGAACAGCGTCACCGCCACCTTCCGTTCGGGCAGCCTGGCGAACCACATCACCGGCGGCAATCCGATCGCCATGGCCTTCGCCACGGCGCTCGATCAGCTGCGCCTCACATCCTACGACACGCTCTACGGCCTGTACGGCTCGGTCGACTGGATGGACGGCACCAATCTCGCCAACACGCTGAGCGGGTTCGCGCCGCGCGTGGCGGGCGAGGCAAGGGCGCTCCAGGACGAGCAGAGCCGGGTGATGCTGACCACGATCGGCGACCGCCTGTCGATGCTCGGCACCGACAGGGCGCGCGGCAAGATGAGCGTCGTCGGCAACCCGGAGATGCTGATGGCGCTCAGCGCGGGCACGGTCGATCAGGCAGCGCAGCAGGGCCTCGGCATCATCCCGACCACGCGCACGATGGGCGCGCTGCCGCCGGGCATGTCGGGCTTCATCGCCGGCGGCATCCGCACCAACGCCGCGACTCTGGACGGCAGCCGCGCCGCATTCCGCGCCGGCCAGCGCAGCTGGCATATCGGCATGGGTCTCGAAATGGCGGTCGGCGACGCCGCCACTTTGGGCACCGCCTTCGGCTATGCCAGCGGTTACTCCGCACAAGGCAGCGTCTATGACCGGGCAGAGGCCAAATCGAGCCAGGTCGCGGTCTACGGCTCCTACCGGCTCGGCGACGGCTTCTATGTCGCCGGCCTTGCCGCTGCGGAGAACAGCCGCGCCAGCCTCGACCGCCATGCCAGCACGGGCGACGCCGTGTTCGACCTGACCGGTGCGACCAAGGCGTCGCGTTACAGCGCGATGGCGGAGACCGGGGTCAATCTCGGCCTCGGCAACGGGCTGATGGTGACGCCGCGCGTGGCGGTCGGCTATTCGTCCTACGCGCTCAGCGGCTATCGCGAGACCGGCGGGGCCGCGGCGCTCCAGCTCGACGATTTGAAGGTGCAGCAGCTCGACGCCCGGATCGGCGCCAAGCTGTCCGGCTCGACCAGGCTCGGCGGCTGGACCTTCGCTCCGCAGCTGCAGGCCGATCTGGTCCAGAACCTGTCCGGCGGCCATGACGGCATGACCGTGCGCTTCGCCGATGCGCCGGATCATGCCTTCGCTCTGCCGATCGCCGGCGGCGACAGCAATTGGGCCGAGCTCAAGGGTGGCCTCAAGCTGACCAGGGGCAAGCTCGAGTTCGGCGCCGGGCTCGAGACCAGCCTCGGCCGCACCGACTATCGCGATGACCGCGCGATGGCGGATTTCACGATCCGCTTCTGATCCGGAGGGGATTGGGGCCTGCGGAAGCGCGATGCTTTCGCAGGCCCATTTTTTATGGAGACTATCATGGTGGCACGGGCGGCGAGCTGGCTGTTACTGAGTGTCGCCGGCTGCGCCGCGCCGGCCGCGCCGCCGGAGCGCGCGCCGGCCGCGGCGATCGATGCCGACCGGTGCGACGTGGAGCGGGTGCGGGCACTGGTCGGCGAGCCGGCCACGGCTGAGGTCGGCAAGCGTGCCCAGGCGCTGAGCGGGGCAGCGATGCTGCGCTGGATCCGTCCGGGCGAGCCGGTCACGTCCGAATATATGACGAGCCGCCTCACGATCGACGTGGACAGCCGCGGTCGCATCCGCGGCTTTCGGTGCGGCTGAGCCCCTTCGCCTCTTGTCGTCGCGCCCGGCGCCGTCTTTAAGGATGCCGGAAAAACATGAAGGGGCAGGGCATGAGCGACCGCGCGGCAACGGAGAGCAAGACACCGCTGCGGCGCGTCGTGATGGCCAGCCTGATCGGGACCACGATCGAATGGTATGATTTCTTTCTCTACGGCTCGGCCGCGGCGCTGGTTTTCAACAAGCTCTTCTTTCCCGAATATGACCCGCTGACCGGGACCTTGCTCGCCTTTGCTACTTATGCCCTCGGCTTCCTGGCGCGGCCGGTCGGTGGCATCGTCTTCGGCCATTATGGCGATCGGATCGGCCGCAAACGGCTGCTGATGCTGAGCCTGATCCTGATGGGCGTGGCGACGGTGCTGATCGGGCTGCTGCCGACCTACAACCAGATCGGCATTTGGGCGCCGATCGCGCTCATCGCGCTGCGGCTGGTGCAGGGGTTCGCGGTCGGCGGCGAATGGGGCGGCGCGGTGCTGATGGCGGCCGAACATGGCGACGCGGCGCGGCGCGGCTTCTGGGCGAGCTGGCCGCAGGCGGGCGTCCCCGCCGGCAATCTGCTGGCCGCGGCGGTGCTGGCGCTGATGGCGGGCCTGCAGAGCGAGGCGGATTTCCTGGCATGGGGCTGGCGCATTCCGTTCCTGCTCTCGGCGCTGCTGGTGGTGGTCGGGTGGTATATCCGCAACAAGGTGGCCGAGCCGCGCATGTTCGAGGAAGCGATCGAACAGGCCAAAACCCCGCCGAAACTGCCGGCGATCGAGGTGTTCCGCGAGCGGCCCAAGGCGGTTTTGCTCGGCGCCGGCATCCGCGTCGGCGAGAACATCTCCTATTATATCCTCACCGTATTCTCGCTGACCTTCCTAGTCGACGTGGCGGAGGAGACGCGCAGCGTGGCGCTCAACGCCCTGCTGGTAGGCGCGGCGGTGCAGTTCTTCGCCATTCCCCTGTTCGCCTGGCTGTCGGACCGGATCGGCCGGCGCCCGGTCTATGCCTTTGGCGGCATCGGCCTCGCACTCTGGATGTTCGTCTTCTTCCGCCTGCTGGAGAGCGGCGACAATGGCTCGATCATTCTCGCCATCGTCGTCGGCCTTGTCCTCCACGGCGCGATGTACGGGCCGCAAGCGGCGTTCATCACTGAGCTGTTCCCGACCCGGATCCGGTATTCGGGCGTGTCGATCGCCTACCAGCTCACCTCGATCGTCGCCGGATCGCTGGCGCCGATCATCGCCCTGGCGCTCTATCGGGAATATGATTCGGCGCTGCCGGTCGCCATCTATGTGGCCATCGCCTGCGCGATCAGCGGCCTCAGCGCCTTGCTGGCGAAAGAGACCAAGGGCGTCGAGCTGTCGGAGATACGCTGACCCGCGTCAGCCGCCGTAGCAGACCCGCACCGGCACCGTGCCGCCTTCCGTCCATTGCACCCGGCAGCGGGACGGGGCGGGAGCGTCGTCGGCCACATCATAGTCGCCATAGCCCTCGTAGCCGTCCTCGCCGTAGCGATCATATTCGTAGGGATAGGAGCGATCGTAGACATAATGCGCCGTTCCGTTGCCCGCCTCGACGCGGCCGGTTCCCGGATAGAAACGCGGGCCGCGATAGTTGGCGAAGCGTTCGAGGCGGCTGCGATTGTGGCTGAAGAAGCCGTCGTCCCACGATCGCGGCGGCAGCGTGGGCGCACGGCCGGAATAGGTCGGGTAATAGCCCCAGCCCGGTTCTCCGGCCAGGGCCGGCTCCGCGCCGGCAAGAAGCAGGGGCAAGGCGATCCAGAGACGTCCCATATCCACCTCCAGGCGAAGCGGCGCGCGATCGCATGCTTATAGCAGAGGCGCGGAGAGCTGTCTTTCGGCCGTCCGCCGCTGCCCCAAAGCGGAGCAATCTGGAACATGCGATCCGGACAAAGAAAAAGGCCGCCGTCCCGGATGGAACGGCGGCCTTTCCTGTTTGAGCGGAAAGCGCGGGCTTAGCCCTGGGCTTCCTCGGTCTCGCCTTCGGCCTCGGCGGCGGGCGCTTCTTCGTCCGAAGCGATCGTGCCGGGCTCGGCGTTGGCGTCATAGTCTTCGGTGAAGCCGGCCTCGTCCTTCTCGAACATCTCGGCCATGACATCGACGCCCTGCGCCTGCAGCTCGGCCTCTTCGGGCGAGCGTGCGACGTTGACGCGGATGGTCACTGAGACCTCCGGGTGCAGCGCGACGCGGACGTCGTGCATGCCGATCGCCTTGATCGGACGGTCGAGCACGATCTGGTTCTTGCCGACCTTGTGCTTGTCGGCTTCCAGCACCTCGACGAGGTCGCGGGCCGAAACCGAGCCGTAGAGCTGGCCGGTGTTCGAAGCCTGGCGGATCAGCTGAACCGTCACGCCTTCGATGTCCTTCGACTCCTTCTCGGCGACCGACTTGCGCGCGGCATTGTCGGACTCGATCTTGGCGCGATTGGCTTCGAAGACCTTGCGGTTGGCTTCGTTGGCGCGGAGCGCCTTGCCGTTCGGAAGCAGGAAGTTACGGGCGTAGCCGTTCTTCACCTTCACCACATCGCCGATGTGGCCGAGCTTCTCGATACGTTCGAGCAGAATAACGTCCATGGGTCCTGCTCCTTATTTCACGACGTAGGGGAGAAGGCCGAGATGCCGGGCGCGCTTGATCGCCTTGGCGAGCTCGCGCTGCCTCTTGGCCGAAACGGCGGTGATGCGGCTGGGAACGATCTTGCCGCGCTCGGAGACGAAGCCCTGGAGGAGGCGGACGTCCTTATAGTCGATCTTGGGCGCATCGTTGCCGGAGAAGGGGCAGCTTTTGCGGCGGCGGAAAAACGGGCGTGCCATTTTGCTGGAATCCCTCTCTTAAGCTTCGGTCTGCGCGCGGTCGGCGCGCGGGGCGCGATCGCCGCGGTCACCACGATCGCCGCGGTCACCACGCGGGCCACGGTCGCCGCGATCACCACGATCGCCGCGGCCGTCACGGTCGCGCTCGTTGCGGCGCATCATCGCCGACGGGCCGGCTTCGTGCTCTTCGACCTTGATCGTCATGTAGCGGACGACGTCTTCGTTGATCTGGGTCTGGCGCTCCAGTTCCGCGACGAGCGGCGCCGGGGCGTCGATCTCGAGCATGACGTAATGCGCCTTGCGGTTCTTCTGGATGCGGTAGGCGAGGCTGCGGAGACCCCAGGTCTCGGTCTTGACGACCTTGCCGCCATTGTCCTCGATGATCTTGGTGGCGGTTTCCGCCAGCGCGTCGACCTGGGCTTGGGCCAGGTCCTGACGCGCGAGAAAAACATGCTCGTAAAGCGGCATGTAGCGTCCTTCATGTTGGCCGATCGCTGACGCCGCACCATGCGGACGCCCCTCCGGCTGTCGTCTCAATCAATGCAAACCGGGGCCGAAGAGTCGTGCTCTCCGCCCCGGATGCGCGGCTATTGGCCGAACGGGCTGGAAAAAGCAAGGGCGGCTTGCGCTTCGCCGGAGCCTTGGCCTACCAGCCGCCCCAACAGGAGGACAATATGCGCGCATTCATATTCCCCGGACAGGGGAGCCAGGCGGTCGGCATGGGTCGTGCGCTGGCCGAGGCGAGCGCGGTGGCGCGGGCCGTGTTCGAGGAAGTGGACGACGCGCTCGGGCAGAAGCTGTCGCGGCTGATGGCCGACGGCCCGATCGAGGAGCTGACGCTGACCGAGAACGCCCAGCCGGCGATCATGGCCAATGCGCTCGCCACTCTGCGCGTGTCCGGAATCGCGCTCGACAATGCCGACTTCGTCGCCGGCCACAGCCTCGGCGAATATTCGGCCCTGTGCGCGGCGGAAGCGTTCGACCTCGCCACCACGGCGCGGCTGTTGAAGCTGCGCGGCCGCGCGATGCAGGCGGCGGTGCCGGTCGGGCAGGGGGCGATGGCGGCCCTGCTCGGGCTCGGCCTCGAAGCCGCCCAGGAAGTCGCTGCGGAAGCGGCGCAGGGCGAGGTCTGCACGGTCGCCAACGACAACGACCCCAGCCAGGTCGTCGTCTCCGGCCACAAGGCCGCGGTCGAGCGCTCGCTCGAGATCGCCAAGGCCAAGGGCGCCAGGCGCGCCTTGCTGCTGCCGGTCTCGGCGCCGTTCCACTGCCCTTTGATGCAGCCCGCCGCCGACGCGATGGCCGAGGCGCTTGCCGGCGCCGACCTCCGTCCGCCGCTGGTGCCAATCTACGCCAACGTCACCGCCGCGCCGGCCGCCGACCCGGCTGAGATCCGGGCTTTGCTGGTCGAGCAGGTGACCGGCATGGTGCGCTGGCGCGAGAGCGTCGCGGCGATGGCGGAGGCCGGCGTCACCCATTTCGTCGAATTCGGCGGCAAGGTGCTCTCCCCGATGGTGAAGCGCATCGCCCCCGACGCGAAAACGACCAGCATCGTCTCGATGGACGACATCGAAGCGCTGGTGAAGGAAATCTAACTCTCCGCCCGCGAGCGGGAGCGGAAGAAGGAGAAAAGTTATGTTCGATCTTTCGGGAATGACCGCGCTGGTGACCGGCGCTTCGGGGGGAATCGGTTCCGCGGTGGCGAAGGCGCTCGCCGACCATGGTGCGCGCGTCGCTTTGTCCGGCACGCGCGAGGACGCGCTGAAGAAGGTGCAGGCGGAGCTTGGCGGGGACCATGTCATCCTGCCGTGCAACCTGTCGGACGCGGCTGCGGTCGATGCGCTCGTTCCGCAGGCGGTCGAGGCGCTGGGCGGCAAGCTCGACATCCTCGTCAACAATGCCGGCGTCACCCGCGACAATCTGGCGATGCGGATGAAGGACGAGGAATGGTCCGATGTGATCCGTATCAACCTCGAGGCAGCCTTCCGGCTCGCCCGCGCGGCGATGAAGCCGATGATGCGTGCCAAGCATGGCCGCATCATCTCGGTGACCTCGGTGGTCGGTGCGACCGGCAATCCGGGCCAGGCCAATTATGCCGCGTCCAAGGCCGGCCTCGTCGGCATGTCCAAGGCGATCGCGCAGGAAGTCGCCAGCCGCGGCATCACCGTCAATTGCATCGCCCCCGGCTTCATCGCCTCGCCGATGACCGACGCGCTGCCGGAGGCGCAAAAGGAGGCTTTGCTTGGCCGCATTCCCGCGGGTAAGCTGGGCGAGGGCCAGGACGTCGCCGCCGCGGTCGTTTATCTGGCGAGCCGCGAAGCCGCCTACGTGACGGGCCAGACCCTGCACGTGAATGGCGGCATGGCGATGTTGTAAGGCGTCTCACGCGCGAACAGATACGAACGGCCACTTGCCAGCGGACGCTGGGAGCGGCTAGGGCGAACACAAACAAACCCTAGGGAAGGTTAGAATATGAGCGAGACCGCCGAGCGCGTTAAGAAGATTGTCGTCGAGCATCTGGGCGTCGAAGCCGAGAAGGTCACCGAAGAAGCGAGCTTCATCGACGACCTCGGTGCCGACAGCCTCGACATCGTCGAGCTGGTCATGGCCTTCGAGGAAGAGTTCGGCGTCGAGATCCCCGACGACGCGGCCGAGAAGATCGCGACGGTCAAGGACGCGATCGACTACATCGAGGCGAACAAGGGCTAAGGCCCATGGCTACGGCCCCGGCCCGGTGGTGATCGAGCCGTAGTTTCAAAGCGGCTCCCCGTCCAAGGCCGGGGGGCCGTTTTTGTCTGAATATCACAGGAGTTTCCGAATGCGCCGCGTAGTTGTCACCGGTCTCGGGCTTGTCACCCCCCTCGGCTCCAGCGTCGAGACGAGCTGGAAGAACATCATCGCGTCCAAGAGCGGCGCGACCCGGATCACCCGCTTCGATCCCACCGATTATGCCTGCCAGGTCGCCTGCGAGGTTAAGCCGCCAGAGCATGAATATGGCTTCGATCCGAACAAGCGCGTCGACCACAAGGTCCAGCGCCAGGTCGATCCGTTCATCATCTACGGCATCGACGCCGCCGGCCAGGCGCTCGAGGATGCCGGCCTCACCGACATGACCGAGGAGCAGCGCTACCGCGCCGGCGTCTCGATCGGTTCGGGCATCGGCGGCCTTCCCGGCATCGAGAAGGAATCGATCGTCCTCCACGAAAAGGGCCCGCGCCGCGTCAGCCCGCATTTCGTCCACGGCCGCCTGATCAACCTGATCTCGGGCCAGGTCTCGATCAAATACGGCCTGATGGGCCCGAACCACGCCGTCGTCACCGCCTGCTCGACCGGCGCGCACTCGATCGGCGACGCCGCGCGTATGATCGCGCTCGACGATGCCGACGTGATGCTCGCGGGCGGCGCAGAGAGCGCCTTGTGCCCGCTCGGTATTGCCGGCTTCGCCCAGGCGCGCGCGCTTTCCACCAATTTCAACGACGAGCCCGAGCGTGCCTCGCGTCCCTATGACAAGGACCGCGACGGCTTCGTCATGGGCGAGGGCGCGGGCGTCGTCGTGCTCGAGGAATATGAGCGCGCCAAGGCGCGCGGCGCGAAAATCTACGCCGAACTGGTCGGCTACGGCATGTCGGGCGACGCCTATCACGTCACCGCCCCGCATCCCGAAGGCGCCGGCGGCTATCGGGCGATGGCGAACGCGATCAAGCGCTCGGGCCTCGACCTGGCCGACATCGACTATATCAACGCCCACGGCACCTCGACGCCGCTCGGCGACGAGCTCGAGCTCGGCGCGGTCCGCCGCCTGTTCGGCAGCCATGTCGGCGACCTGTCGATGAGCTCGACCAAGTCGGCCATCGGCCACCTGCTCGGCGGCGCCGGCGCGGTGGAGGCGATCTTCTGCATCCTCGCGCTGCGCGACCAGATCGTGCCGCCGACCCTCAACCTCGACAATCCGAGTGAGGGCACGGTCGGAGTCGACCTCGTCCCGCACGTCGCCAAGGAGCGCCGCGTCCGCGCGGTGGTCAACAACAGCTTCGGCTTCGGCGGCACCAACGCCAGCCTGGTGATGCAGGCGGTCTGACGCATGAAGAAGTTGGTCGCCCTCGGCCTGCTGCTGGCAGTCCTGCTGCTGGTCGTGGGCGGCTTCTTCCTCAGCGGCTGGACCAGTCCCGGTCCGGCCGCCAAGCCGGTTCCGGTGCTGATCGCGCCAGGCTCCAGCCTTGCCAAAGCGGCAGCGACGCTCGAGCAGGCCGGCGTGCTCGGCTCGGCCGATCGCTTCCTGCTGCAGGCGAAACTGCTGGGCGGCGACGAGCCGATCCAGGCCGGCGAATATGAGTTTCCGGCCAAAGCGAGTCCGTCGGAAGTGTTGCGACTGCTGCAGAGCGGCAAGACGCTGCAGCGCTTCGTCGCGGTGCCCGAGGGCCTGCCCTCGATCCTCGTCCACGAGCGGCTGATGGCCGCGCCGACGCTGACCGGTGACGTCGCGGTTCCGGACGAAGGAACCGTCCTGCCCGACAGCTACAGCTACCAGCGCGGCGAGACCCGCGCGGCGGTTCTGCAGCGCATGCAGGCGGCGATGACCAAGGAGCTGGACGCGCTCTGGGCCAAGCGCAAGCCCCATGCGGTCGTCACCAGCAAGCACGATGCCGTGACCCTGGCTTCGATCGTCGAGAAGGAGACGGCCAAGCCGTCCGAGCGCCGTATGATCGCCGGCGTCTATTCGAACCGGATCAGGACCGGCATGCCGCTCCAGGCCGATCCGACCGTCATCTATCCGATCACCCGGGGCAAGCCGCTCGGCCGCCGCATCCTGCGCTCGGAGCTGCGCGCGAAGAACGGCTACAACACCTACTCCATGGCCGGCATGCCGATCGGGCCGATCGCCAATCCGGGCCGCGAGTCGATTGCCGCCGTGCTGGATCCCGAACCGACGCAGGCGCTCTATTTCGTCGCCGACGGGACGGGCGGGCACGTCTTCGCCAACACGCTCGCCGAGCATAATGCCAACGTGCGTAAATGGTTCGCCATCCGCCGCGCGCGCGGCGAGATGTAGGCGCTAGCCCGGAGCCCTGCTCAGGAGAGGCGGCGGCGGTCGACGATCGCGGTGCGGGCGGCCACGGCGGCGAGCGGCTCGCTCACCGTCTTGCCATGGTGGCCGGTAGCGTGGATCAGCTGGGCCGCGTCCTGCATCATCCCGACATGGCCTTCGAAGAAGATAAGGTCGCCGCGGCGGAGCACCGCGTCGTCCGCCAGCGCCTGGCCGAGCGCGCGCTGCTGGTCGCTGTCGCGCGGCGTTCGGATTCCGCACAGGCCGTGCGAGACTTGGACGAGGCCCGAGCAATCGATGCCGGTCGAGGTGCGTCCCCCGAGCAGATAGGGCGAGCCGAGGAGGCGCTCCGCCACGGCGACGGGGTCATGCTCGAAAGCGTCGATTGCCCGGATGTTGGTAAACGGGATGAAGCCGCTGTCGGTGGCCAGGAAGCCGTGGCTTTCGTGGCCGGCCACGCGCGAGCCCAGTGGCAGGGTGGCGAGCGGCGTCGCGTGCAGGTCGGCGTCGGCGAGGATCGGGGCGGAGGCCGCGGCGACGACATGGGTCGCCGGCACGGACTCGGTCAGCTCGATCGCTTCGACATAGCCGACATATTGGTCGTGGCGGCTGTAGCCCCAAGCCCAATGACCGGAAATTTCGAGAACGGCGAATTCCTCGCCGGGCAGAAGTTCCGACGTGGGCGGGCTGTCGGGGTCGGGCCGGGCGCGGATCATCGCCGGACGGATGCCACAGGCCCGTTTCATCGGCTGGACGTAATGGGGGGCGAACAGCCGACCCGCCAGCGCGACATCCGCGAGATCGCGGCGAAACGCATTGATGCGGGGATCCAGCGTCGCCGAGGGACCCAGCAGCCGGAACGTCTCAGCCCGGTTGGAGGATGAAGCCGCGTTCCTTGCCGGATTTCCTGCCTGCGCCGTCATGCTCGATATTGCGTTCGAAGCCGTCAAGGAATTCCTGCCCTGTGGTTGTCTTGGCCACGAAGACGTTCCTGCGGTCCGCCTCGTCTCTCACGCGGCGGAGATAGCCGAGCGAGCCGAGCGTATTCAAGGCGCGCGTGATAACGGGCTTCGAAACGCCGAGTATGTTGGCGAGGCCGCGTACCGTGTGCGGGCCGGGGGTTAGGTAGACGAGAAGCATCAACGCCATCTGGCGGTTGGTAAGGTCTGGTTGGCCGGAGCGGACATAAGCGATGAGCGTCTGCATCCAGCTTTTGAGCGCGCGGTCTGCCACGTCGTTTCTCCGAATTCGCGCGAGTCACGTTTCGGAGCTACAACCAAGCAGAACGGCTTTCGTTTCGTTGCCTTACGGGTTTTTCGGCCGATGAAACGGCCGGTTCGTCACGCCGCGTACCGGCCCTTGAGCATGTGCCAGGCCGCGCGCATGCCCAAAGCGTCGCCCCCCTTGGGCCGGCCCGGCTTGCCGATCGGGCGCCACGCAAAGGTGTCGAAATGGGCCCAGGCGGTGTTTTCGGGAACGAAGCGCTGGAGGAACAAGGCGGCGGTCACGGCGCCGGCCAGCGGCGCGTCGGTGGCGTTGCCGAGGTCGGCGACGTCCGAGGCGAGCATCTCGTTATAATGCTTCCAGAGCGGCATCCGCCAGATCGGGTCGAACGCAGCCTCGCCGGCCGCCATGAGCTCGTTCGCGAGCGCCTCGTCATTGGCGAACATGGCGGGCAGATCGGGTCCGAGCGCGACGCGGGCGGCGCCGGTCAGCGTTGCGAAGTCGAGGATGAGTTCGGGATTGCCCTCCGCGGCCTTGGCGAGCGCATCGCCGAGGATCAGGCGGCCTTCGGCATCGGTATTGCCGATCTCGACCGTCAGGCCCTTGCGGCTCTTCAATATGTCCCCGGGGCGGAAGGCGGCGCCGGAGATCGCATTCTCGACCGCGGGGATCAGGAGGTGCAGCCGGACCGGGAGGCGCGCCTTCATGATCAGGCGGGCGAGGCCGAGCGCGTGGGCCGCGCCGCCCATGTCCTTCTTCATCAACCGCATGCCGGCCGCCATCTTGATGTCGAGGCCGCCCGAATCGAACACCACGCCCTTGCCGACGATCGCCAGGCGCGGATTCTTCGGATCGCCCCACTCGAGTTCGATCAGACGGGGCGCGCGCTGCGCGGTGGCGGCGGCGCCGACCGCATGGATCATCGGATAGCTGGCTGCGAGCTCCGCACCAATCACGGTGGCGACGCTGGCGCCGTGGTCTGCCGCGAGGTCCTCGGCCGCCTTCTGCAGCTCGGCGGGCCCAAGATCCCCGGCGGGAATGTTGACGAGATCGCGGACGAGGAAGGTCGCTTCGGCGATCGAGACGGTCTCGTCGATGCGGGCGGGCTCGTCGGTCAGGAGAATCCGCGGTCCCTTTTTCGACGGCTCCTGCTTGTAGCGCTCGAACCGATACTGGCCGAGCAGCCAGCCGAGCACCGCGGGCCCGGGGCTGCGGTCGGCGACGCGATAGGCGCCCTCGGGGAGCAGGTCCGCCGCCTTGGCGAGGCACCAGGCGCTCGGATCGTCGACATTGGCGACGCCCAGCACCACGGACCATTCGTCACCCTTTTCGCCGGGCAGCGTGGCGAACTGATAGCCCTCGGCCTTGAACGCCTGCGCCTTTACCGCCTGCCGCACCCGCTCGGGCTGGCCGCCGAGCCAGCCCTCGAAGCTCTTCTTGTCGACGAGATGGAGCGGGGTAGCGGCCTGGCCCTTGTCGGCCTGCAGAAGCGCGTTGAGGTCGGTCATAAGGTGACGGGAACTCCGTAAAGGTCGTGCTCGTCGGCATCCTCGACCAGGACCTGGACGATGTCACCCTGCTTGAGGTGGGGCGCGTCGCGCAGGTGGACCTCGCCGTCGATCTCGGGGGCGTCGGCCTTCGAGCGGCCCGTCGCGCCGCCTTCGCCATCGGCAAGGTCGATGAGGACGTCGATCGTGCGGCCGATCTTGGCCTGGAGCTTGGCCGCGGAGATGGCGGCGGTCTTCTCCATCAGGCGGGCGTAACGCTCCTCCTTGACCTCTTCGGGCACGGCGCCGGGAAGATCGTTGGCGGTGGCGCCCTGGACCGGCTCGAAGCGGAACGCGCCGACGCGGTCGAGCTGGGCTTCGTCCAGCCAGTCGAGCAGATACTCGAAATCGGCCTCGGTCTCGCCGGGGAAGCCGACGACGAACGAGGAGCGGATGGTGATGTCGGGGGCGATCGCCCGCCAGCCGTGGATGCGCTCCAGCACCTTGGCTTCGTTGGCCGGGCGCTTCATCGCCTTCAGCACCGACGGCGCGGCATGCTGGAACGGGATGTCGAGATAGGGGAGCACCAGCCCCTCGGCCATCAGCGGGATGACCTTGTCGACGTGCGGATAGGGATAGACGTAATGGAGGCGCACCCAGGCGCCCAATTTGCCGAGCTCGCGGGCGAGGTCGGTCATGTGCGCGCGGACCGGCGCGCCTTTCCAGGGCCATTCGGCGTGGCGCAGGTCGACACCGTAGGCCGACGTGTCCTGGCTGATGACCAGCAATTCCCTGGTGCCGGCGGCGACAAGCTTCTCGGCCTCGCGCAGGATCGCGTCGGGCCGGCGCGAGACGAGGTCGCCGCGCAGCGACGGGATGATGCAGAAGCTGCAGCGGTGGTTGCAGCCCTCGGAAATCTTCAGATAGGAATAGTGGCGCGGCGTCAGCTTGAGCCCGCCCTCGGGCACCAGGTTCAGGAAGGCGCTTGGCGGCATCGGCGCGGCTTCGTGGACCGCGCCGACCACGCTCTCATATTGGTGCGGGCCGGTGACGGCGAGGACCTGGGGGAAGCGCGCCCGGATGACGTCGGCTTCCTTGCCCATGCAACCGGTGACGATGACGCGGCCATTCTCGGCGATGGCCTCGCCGATCGCGGCCAGGCTTTCTTCCTTGGCGCTGTCGAGAAATCCGCAGGTGTTGACCAGCACGACATCGGCCTGGTCGTAGTCCGGACTGAGCTGATAACCGTCGGAGCGCAGCTTGGTGAGGATGCGCTCGGAATCGACGAGCGCCTTGGGGCAGCCGAGCGAGACCATGCCGACCTTGGGCGGGGAGGGGAGTTCAAGTGCCATGAGTGCGCTGCAAATAGGCGTGCCGGCGCGATTTTCCTAGTGGAAGCGTGCGCGGCCCTGCGCTTGCCCCCCCCGTCAGTCGATGGGACCCTCGGTTTCGGCCGTCGGAAGGATCTCGACGATGACGTCGCCGGGCTGCAGCGCCTTCGCTTCCGGTTCCCAGAAGCCGTAGGGCTTGCCGTCGCGATAGACGCGCACGCCGAGGCCGCGGGTGAGGGCGGAGAGCGGCTGGCCATGCTCCTCGGGCTGCACCTCGCGCTCGCCGAGCTGGACGTTGCCGTTGGTGGAAGCGAGGTCGGCGATATAGTCGGCGATGTGCGCGCCATCGGTCGATCCGGCGAGCAGCAGTCCGGCGAAGCTCACCGGGTTGATGACCGTGGTCGCCCCGGCCTGCCGCGCCAGCAGCTCATTATCCTCGTTGCGGACGGCGACGCTGATCGTGATGTGGGGCGCCAAGTGCCGGGCGGTAAGGGTGATCAGGATCGACGTGTCGTCGCTGCCGGCCGAGACGATCAGCGCCCGCGCCTCGTCGAGGCGGACCGCCTGCAGCGTCTTGTCGCGTGTCGCGTCGCCCTCGATCACCGCGGCGCCGAGCGACTTGGCGCGTTCGAGCGCTTCGGTCTCGCAGTCGACCACGACGATTTCGCGCGGATCGACGCCGCGGGCGATCAGTTCGTCCACCGCCTCCGATCCGCTGGTGCCGTAGCCGGCGACGATGATGTGGTTCGAAAGGTGCCGCTGAATATAGGCCATACGCCATCTGTCCCATGTGCGCCTGAAGACGAAGCTGTAGGCGGTGCCGAGGAAGATCAGCACCGCGAACACCCGGATCGGGGTAACGATCAGCGCGTCGAACAGGCGCGCCTGGTTGCTGACGGGTACGATGTCGCCATAGCCGGTTGTGGTGATGCTGATCATCGTGAAATAGACGACGTCGAGGAAGCTGATCTCGCCGTCGGCATTGTCGTGGAGGCCGTCGCGCTCGAACCAGTGGACGGCGATCGCGACGCCGATCAGCCCGACCACCAGCAGCACGCGCCAGCTGATCGAGAGCCAGACGGGCCAGCGTCCCTGGCGGTGCAGGGTTGCATGATCGATGCCCCGCCACCTCCGCGTCATCAGGGGAAGAGCTGCGCCAGCCTGCCCAGCGACGGGCCGTGGGTGAGGTCGAGATGGAGCGGCGTCACCGCGACATAGCCGTCCGCCACCGTCTCGAGGTCGGTCGAATGGCCCGGAGTCTGGATCATCGGCCCGAGCCCGAACCAGAAATAATCATAGCCGCGCGTGTCGGTGCGCTGGACGAGCTGGAGCCGGCCGTAATCGCGCAGGCCCTGCTGGCAGACGCGGATGCCGCGAACGTCGTCGGGCGGCAGCGCCGGGAAGTTGACGTTGACCAGGGTCCGCGGCGCCATTGGCGTCTCGATCAGCGGACGCAGCACGCGCTCGGCCCAGGCCTCGGCCGCGGCGAAGGGAACGGTGTCGCCCATGCCCTCGCGGGCGTAGCTCTGGCTGAGCGCGATCGAGGGGATGCCGGCGAGCGCGCCTTCCATCGCCGCCGAGACCGTGCCCGAATAGGTGACGTCCTCGCCGAGGTTCGCGCCGCGGTTGACTCCGGAGAGGACGAGGTCCGGCTTGTTATCCTTCATCACGTGGGCGATCGCCATCATGACGCTGTCGGTCGGCGTGCCGGTGACGCAGAAGCGCCGCTCGCCGAGCTTGCGCAGCCGCACCGGCAAAGTGAGCGTCAGCGAATGGCCGGCGCCGGATTGCTCCTCGGACGGAGCGACGATCCAGATGTCGTCGGAGAACAAGCGGGCGATCTTTTCGAGGATCTTTAGGCCGGTCGCATTCACGCCGTCGTCGTTGGTGAGCAGGATCCGCATTCGCCCGGCTATGGCCTTCGCCCTGCCGCGAGGCAAGGCCCGCGCCCGCAACTATCCCCGCCGCCGCCGCGTTGGTCGGCAAAGCATGAAGGAGATGAAAATGCGGGTTCCCCACAATTCGATGGTCATGGTCGCAGACGGCGCGAAGGCCCTGTTCTTCCGCAACGAGGGTGATGGCGAATATCCGAACCTGGTCGTCGAAAAGAAGGAAGTGCAAGAGACTCCGGCCGATCGCGAGTTGAAGACCGACGGGCCGGGCCGGGCCTTTGCGAGCGTGGGCGCGTCGCGCTCCTCTTATTCCGAAACCGATTACCACACGCTCGAGGAAGACCGCTTCGCCGCCGAGACCGCGGACACGCTGCGGATACGCGCCTTGCGCAACGACTATGACTCGCTGATCGTGGTGGCGCCGCCCAAGACGCTCGGCGAGCTGCGCAAACATTATCACAAGGAAGTCGAGAAGCGCCTGTCGGCCGAGGTCGCCAAGGACCTTACCGGCCATCCGGTCGAGGAGATTGAAAAAATCCTCATCGCGCAATAGGCTTGCCGAAACCGGCCACCAGAGCCGGGTCCCTTGGTAAACAGGGCGGCAATCTTAGGAGTGATGATGATCGTTCGTAACAGGCTTTTCCTTTCCCTCTCGCTCGCGGTCGCGGCTGCGGCGCTTCCCGGTTCGGCCCTGGCCCAGACCATGACGGTCGGCGCCAAGGTCGCGGACACGGCCGGCGGCGCGGTCGGCACGATCGCGAAGGTCGACGGCGCCAACGTGATCCTGAAGACCGACAAGCATGAAGTGCAGCTCCCCGCATCGTCGTTCACGGCGGTCGAGGACGGCTACATCATGGCCATGACCCAGGCCGAGGTGAACGCGGCGGTGGAGCAGACGCTGGCGCAGGCGGCGCAGGCGATGACGGTCGGCGCGGTCGTCAAGGACACCGCGGGCGGCACCGTCGGCACGATCGAAGCGATCGACGGCGAATATGTCACGGTGAAGCTCAGCAAGAGCGCCGTGAAGCTTCCCCGCACCGCCTTCGCGCCGACCCCAGGCGGGCCGGTGATTGGCATGACAGCCGCCGAGCTCGAAGCCCAGGTGGCCGACGCGACCGCGCAGTAGACGCGGCGCATCCCGCCCCGGCGGGATTGGAAACAAGGAAAAGGCCGCGTCCGAAGGGAAAAGGACGCGGCCTTTTTTGTGCGACTTTGGCGTCAGTCGTCCGAGCGACCGAGCCTGCGTCGCGCAACCAGGGCGGCCGCCGCCGCGCCGAACAGGATGATCATCGGCGGCGCCGGGACGTCGGTTCCGCCCGAGGAGCTGCTGGTCGAGCCGCCGCTCGAGGTCGACGAGCTGGAGCTGGTGCTGCTCGACGTGGAGCTGCTGCCGCTCGATGTGCCGCCGAAGCTGCTTGAGGTGCTGGAGCTGCCGCCCGAGCTGCCCGAGGAACTGCTCGACGATCCGCTGCTGCCGCTGCTGCCGCTCGATCCCGACGAGCTGTGCGGCGGCTTGTGCGGCGGTTTGTGGGGCGGCTTGCCGCCGGTCGATCCGCCCGACGACGAACTCGAGCTCGACGACGAACTGGACGAGGAACTCGAGGACGAGCTTGAGCTAGAGGTCGAAACGTTTCCGCTCGAGCTTGACGTGGAGGTCGACGAGATGCCGCCGGTCGACGTCGAGGTCGATCCGCCGCTGGTCGAGGTCGATCCGCCGCTGGTCGAGGTGGAGCTGCCGCCGCTCGACGTGCTGGTCGAGGCGCTGAAGATAACGTTGCCGCTGCTGCTGCCGCCGAAGAAACCGCCGGAGAAGAACCCGCTGCCGAAGCCGCTGCCGAAGCCGCTGCCTCCGCCGACCACGACCACGCCGCCGCTGCCGCCGACCGGAGGCGAGACGGGCGGGGGCAGGGGAACCGGCATCGGTGGCGGCGGCGCGTAGGTGATCGTGCGAGTCGTCACCGTTTCGCCCGGCGTCACCCGGCACTCGGTCTTGGCGACCTTGATCGGTTTGGCGCGCTTGACGCGATGGGTCCGGTAGGTCCGGACCGTCTCCGCCTTGGCCTTCTTGACGAGGACAGGTCGGGACGGCGGATTGGCGCTGACATGGACGGCGCCGCCACCGATGATGGCGCCGCCGGCGGCGCAGGCGCAAAGTTTCGCTAGAGCCATTTTGACTGACATGACACGCACCCTGTTCTGCGCCCCGCTAATCCCGACGCTTGAAACCCAAGTCACGGTCGAGACTACGTGAGCCGATGGGTGGAAAAGGAAGCAAGGGGAGGATGAGCGCAAGCTCGTTAACCATCTTAAGGCCCCAAAACGGCCCTTGAGAGGGTCTTGCGAAGACTTCCGTCCCACTTGAGGACAATGTGACAAGAGCGATGAACGATTCCGATTGCGTAGGGGCGCGTCGGAAACAGGCTCATTCCTGTTTTGGCGAATCGATGCTGCCCGAGTCGGAACGCCTGCCGGGGGATCCACGACCGCCCGGCTTTGCAATCGGACAAAAATGTCACGGGCCCCGCTGAAATGATGGGGCATTTTCGACCGCGTTCTGAACGACTTGTGCAGGGCGTAGACCACAGGTATAGGCGCGCTGGGGCTGACACCTAGTATAAACCGCAGGAATAGCGGCGTGGTGTCGCAGGTTAGGGTGCCGGAGGGGTTCCGCCGGTCGAGAGAGAGTGGAGGGGTTTATGGCTACGGCTCTAAACGACGTTTACGACCCGCAATATCAGAAGAATTCGATCTCGGGGGCGGCTTATCAGCCCAGCGCCAACGAAGAATTCATGAGCCCGGAGCAGCTCGCTTATTTCCGCCAGAAGCTGCTCGACTGGAAAGAGTCGATCGTTCGCGAATCCCGCGACACGATGGCCTCGCTGAAGAGCGGGCCGATCCAGGAGGCCGATGCCACCGACCGCGCCTCGAGCGAGACCGACTGGTCGATCGAGTTGCGCACCCGCGACCGCCAGCGCAAGCTTATCTCGAAGATCGACGCCGCGCTACGCCGTATCGAGCAGGGCGAATATGGTTTCTGTGAGGTGACCGGCGAGCCGATTTCGCTGGCCCGCCTGGAAGCCCGTCCGATCGCGACCATGACCGTCGAGGCGCAGGAGCGCCATGAGCGGCAGGAGCGCGTTTCGCGCGACGATTGACGCTGCCGCGTTAATCCAATCGCGAGATTTCGGTGCTAGGGACGATCCGGACCGCTCTCATTGCGGTCCGGAGGTTCACAAGGTGCCCGACAAGACGACCGCCGCCTCTGGCGCGGCAACTCGACAGACCCGGCGCACGGCCGCCCGCGACAGCCTGTTCCTGTCCGCCACGATTCAGCGCGCGGGCGAGGCCAAGGGCGACCTGCAGCCGCTGCGCGTCCGCAATCTTTCGGCGATCGGCCTGATGGCCGATTATCTGGATATCGCGAATCCCGGTGAACCGGTCGTTGTGACGGTGCGCGGGATCGGCTCCGTCTCCGGCAAGGTGGCGTGGGTAAAAAGAGGGCGGATCGGCGTCAACTTCGACAACGAGGTTGATCCGCTGAAGGCGCGTAGGCCCGTTGTGAAGCAGGCGCCGCCGCAGCAGCGCCCGCTCTGACGTCCGCTCAGGAAAGCCCGGTCAGGGCTTCCTTCACTCTCAGTTTCTCTTTCTTGAGGCGGGCTAACAGGGTGTCGTCCGGATGGGGGCGCTGACTTTCTTCGTTGATGCGTGCGTCAAGACCGGCATGCTTCGTTTCCAATGCGGACATATGCGCCTGTTGCATTCCCATCTCCTTGGTTGGTGGTGCTGGTCCCTAGTTTAGAACATCGCTTTCGGTCTTTGTCTCCGCGGATCGGACAGTCTCCCTTCTATGTACGACGATCGGTTGATGATCTATCAATAGCGCAGTTGGGGCGGTGCGGGTAGCGTGGCGGGGCAATGATCATGGACGCCAACAATATCGCTGCAGCCTCGCGGCTGGTTCGGCTCCGGCTCGAGCACCGCGATCTCGACTCGGCGATCGCCGCCTTGCTCGAAACGCCCCATCCCGATCAGCTCCAGCTGGCCCGGCTGAAGAAGCGCAAGCTCCGGCTGCGGGACGAAATCAGCGCGATCGAGGACATGCTCGTTCCTGATATCATCGCCTGATCCGGCGGGCACTCACCTGGTTTACCTTCTTTATTCGTAGGCGGTGGCGAGCGCCTGTGGCATTCTTCACGGCATGGCCACCGACGATGCCCGCGCCCGCATGACTCCGAAGCTGATCGACTCGCTCTATGTCGAGGCGATGCTGCTGGCCGACGAGGCGCGCGCTTATTTCGACCGCGACGGCCGCGGCGACCGCATGGCGCTCGATCCGATCGTGCGGGTCGGCTTTTCCTGCGAGTCGCTGAAGGTCACGACGCGGCTGATGCACGTCATCGCCTGGTTGCTCACCCAGCGCGCGGTCGAGTCGGGGGAGTTGAGCGCGGCGCAGGCGCGGCGCCCGGCGCGCCGGCTGGGGGAGGCGGTCGAAAGCGACGACGGCGTGGTCGCGCAACTGCCCGAGCCGGCAGCCCGGCTCGTCCAGGGCAGCCTCGATCTCTATGCACGGGTCAAGCGGCTCGACGACGGCAGCTTCGGCCTGGAGCCGCAGCCGAGCCCGGCGCGCAGCCTGCTGAGCCGGCTCGAGCGCTCGCTCTGATCCTTGGCCTCGCCGCCCTGCGCGGTTAGCGTGGCGTCATGAAAGCCTTTGAATTCCAATATGGGCCGAAGCTGATCTCGGCGCCCGGCTCCGCGATCCGGCTGGGGGAGCTGCTGCCGCCAAGGCGCTGCCTGTTCGTCACCGATGCCCAGGTCCGTGCGCTGGGCCTCCCTGACGCGGCGCTCGACTCGCTTCGGGAGGCCGGCATCGAGCCGGTCGTCTTCGACGCGGTGGAGCCTGATCCGTCGCGCGCCACGGTCGAGGCGGCAGTGGCGGCGGGCGAGGGGTGCAGCTCGGTAGTTGGCTTTGGCGGCGGCAGCCCGATGGACGTCGCCAAGCTCGCCGCCTACCTGCTGGGCAGCGGCGACGATCTCGACGATTTGTGGGGCGTCGGCAAGGCCACCGGCGTCCGGCTCCCGCTGGCACTGGTGCCGACCACCGCCGGCACCGGATCCGAAGCCACGCCGGTCACCGTCATCACAATAGGGGGCAGCGAGAAGAGGGGGGTCAGCAGCGCGGCCCTGCTCGCCGACTGGGCGATCCTGGACCCCGCGTTGACCATCGGCCTGCCGCGCCCCGTCACCGCCGCGACCGGCATCGACGCCATGGTGCATGCGATCGAGGCCTATACCTCGGCGCGGCTCAAGAACCCGGTCTCGGACATGCTCGCCCGCGAGGCGCTGAAGTTGCTCGCCGACAATCTGCTGCGCGCCTGCGACCAGCCCGACGATATCGAGGCGCGCTCGGCCATGCTGCTCGGCGCGCATCTCGCCGGCGTCGCCTTCGCCAACGCGCCGGTGGCGGGGGTGCATGCGCTCGCTTACCCGCTCGGCGGCCATTTCCATGTCCCGCACGGCCTCTCCAACGCGCTGATGCTGGTCCATGTGCTCGGCCACAACATGCCTGCCGCCATGACGTCTTATGCGGAGCTCGGCACCTTGCTCGAACCGCGGCTCTCCGGGGTCGGCACGCAGGCCCAGGCGCAGGGCCTGGTCGAGCGGCTGGCGGAGCTAGGCCGCGCGGCCGGCGTTCCGCAGCGCCTGGCGGAGGTGGGTGTCACGCATTCGGATCTCGACATGCTGGCCAGCGAGGCGATGAAGCAGGAGCGGCTGCTGGTGAACAATCCCTGCCCGATCACGCAGGCCGACGCGCGCCGGCTCTACGAGGCGGCGCTGTGAGCCGCGAGGCGCTGAAGGGCCGCGAGCATTACAGGGTCTGGCGCGAGATCGGGACGCGCTGGTCGGACAACGACGCCTACGGCCACGTCAACAATGTCGTCTATTACAGCTGGTTCGATACCGTGGTGAACGCCTGGCTGATCGAGCAGGGGCTGCTCGATGTCGCCGCCGGAGATCCGATCGGCCTCGTCGTGGAAACCGGCTGCCGCTACGCCCGTTCGCTCGCTTATCCAGAGTCGGTGGATGTGGGCCTCGCGGTCGAGCGCATCGGCAGTTCCAGCGTTTCCTATGCGTTGGGCGTCTTTGCTAAGAATGAAAATGAAGCGGCTGCCGAGGGACGCTTCGTCCACGTCTATGTCGATCGCACCATCCGCCGGCCGGTGGCGCTACCGGACGACTGGAAAAACATATTTAAAACAATATCCTGCTAGGAAATCTTGTCGCAGAGTCTCGCTTTGGCCTCGGCATATTCGCTGGCCAGGCGCGCGATATAGTCGCCGGCCGGGCCGATCGATTTCACCGCGCCGATGCCCTGGCCCGAACCCCAGATGTCGCGCCACGCCTTGGATTTGCTGCCCTCGCTCGTGCCGAAGTCCATCGTGCTAAGATCGCCCTCGGGGAGGTTGTCCGGGTCGAGCCCCGCGGCGGCGATCGACTGGCGCAGATAGTTTCCGTGGACGCCGGTGAAGAGGCTCGAATAGACGATGTCGCCGGCACGGCCATCGACGATGCCCTGCTTGTAATCGTCCGCGGCATTGGCCTCGTGCGTCGCGATGAAAGGCGAGCCGATATAAGCGAGGTCGGCGCCCATCGCCTGGGCTGAGAGGATGGCGCGGCCGGTGGCGATCGCGCCCGACAGGACCAGCGGCCCGTCGAACCATTCGCGTATTTCCTGCACCAGGGCGAAGGGCGACAGCCGCCCGGCATGGCCGCCGGCGCCGGCCGCCACCGCGATCAGGCCGTTGGCGCCTTTCTCGATCGCCTTGCGCGCGAAGCGGTCGTCGATGATGTCGTGCAGCGTGATCCCGCCCCAGCCCTGGACCGCGTGGTTGAGTTCTTCGCGCGCGCCGAGCGAGGTGATGACGATCGGCACCTTCCATTTCGCGCAGGTGGCGACATCCTCCTCCAGCCGCGGATTGGAGCGGTGGACGATCTGGTTGACGGCATAAGGCGCTGCCGGCGTGTCCGGATGGTCGCGGTCCCAGGCTGCGAGTTCCTCGGTGATCCGGTGCAGCCATTCGTCGAGCTGCGACTGCGGCCGCGCGTTCAGCGCCGGGAACGAACCCACGATCCCCGCCTTGCACTGGGCGATGACGAGATCGGGGTTGGAGACGATGAACAGCGGCGAGCCGATGACGGGGAGCCGGAGGCGATCGAAAAGCGGGGACAGGGCCATCCGCTTTCCCTTAACGTAAAGCGGCCCGGCGTCAACGCGGGTGAGATTTCAGAGGCGGGCGCCGAAGGTCAGCGACAGGCGCGGATCGCAGTCGCGGCCGAAGGCGCCGTTGCTGAGCGGCACGCCGAGTTCGACGCCGGCTTCGAAGCGGCTGCCGAGCCAGAGGCGGACGCCGCCCCCGGCCGAGGCGAGGGTGCCGCCGCCGGCGCCGCCCCGGTAATTGCCCACCGATCCGGCATCGGCATAGAGATAGGGCTGGACCCAGCGCACGGCCGTGCCGAGCTTGCCGAGGTCGAAGCGGATTTCCGCCGAGCCGGCCACGCCCTTGTCGCCCGAAAGCTCGCGATAATCGTAGCCGCGCAGGAAGGTGCGGCCGCCAAGGCCCATCTCCTCGCTCGAAAGGAGCGGGCGCGAGGCGACCTGGCCCTGGGCCTCGACCTGGAGGCTGAGCCGTTCCGTCAGCGGCGCGTTGAGGCGCGCCCAGGCCTCGAGCTTGGAGAAGATGGCGCTGCCGTCGGCGCGCGACGCGAGCGGGTCGCCGCGCTCGGTCGCATCGAACGCGTCGACGCCCTGCACGAGGGCGACGCGGCCGCGGATCCGGCCGTCGCCGAGCTTGGCATTGGCGAAGGCGCTGGCGGTCAGCACGGCGAAGCGGTCGTCGCGGATGCGCACGTCGTCGCGCGATTGGCGCGAGTCGCGCAGGGCGTAGCCGAGATCGCCCCACAGGCTCCAGGCGCGGCTGCGCACGAACGGGTGGCTGACGGCGACGGCGGCTTCCAGGCTGCGCCCGTCGAAATCACTGTCGGCAATCGCGCCGCCGGGCTCCGAGCGGGCGACGTAGGAATCGACGCGCAGTTCGGTCCCGTTCGTCCCGACGGGAACGGCATAGCCGATCCGGACGAGGTGGAATTCCCCCACATCCGGCACCGTCGCCACCGCGCCGAGCGTCAACCGATCGGCGCCGTCGGCGACGCCGTGCAGGTCGACGCTGCCCTGGAGGCGGAGCGGTCCGACACTCCGGATGCCCCAATTGTCGAGCGCGACCCGGCCCACGGCGCGCTCGCGCTTCGCATCGACGACGAGGATGTTGCGACCCACGGTGCGTTCGAGCCGCGCTTTCCCGACCGATAGTCCGGAAATGTCGCCGGCTAGGAGCAGTCGCCGTTCCAGTTCGACGGTTCGTACCGGCCGGCCGTTGGCGAGCGGAGCGAGCATGCGGCCGACGACCGGCGCCGCGCCGCCCTCGACTCGGACCGAGTCGATCCGGCCTTCGTCCAAGGCGACGCGCAGGATTCCGTTTACGACCCGCTGGCGTGGGATCCAGGCGGTGGCAAGGCCATAGCCCGCCGTGCGCGCGACATTGGCCACCGCCGAGGCGAGCCCGCTGAGGTCACGCGGGGTGAGCGTCCGTCCCACATAGGTCTCGATGACGGGCGCAAAGGCGGCGGGCGGCAGTGCGACGGCCCCCTCGATGCGTATCGCGCCCACCAGCAGCGTCTCGACGCCGCTCTCCGGCGAAATAGCCGATTGTTCGGCGATCAACGGCCGCGAGCGCGCCGGTTCGCCGGGCTCCTCGTCCTTCAATTCCTTGCCCAGCACGGCCGGATCGGTCCGGTCGAGCACGTCCTGGGCGGCGTGCGACGGTGCCGACAGCGCTGCCGCGAACAGGGCGGCAGCGATCTGGACCGGTATCGGGAACTTGCTGCGCATTTCGCCGCCTTTTTCGTCGCTGCGAGCCACCAATAACGGGCAAGACTAAATTTTCCGTTATCCGACAGGTCGTTAGCCGGCCGTTAACTCCACTCTTTCACGCCCTCGCAATCGGGAAGGTCGTAATCGGGCAAGCAAGGGAAGTCAGAGCCGCGGTTGCGCGGACCATTGTGGGGAGTTCCCAATATGCAGAAGATCATCTCGGGCCTGGCGCCGTTCCTCCTTCTCATAGCCAGCGAAGCGCAAGCGGAAACGCCGGAATGGCGCGTCAGCGAAGTGAGCGGCGACGTTCGCTTCGGTCGCGAAGGGCAGATGCGCGCGGCGACCCGCGGCGCGCTGCTCGCGTCGGGTGCGACCATCGTCACCGGTGCCGCCTCCCGCGCCGTGATCGTGCGCGGCCAGGAATTCGTCGTGATCTCCCCGACGACCCGGCTGCGCGTGCCCGAGGCGGCCGCCCCGAACAAGATCATGCAGATCATCGAGGATTTCGGCACCGCCGTCTTCAAGATCAACAAGAAGGCGACGCCGCATTTCGGCGTGCAGACGCCTTATCTCGCCGCCGTCGTGAAGGGCACGACCTTTACCGTTACGGTCGGCCCTGAAGGCAGTTCGGTGCAGGTCACCGAAGGCGCGGTGCAGGTCTCCACGTTGGACGGCGGCGCGGCCGACCTGGTCACGCCAGGCAACATCGCCATGGTCGGCGCCAGCGACCTTTATCGCCTGACGATCGAGGGCGGTACGACGCGCTCGATCCGTTCCGACAATGCGCCCCAGGCGGGCACTGTCACCAGCAGCGCGGCGCCGGCCGCGGCGCCGGCTACCTATGCCGGGCCGCCGCTGGTGAGCGCAGTCGTCTCGGCGCCGGTCAGCGAGCCGCCCCAGTCCCTCACCGACCTGACCGGCGGCCTCGTTGCCGGCGAGGCGACAATCCAGCTGGCCGCGGCCGACATTACCGAGGCTGCGCGCGCGGCCGAGCAGGCGCCGCCGCCACCGGCGGCGACGCCCGAACCGGCGCCGGCCCCGCAGCCGGCGCCGCAGCCCGCGCCGGCGCCGCAGCCCGCGCCGGCACCGCAGCCCGCACCGGCACCCGCGCCGGTTCCGGCTCCGGCGCCTCAACCGGCACCGGCTCCAGCTCCAGCTCCAGCTCCAGCTCCTGCTCCTGCTCCTGCTCCGGCACCGGCTCCGGCTCCGGCTCCGGCTCCGGCTCCGGCTCCGGAGCCCCAACCGGCACCCGCACCGGCGCCGGCTCCAGCACCCGCGCCGGCTCCCCAGCCGAATCCCGGGCCCGCGCCTGCTCCGGCTCCGGCGCCTGCGCCTGCGCCCGCTCCGAACCCGGCACCGGCTCCGCAGCCCACTCCCGCGCCCGGCGATAATGGCAACGCCAACCCTGGCACGGGCAACCCTGGCAATGGTGGCGGCAACGGCAACCCCGGCAACGGCGGCGGCACCGGCAACCCCGGCAACGGTGGCGGCACGGGCAACCCCGGCGGTGGCGGCAATGCCGGTAACCCTGGAAGTGGCACGGGCAACCCTGGCAATGGTGGCGGCAGCGGCAACCCCGGCAATGGTGGCGGCACCGCCAACCCCGGCGGTGGCGGTGGCGGCAATGCCGGTAACCCTGGAAGTGGCAGCGACAACCCCGGGAACGGTGGCGGCAGCGGCAACCCCGGCGGTGGCGGCAATGGCGGTAACCCTGGAAGCGGCAGCGGCAATCCCGGCAGCGGTGGCGGCAGCGACAGCCCCGGGAACGGTGGCGGCACGGGCAACCCCGGCGGTGGCGGCAATGCCGGTAACCCTGGAAGTGGCAGCGGCAACCCCGGCAGCGGTGGCGGCAGCGACAGCCCCGGGAACGGTGGCGGCACCGGCAACCCCGGCGGTGGCGGCAATGCCGGTAACCCTGGAAGTGGCAGCGGCAACCCCGGCAACGGGGGCGACGACAAGCCTGGCAAGGGTGATGACGACGACGACAAGCCTGGCCGGGGCGACGATGACGAGGGTGACGACGACGACGACGACGACAAGCCCCGCCCGGGCGCCGATGACAGGCCGGGCAAGGGTGACGACGACGACGACAAGCCTGGCCGGGGCGACGATGACGAGGGTGACGACGACGACGATGACGACAAGCCCAGCCAAGGCGACGATGACAGGCCCGGCAAGGGTGGCGACGACGACGACGACGACAGGCCTGGCAAGGGCGACGACGACAGCTCCGGCAAAGGTGGCGACGACAATTCCGGCAAAGGGAGCGGCGACGACAAGGCCGGCAAGCAGGGCTTCAGTGAACTGGACCGCGGGTTCGGAACGACGACCCAGCCCGTCCGAGACGTCGGTGGCCTGAACAGGGACACGGACGCGGCCGGTATGGCGAAGGCGCGCCCGAACGCCTTGTGATCGACCACGACACGGCCGCCCTCGTGACCGAGGGCGGCAGACAGGACCAGACATGTCATTGAGCTTCGCCCAGATCAGCCCGGCTTTCGTGCGATGGCGCCGCAAGGCGATCGTCGGCGCAGCGGGCATGGTCGCTGCCGCCTTGCTGGTGACGGGGCAGGGCGCAGCGCTCGATCAGCATCTGCGCGATCTGCGCGACGGCCTGCGCTCTCACGCTGCCAGCGGCGAAGTGCATCTCGTCGAGATCGATGCCCGCAGCCTGGCGACGCTCAACACCTGGCCCTGGCCGCGCGGGATCCATGCGGCCTTGGTCGATCGCCTGCATGAGGGCGGCGCCCGCTCGATCGCGTTCGACGTGGACGTTTCGGCGACCTCCAACCCTGTCGAGGACGCCAAGCTCGCCGCCGCACTGGACCGGGCCGGCAATTCCGTCATCCTGCCCACGATGCGCCAATATGCCGGCGCCGGCAGCGCGGACTATATCGACAGCGTTCCGGCCGCGCCGTTCGCGGACAAAGCGTTTCTCGCGGCCGTGACGGTCATTCCGGATCGCGACGGCTACGTTCGCCACGTGCCGCTTGGCGTCGAGACGGCGGGCGTGCCGCGCCCGTCGCTGGCCGCCATGGTGGCTGAGCGCAATGCCGCGATCGACCAGCAGTTCCGCGTCGACTATTCGATCGATCCCGACACGATCCCGCGCCACAGCGTCGTCGATCTGCTCGCGGGCAAGGTTCCGGCCACGGAGATTGCCGGAAAGCGCTTCGTCATCGGCGCCACCGCGGTCGAGATGGGCGATCGCTATGCCGTGCCGCGTCACGGCGTCATCCCGGGCGCCGTCATCCAGGTGCTGGCGGCGGAAACTCTGCTGGCCGGGCCGGTGCCGCACGAATGGAGCGGGGTCGGGCCGGTATTGCTCATGCTCGCCTTGGTGGCGGCAATCGTGCGGCTGCGCGCCCGCCCGGCGCGCGTGATCCTGTTCACGGCCACCGCAGCAGCCTTGCTGGCGTTGCCGCTGGTGACCGAATCATGGTTCGCGCTCTCGATCCCGATCGCGCCGGCCCTGCTGGCGCTCGCACTGGCGATCGCGCTCAGCGCTGCGGCTTATGCGGCCGAAGGCTATCTCGAGAAGGCGTTGACCGACGAGGCGACCGGCCTGCCCAATCTGGCCGCCCTCGAGATCGCGACCGGCACGCGGCACTCGACTAACATCGTGGTGGCGCGGATCGACCGCTTCGCGGCCATTGCCTCGGGGCTGGGCCCGGACGGCGCAGCATTGCTGGTGCAGCGCGTCGCAGACCGGTTGCGCTTCTCGCACCGCGGCCATGAAATCTATCGCACCGATGCCTCGAACCTCGCCTGGATCGAACTTCCGGGGGACGAAGACAGTCTCGAGGACCGGCTCGACGCTTTGGCGGCTTTGATGCGCTCGCCGGTCGAGTGCGGCCGTCTGGTCGACGTCTCGCTCACCTTTGGCCTGGCGACCGGCGAGGATGTCGATGCCAAGCAGTTGGTGGCCAATGCGTCGCTCTCGGCGCTGCATGCGTCGCAGCGCGGCGCCCGCTGGGAGCGGTTCATCGATTCGAGCAGCGACGAGATCAACTGGCATCTCTCGCTGCTCGGCGAAATGGACGCCGCCATGGCCTCGGGCCAGCTCTGGAATGCCTACCAGCCCAAGCTCGATATCCGCTCGGGGGAGATTATCGGCGTCGAGGCGCTGGTGCGCTGGGCGCATCCCCAGCGCGGCCCGATCGCGCCGGACAATTTCATCCCGGTCGTCGAGGAGGCGGGCCGCGCCCGCGATCTCACCGCGCACGTGCTCGAGCAGGCGCTGGACGATGCCCTCCATTGGGAGCGCAACGGTTTCCCGATCGGAGTGGCCGTCAATGTCTCGGCGACGCTGCTGGCCGATCACGAATTCATCGAGATGGTCGGCCAGATCCTGCAGGGCCAGCCGGTCGCAACCGAGCGGGTGACGATCGAGGTGACCGAGTCGGCGGCGATGGTCACGCCGGAGCGCGCAATCGCTGCGCTGGAGAGCTGGCGCTCGCACGGAGTTCGCATCTCGATCGACGATTACGGCACCGGCCAGTCGTCGCTCGGCTATCTGCAGAAGCTGCCGGCGACCGAGCTCAAGATCGACAAGAGCTTCGTCCAGACGATCGTGACCGACAGCCGCAACGCGATCATGGTCCGCTCCACTGTCGCCTTGGCTCACGAACTCGGCATGAAGGTCGTCGCCGAGGGGATCGAGGACGAGGCCTGCCTCGCCATGCTGGGCGAAATGGGCTGCGACACCGCCCAGGGCTATCACATCGCGCGGCCGATGCCCGCCGACTCGGTCACCGCTTTCCTGCAGGAACGCGCGCCGCGCGCCGCGGCGGCCTAGTGGCTGGCCTGCGGGCCCCGCTCCAGCCCTGACAGCTCCAATTGCCGATCGATCTGGGCAACCAGCCGGTCGAGCCCGTCTTGGCTCATCGCCTCCGCCCGCGCGACCAGCACGTCCTGCGTGTTGGAGGCGCGCAGCAGCCACCAGCCGTCGGCCGTATTGACCCGGGCGCCGTCGGTGCGGTTGACCTCGGCGCCGTCCGCCTCGAGCCGCGCAAGCACTTCCTCGACCACCGGGAACTTGCGGCTCTCGTCGACCTGGAAGCGCATCTCGGGCGTGTTGACCATCGCCGGCATCGCCGAGCGCAAAGCGGTCAAAGATCCGCCCAGGCCGGTGACCGCGCGGATCAGCCGGACCGCCGCGTAGAGCGCATCGTCATAGCCGTAATAATCGTGGGCGAAGAAGATGTGGCCGCTCATCTCGCCGGCGAGCGGCGCGTCGGTCTCCTTCATTTTCGATTTGATGAGGCTATGCCCCGTCTTCCACATCAAAGGCTTGCCGCCAAGTTCTGAGATGCGGTCGTAAAGTGCCTGCGATGCCTTGACGTCGGCGATGATCGTCGCGCCGGGCAGTTCGGCCAGCACCGGCTCGGCCAGGATCGACAGCAATTGATCGCCCCACACGACGCGGCCCTGGCCGTCCACGGCGCCGATGCGGTCGCCGTCGCCGTCGAATGCGACGCCGAAATCGAGCCCCTTGTCGCGGACCAGCCGCTTCAGATCCTCGAGATTCTTCTCCTCGGTCGGGTCGGGATGGTGGTTGGGGAAGGCGCTGTCGACGTCGGTGTAGAGCAGATGATGTTCGCCGGGGAGGAGGGCGGTCAGTTTCTCGATCGCCGGGCCGGCCGCGCCGTTGCCGGCGTCCCAGCCGATGCGGAAGGCGCCGCCGTCGAAATTCTTGAGTAGCCGCGCGACATAGGCGTCGATGATGTCATAGTCGGTGACGTCGGCCTCGAGTTCGTCCGCGCCCAGCCAGTCGCCCTCGGCCGCGGTGGCTCCGAGCGCCTGGATGTCTTCGCCGAAGAAAGGACGGTCCTGAAAGACCATCTTGAAGCCATTGTAATGCGCCGGATTATGGCTGCCGGTGATCATGATTCCGCCGTCCACTTCCAGCGTCGCGGCCGCATAATAGAGCATCGGCGTGGGGCCGAGGCCGACGCGCACGACGCCGACGCCGCTCTCGGTGAGGCCGCGGATCAGGGCCGCTTCCAGGGCGAGCGAGCTGGCGCGGCCGTCGCGGCCGACCGCAACGCGCGTGCCGCCGGCATGGCGCAGTTGGGTCGCGAAGCTGCGGCCGAGCGCATAGGCATCGTCCTGGCCCAGCGTTTCTCCGACGATTCCGCGTATGTCATATTCGCGCAGGGAGGTCGGATGGAAACGATGGCTCATGCTGGGCTCCGCGATGGTGGTTATGGTTTCAAGACGCGCGAGGCGTGTTGCGGTTCATTTCGGCGATCAGCGTGTCGCGCGCAACATTGACCTGGTTGGCCAGCTCTTCCGACCCGCCTGTGTCGGGATGCACTTTGGTGATGAGGCGGCGGTGCGCGTCGCGTATCTCGGCCAGGCTGGCATCCTCGCCAACGCCGAGCAGGGCGCGGGCCTCGTCGACGCTCATGTTCGTCGCCGACAATTTCTTGCGGCGATAGGCGGCCCACAGGATCGCGCCGGACATCAATACGGCGCCCGGCAGCGGGCGGCCCGTGGTCAGCAGGCGCAGGCCGAGCAGGAAGAGCGCGGCGGCGACGCCGTCCTCATAGGTGTAGCCCTTGAGCCGGCCGGTCCACCACGCCCAGCCGAGCCCGGCGATGGCCAGCAGGATGAGAACGGGCATCAGCCCGCAGCGGCGGCACGCGGCGGCGCCGCCGCGACGCCTTGGTCCGGCAGGGCGAACCCGGCGATCATTTCGCGCAGTTCCTGACGTGCCGCGATATGCGCGATCCCGACCTCGCCAATCTGGGCGAGATCGAGCAGGGTCAGGCCCTTCGGGAAGAGTTCGCGATAGATGACGCGCTCGCCGAGGCCCGGGATGATGCGAAAGCCGACGCGTCGCGACAGCTCGTCGAGGGCGGCGCCGACCCGGCGCATGTTCTTGGCCTCGATATGCTGGAGGCGGTTGCGCAGCAGCACCCAGTCGACGCTGTTGCCGGTGGTCTTGGCGCGCTGGGTGCGGCTGTTCCAGACCAGTTCGGCGTAGAAGCTCGGCCGGCGGATCTTGTAGCTTTCCGGATCGACCTCGCCGATCAGGTCGAGATCGACGAAGCTGTCGTTGATCGGCGTCACCAGAGTGTCGGCGCGCAGCATTGCCTGGCGCGCATAGGGATCGTCGCGGCCGGGCGTATCGACGACCACGATCTCGGCATCGGCGCCGAGCCGGTCGAGCTGGGCGTCGAGATTGTCGTCCTTGGCCGGATCGAACGTCTCGTAGGTCGGCATCGGCAGATCGATGCCCATCCGCCGCACGGTGGCCATACGGTTGTCGAGATAGCGGCCGAGCGTGCGCTGGCGCGTGTCGAGGTCGATCGCGGCCACGCGCCGGCCGGCGGCGGCGAGTGCCACGGCGGTGTGGACCGCGGTCGTGGATTTGCCGGTGCCGCCCTTCTCATTGGCGAAAACGATGAAATGCGGCGCTGCGCCTGCCATGATACTCAGCCTGCCCCTCTTGATCTTGCCCCGGCGCCCTCGCAAAGACGCCCCTTATCCTTCCCTTTGCCTGTATCGGAGGCCATTCGGCCGTGCAAATCATCCGTGAGATCAACGCCCTGCAAAAAGAGGTTAACGGCCTCCGTGCCGGTGGCGGGCGCATCGCCTTCGTGCCGACCATGGGCGCGCTCCACGCCGGTCACATGGCGCTGGTGCGGGAGGCCAAGCGGCGGGCGGAGCATGTGGTGGTGTCGATCTTCGTCAATCCGACCCAATTCGGCCCGAACGAGGATCTCTCCGCTTATCCGCGCCGCGAGGCCGAAGATGCGTCGATGCTCGAGGCGGAAGGCTGCGCCATCCTGTGGGCGCCGGACGTGGCGACCATGTATCCGCCGGGTCACGCCACTCGCATCCGTGTCGGCGGGATCACCGAAGGCCTGGACGGCGCGGCTCGCCCCGGTCATTTCGACGGCGTCGCGACGGTGGTCTACACGTTGTTCAGCCAGGTGAGGCCCGACGTCGCCCTGTTCGGCGAGAAGGATTACCAGCAGCTCGCGGTCGTCCAGCGCATGGCCAGGGACCTGCTGCTGCCGCTGGACGTGGTCGGCGTGCCGACCCAGCGCGACGCCGACGGCCTCGCGCTCTCCTCGCGCAATATCTATCTGTCGGACGAGGAGCGGGTGCAGGCCCGCACGCTGCCGCGGGTGCTGGTGGAGACGGCACAGGCGATCCGCGAGGGCCGCGCCGTCGCCGAGGCGCTGGACGACGCGCGCCAGAACCTTGCGGGCGCCGGCTTCGGCCCGATCGATTATGTCGCTTTGTGCGATGCCGAGACGCTGGAGCCGCTCACCGTCCTCGACCGCCCGGCGCGGCTGCTCGCCGCCGCGAAACTCGGCAAGACGAGGCTGATCGACAACCTTGCTTTATAGGCTCCGGGCGGGCCGTTTTCGCCGTTAACCATTTCTTTCCACCATGAGGCGGATCATCGCCCTTGTCAGACCAGACAAGGGGGCATGTGTTGTGGGAACAAGCCTAAAGAGCGCCGTCTTCCTCATGGAGAGCCGGCTTACGGAAGCAGCTGAGGGCGATGCCAACGCCCTCTACGAACTTGGCGTCGCTTATTCGACCGGAAGCGGCGGCACCGACATCGATCTCGTCGAAGCGCACAAATGGTTCAACCTCGCGGCGCTGAACGGCAGCCGCCTGGCCCAGGAAGCGCGCGCCGAGGTGGCCGACGAGATGACGGCGCGGGAGATTGCCGAGGCGCAGCGCCAGGCCCGGTCCTGGCTGAGCGCGACGGCCGGTCGCCGCGCTGCCTGAACCGAAGCCTTATTGGGCGGCGGTTCGCGCGGCCGGCATGCCGTCGCGATATTTCTCGAACCAGGCGAGAATGGCGGCGGCCTTGGCGCCGCTCTGCGACGGGCGGGCTGCGATGCCGCCATGGCTCGCCTCGGGAACCTTGACCAAGGCCGTGGGCACGCCTTGGATCTGCAGCGCCGTATAATATTGCTCGGCCTCGCTGACCGGCGTGCGATAATCCTCGCTGCCGACGACGACCAGGGTCGGCGTCTTCACATTACCGACCAGAGACAGCGGCGAGCGGCTCCAATAGCTTTGCGGGTCCTCCCACGGCTTCTTGTCGAACCAGTAGCGCGAGAAGAAGAAGGGGTTGTCGGCGGTGAGCGCGAAGCTCGCCCAGTCGATCACCGGCTTCTGCGTCGCCGCGGCCTTGAATCGGTCGGTTTTGCCGATGATCCAGGAGGTGAGCACGCCGCCGCCCGATCCGCCGGTGACGAACAGCCGGTCGGGATCGACAAAGCCCTGCGCGATCGCGAGATCGACCGCCGCCATCAGGTCGTCATAGTCGCGGCCGGGATAAGCGTGGTGGATCTGGTTGGCGAAATCGGCGCCGTAGGAGGTCGATCCGCGCGGGTTCACCGACAGCACCGCGTAACCGGCGGCTGCATAGAGCTGGTTGTCGGTCGAGAAATGCGGCCCGTAGGCGGCGAAGGGGCCGCCGTGGATTTCGAGGATCAGCGGTACGCGCTGCCCTTCGGCGCGGCTCGGCGGCAGCGTCAGCCAGGCATCGACCTTGCGGTTGTCGAAGGCGGTGGCCTGGAGCTTGCGCACCTCGCCGAGGCTCTTGCCGTCGAGCAGTTCGGCGTTGAGCCGGGTCAAGGCGCGCTTGGCGCCGCCCCGCACCAACGCCACGTCGGCAGGGCGGGTGGCGCTGCCGCTGGTGACGGCGAGTGCGCCGTCCCGTGCGACCGAGAAGGATCCGCCGGTATAGGGCCGGTCGAGCGAAGAGCCGCTGAGCCCTTCGGCCACCGTCCGGATCGAGCCGTCGAGCGAAACCCGCGCGACCTTGGTCGTGCCCTGATCGTCATAATCGACGTAGATCGATCGGCCGTCGGCCGACCAGACGGGCGACCCGACGCTGCGATCGAGCGACTCGGTCAGCGCGCGGCGGTTGGCGCCGTTGCGGTCCATCACGTACAGGACCGTATTCTGGTAGCCGAGGCGCTTGTCGTCGAAACCGACATAAGCGATGCGGCCGCCGTCGGGCGACACGACCGGGCTGGAATCCGGTCCGTCGCGGTCGGTGAGGGCGGTGACGCCGCCGCTCGCGACGTCGAACGCATAGACTTCGCTGTCGAGCGGCTCGCGTTCCCAGTCCGCCGAGCGGTTGCCGCTGAAATAGAGGATGCGCCCGTCCGGGCTCCACGACAGCGAACCGCCATTGTTGACCGCGCCGAAGGTGAGTTGCCGCGCCGCGCCGCCATCGGCCGAGACTAGGAAGATCTGGGTGAAGCCTGGCTTCAGATAGCCTTCCTCGTCGGTGCGGTAGGTGACGGCCGAATGGATCTCGAGCGGCGGCGCCCATTTCGCGCCTTCCGGCTTGGGCGGCGTGGTGCCGAGCTTCAGCCCCTCGTCGGGAACGAACATCGAATAGGCGATCTGCCGGCCGTCGGGCGACCAGGCGATTCCCGACGGAGAATCGGGAAGGCCGGTGATGCGGACCGATTCGCCCGAATCCATCCAGCGCACGAACAATTGCGGTGGGCCGCCCTCCGCCGAAGAGACATAAGCGAGCCGCTTGCCGTCCGGCGACCAGCGCGGCTGGCTGTGCGCGCCGGTCCCGGCGACGAGCGGCGTCTGCTGGCCGGTGCGCGCGTCGATCAGCCAGAGGGTCGGCCGCATCCGGTCGGTCATGATGTCGCCCGAGCGCCGGACATAGGCGATGCGGCTGCCGTCCGGGCTGATCTGCGGGTCGGCCGCGACTTCGAGCGAGAACAGGTCTCGCGCCGTGAACGTGCGGGTGGGACCCTCGGCAGGCGCCGCGAGGGCCGTCCCGCTCACTCCGGCCAGCAAAGCGATCGCGTAAAGGCATTTCAGCATGTCGGCATCCCCTGTTTTGGCGGGAACATAGGAGGCGGAGGGCAGCGGCCGCAAGCGGTCACGCAGGCGGTTCAGCCTTTGCGGAACGGACCCATGGCGCGCAGCGTCTCGATCTCTTCGGTCACCGCACGGCGTTCCGATTCGAGATAGTCGGCGACCGCGCGGCGCAGGCCCGGATGGGCGAGATAATGCGCCGAATAAGTGGGGACCGGGCGGTAGCCGCGGGCGAGCTTGTGTCCGCCCTGGGCGCCGGCTTCGACGCGCCTCAGACCGCGCGCGATGGCGATGTCGATCGCCTGATAATAGCAGATCTCGAAATGGAGGTGCGGCACTTCCTGCGACGCGCCCCAATAGCGGCCGTACAGGGTGTCGGCGCCGACCATGTTGAGCGCGCCCGCGATCGGGGTGCCGTCGCGCAGGGCGAAGACGAGCAGGACACGGTCGGGCATGCGCTCGCCGAGCATCGAGAAGAAGGCGCGCGTCAGATAGGGCCGCCCCCATTTGCGCGCGCCGGTATCCTGGTAGAAATGCCAGAAGGCGTCCCAATGCGCCTCGGTGATCGCGGCGCCGGTCACATGCTCGACGGTGAGCCCTTCCAGGGCCGCGGCGCGCTCCTTGCGGATGGTCTTGCGCTTGCGCGAGGCCAATGTGCTGAGGAAATCCTCGAAGCTCGCAAAGCCCTCATTGTGCCAGTGGAACTGGCTGTCGACGCGGATCAGCCAGCCGGCGGCGCGGAAGGCGTCGAGATCGGCCTCGCACAGGAAAGTGGCGTGCGCCGAGGAGAGATCGTTGGCGCGCACCAGCGATTCCGCCGCGCCGATCAAGGCCGGCGCCAACGCGCGGTCGGGCGCCAGAAGCCGCGGCCCGGGCACCGGCGTGAAGGGGACGGCGATCTGCAGCTTGGGATAATAATCGCCGCCGGCGCGGTGATAGGCGTCCGCCCAGGCGTGGTCGAAGACATATTCGCCCTGGCTGTGGCTCTTGAGATAGGCCGGCATGACTGCTGCCGGACGTCCGTCCTGGCCGTCGATCGCGATCGGAACGGGCTGCCAGCCGGTGGCGGCGCCGGCGCTGCCCGATTGTTCGAGCGCGGCCAGGAAGGCGTGGCTGAGGAACGGATTGTCCGCGCCGGCGAGCCGGTCCCAGTCGTCGGCGGCGAAGCTTGCGACCCCGTCGCCGACGCGGGCGAGGAGGCCGGCGCTCATCGCGGCGGGATCTCGTAGATGATCTGGCTGGCGTGGACCTCGGCGGTGGCGCCGTCGCGCGGCGTCCGCACGGTCCAGGTCAGGATGGGCAGGCCCCGGCCGCGCGCCCAGGCGGCGAAGCGCGAGGGGAGATCGCGAATGTCGTAGGCGAGGAAATGCGGCCGCGCGCGCATGAAGGCGAGCCTGCGCCCGATCCGCCCGCGCAGGCCGCGGCGATCCTCCTCGGTGACGACAAGCCCGCGCACGATACCCGGCGCATGGCGCGCGAACCAGCGCCCGATCTGGGGATTGAACGACATCACGGCGATGACGCCCGAATAGCCCTCGAGGGCGGCACGCACCGATCGGCAGAGCGGGCCCACTCGGCGGTTGGGCGATTTGACCTCGATCAGCAAGGGCACGCGGCCCCCGATCAGTTCCAGGATCTCGGGCAATGTCGGGATCGTCTCGTCGGTCCTGGCAAGGCGGATGCGCGCGAGCTCGTCCGACCCGCGGTCGCGCACGGCGCCGCTCTCGCCGGTCAGGCGGTGGAGGTCGTAATCGTGGAAGACGAAGGCGTCGCCGTCGCGGCTCGCCTGGACGTCGAGCTCGATGCCGTGGCGCTGGGCGATCGCGGCGGCGAAGGCGGCGCGGCTGTTCTCGATCGGCCCGCGGCCGTGCAGACCCCTATGGGCATAGGGGTAGGCGATCAGCTGCGCGAGGCGGCCGCGATCCCGGACCGCGGCCTTCGGCTTCTTGATCGGCTCAGCCTTGCTTGATGGCGACGATGGCATCGACTTCGACTGCCGCCCCGAGCGGGAGCACGGGCACGCCGACGGCGCTGCGCGTGTGGCGGCCGGCATCGCCGAATACCTGCTCCATCAGCTCGGAGGCGCCGTTGGCGACCTTGGGCTGGTCGGTGAAGCCGGCGGCGCTGCTCACGAACACGCCGAGCTTCACGATCCGCTCGACCTTGTAGAGGTCGCCGAGCGCGGCGTTGATCTGGGCGAGGACCATCACGCCGCATGCGCGGGCGGCGGCATAGCCGTAGTCGACATCCTTGTCCTCGCCGAGCCGGCCGGTCATGACCTTGCCATCGGCGTCGAACGGCAGCTGCCCGGAAAGGTACAGCAAATTGCCGACCTGGACGGTTGGCACATAGGCCGCCACCGGAGCGGCTGGGGTGGGAAGGGTGATCTTCTGGCCTGCAAGGCGCGCTGCGATATCGTCGGTCATGACGTCAGCCTCAAGCAGAGGTGGAGGGGTCGGGTCAAGCGGCGTGCGCGATCAGGCGGGCCTATTTCGCCACGGGCAAGTAATTCGGAACCGGTGGCGCGGCCACTTGTTCACAGCGCGACCATTCACCTAAGGACGGATCTCTCCTTAATTCCTTCGCAAGTCTGGACAAATCCGCCTTGAACGCTGCCGCGCCGTCATTGACCGGTCACGAAGATATCTTCGTCGGCGACAGCGAAATGGCGCGCCTGATGCGGGCGCATGACTGGGCCGCAACGCCGCTTGGGAGCCCGGAAAGCTGGCCCGAGACGCTGAAGGTCGCGCTCCGCCTGCTGCTTACGTCGCGGTTCGAGATGTGGCTCGGCTGGGGCGAGGACGTCGCCTTCTTCTACAACGACGCCTACCGCCCCACGCTCGGCAACAAGCATCCGCATGCCTTGGGGATGCCGACCCAAATCCTGTGGGCCGAGATCTGGCCGCAGATCGAGGGGCGCATCCGCTCGGTCTATGAAAAGGGCGAGGCGACGTGGGACCGTGCGCTGCTGTTGCTCCTTCACCGCAACGGCTATCCGGAAGAGACCTACCACACATTTTCCTACAGCCCGCTGATCGGCGGAGATGGGCGTGTCGAGGGCCTGTTCTGTGCGGTGTCCGAAGAGACCGAGCGCGTCATCAGCGAACGGCGACTGGCGTCGCTCGGCGGCCTCGCGGCCGGCTTGGCGGGCGCCGAATCGCGGAAGAGCGTGCTCGGCATCGCGGAGCGCCAGCTCGGCCACAATCTCCACGATCTGCCCTTCGCGCTGATCTATCTGTTCGATGCCAACGGAGAGGCCCACCTGGCCGCCGCCAGCGGGGTGGCCCGGGGCAGCGCCTTGGCGCCCGAACGGCTCGACGCCGCGGATACGCTCTGGCCGGCGGGGCAGATTGCGGGCGGTGGCGACCGGTTCCAGGTGGCGCTTGACGGGCTGGCCGCCGATCTGCCGACCGGGGCGTGGCAGCAGCCGCCTTCGACCGCATTGGCGGTCGCGCTGGAGGGGCAGGGCAACGAGCCGCCGATCGGTTTTCTCGTCGCCGGGCTCAACCCGCACCGGCCTCTCGACGATGAATATCGCTCCTTCCTGGGGCTTCTGGCCGGGCAGATCGCCTCCGCCCTGGCGGGGGCGCGCGCCTATGAAACGGAGCGCGAGCGGGCCGCCGCGCTCGCCGAAGCGGTGCGCTTGCGCCAGGAAGCGGCCGAAACGCTGCGCCGCGCCAACCGGACCCTCGCGGAAGAGGTCGAACGCCGCACGCAGGAAAGTGCGAGATTGCGCGACCTCTTCCGCCAGGCCCCCGGTTTCATCGCCGTCCTCCGGGAGCCCGCTCACATCTTCGAGCTGACGAACGATTCCTACATGCAGCTGGTCGGCCACCGCGATCTCACCGGAAAGCCGGTGCGGGAGGCATTGCCCGAAGTCGTCGGCCAGGGCTTCGTCGAACTGCTGGATACGGTTTACCGATCGGGCGAAGCCTATGTCGGGCGCCGCGTGCCGGTCACCTTGCAGCGCACCAAAGAGGGGCCGGCGGAACTGCGTTACGTCGATTTCGTCTACCAGCCGATCTTCGGCGAGGACGGCAAGGTCGGCGGCATCTTCGTCGAGGGTTTCGACAGCACGGAATCGCAGAAGGCGGAGGAGCATCAGCGCCTGCTCTTGAACGAGCTCAACCATCGGGTGCGCAACACGCTCGCCATCGTCCAGGCGATCGCCCAGCAGTCATTCAAGGACGAACATGCCTCGGCCGAAGCGCGGAGCAGCTTCGACGGCCGACTGAGCGCGCTCTCGGCCGCGCACAATTTGCTGACGCGCAGCAATTGGGAAGCGGCGTCGATGCGCCAGCTGATCGAGGATGCGATCGCGCCCTATCGCGGCGGAGACCGGTTCGAGATAGCGGGTCCCGATCTGAACGTCGCGCCCAAGACGGCGGTCTCGCTCGCGCTCGCGTTGCACGAGCTTGCGACGAACGCGGTCAAATATGGCGCGCTGTCGGTTCCGAGCGGGCGGGTCGTGATCCGCTGGTCGGTCGATCCGGACCCTGCCGGCGATCGCCTGGCCTTCAGCTGGCGCGAGCAGGGCGGCCCTCCGGTCGTGGTGCCGACCCGCCGCGGCTTCGGCAGCCGCATGATCGAGCGGGGCCTGGCGGCCGAGTTCGGCGGCAAAGTGGTGATCGCCTTCGATCCCGACGGCGTCTGCTGCACGATTGACGCGCCCTTGCTGGATGCGGGCCTGTGAGCGGCCTCGCCGGCACCCGCGTGCTCGTGCTGGAGGACGAACCGCTCGTCGCAATGGCGCTGGAAGACATGCTCCTTGCGCTGGGATGCGTCGTGATCGGCCCGGCCAGCCGCGTCGCTCAGGCGCTCGAACTTGCGGAAGCCGAGCCGATCGATGCCGCCGTGCTCGACGTCAACATCAATTCCGGCCGCAGCTTTGCCGTCGCCGACGTCCTGCGCGGCCGCGGGATACCCTATCTCTACGCCACCGGTTACGGGGAATATGGCGTCGCGGAGCGCGCGGAGACCGTCCCGGTCATTCAGAAACCTTACCGGCAACACGATATCGCGGCAGGCCTCGCCGCCTTGCTCGATACGGCGACGGCGCCGCGCTAGGCTGTCAGCCGGTGGCCGCCGTCCCTTCGGCGAAGCGGCTGAGGATCCAGGACGTTGCGGCGCTCCAGTCGTCGATCCGGGCGTGGGCATGCTGCGCCACCGGCATGTGCGCGGCGACGCGCGGCTCGGCGATCATGTGCAGGCGCCACACTTCGGGAGCGTGCTTCGCGACCGATTCGTGATGGATATGGAGGTCGTCGACGAACACCGCGACGGCCGGCCGGGTCTGTTCGATCAGCTCGGCGACGGGCCGACCCTTGCCGCCCTGGTTACAGAGCACGCGATGGCGGATGTCGAACGCTTCGAGCTGGCGCACGCGATTGGCGTGATATTGGTCGCCGATATTGGTGAGCACGACGATGTCGGCGACCTCGCCGATTTCGGCCAAGGCCTCGGCCGCGCCCGGCACGATATTCTGGCGGTGCATCTCGCTGTCGAAGAAGCTGTCGAGCAGGGGCCAGATTTTTGCCTCGGGCACCGGCTGGCCGTCCCTGCGGTCGCGCACAGCGTCGCGGAAATGCTTGGCGTCCAGCGAGAATTCGAAGCCGTGCGCTTCGTCCACCCAATCGGCGAAATGGGTGAGCATGTGGACCAGCACTTCGTCACAGTCGGTAATCAGCAGTGGGCGGTTCATGATTCCAGGAGGCTCCGTGCGGCGACGATTTGGGCCGGTTTCACGCCGATCGCCTCGGCGCAGGCGAGCAGGTCCGGTTCGTGGGCTTCGAGAAAGGCGAGGGTGGCCGCGAGGACCGACGGTTCGGCGATGCGCGTGCGCAGGTCGTCGGGAGTCAGTCCGGTGAGAGCGAGCAGCCGCTCCGCGCGGGCGCCGTCAGACAGCGTCCAGCCCAAAGCGGACAGCGCCAGAGCTACCGCATTATCCGCGTTTGTTTCCTTAATCTTCATCGCCTAAGATGTTGGGGGCTTCAGAAGGTTTGCGCGTGGCGAAAAAAATCCTCGTTGTCGAGGACAACGAACTCAATCTGAAGCTGTTCTGCGATTTGCTCCGTGCCCACGGCTATGAAGCCGAGCCTGTCCGGGACGGCCGGGAAGCGCTCGAGCAAGCCCGCGCGTTCGAACCCGACCTCATCGTCATGGATATCCAGATGCCGCATATCAGCGGGCTGGAGCTGATCGAGCAGGTGAAGGCCGACGAGGATCTGAGGGTGATCCCGATCATGGCCGTCACTGCTTATGCGGCGAAGGGCGACGAGGAGCGGATCCGCGATGCGGGCGCGGAGGGCTATGTCTCCAAGCCGATCTCGGTGATCCGCTTCGTCGAGGAAGTGGCCTCGCTGCTCGAGGCGGCACGGCTGAGCCGCACCATGGCGGACGAGGCCCTTCCCGGAACGCTCGAACAGCCCTGAACGCAGAAAACCCCGGCGCGAGGCCGGGGTCTCCTGTCGTCAAGCGCCATCCCAGCGGGACAGCAGGCGCGAGGCGCCTTACTTGATCTTGGCTTCCTTGAACTCGACATGCTTGCGCACGCGCGGGTCGTACTTGCGGAAGGTCATCTTCTCGGTGATGTTCCGCGGATTCTTCTTGGTGACGTAGAAGAAGCCGGTGTCGGCGGTGCTCACGAGCTTGATCTTGACGGTTGCGGGCTTCGCCATGGCGGCCTCTCAAAACTGGTGGTTTGTCGAAAAAATGAAAGCGGCGTCGCCGCCGCTCATGCGTGGTCGCCTCTGCCGTCGTCCGCGCGCGATGTCAAGGCCGGAAGGGCGCGGGGAGGGCTTAACATCACTGCAACCATATCGGCGCATGCTGGCCTTCAGTCCATAAGGCGGGAGCCGGAAGATGCGGGCCGAACATGATGCGATGATGCTGGTGCGGGCGGACCTGTGCGAGCGCCTCGAACGCCTCCAGCGGCTCGCCCGTACCAGCTCGGCCGACTTCAACGAGAATGTCGCAATCATCCGCCGCACCGCCGCCGCCTACGGCCTGACCCCGGTCGTCCGCCTGGCCGAGGCGATGGAGCGGGCCATGTGCGACGACCAGCCTTGGCCGGCTTCGCTCTATCTCGACCGGCTGCACGATGCCATCGGCTGCGAACGGGCCGACGAACTCGCCAGCCAGGCGATGCTCGCCTCGATCTCGGTGCGCCTCGGCGCCTGAGCGGGGTGGACGCCCTCGTCACCGCGTTCGTTGCCGCCCTGCTCGCCGAATGGGGCGACAAGACGCAGTTGCTCGTGATGGCGCTGGCCACCCGCTTCCGCCGTCCGGGTCCGATCCTGGCCGGCATTGCCCTGGCCGCTTTGGCTAACGGCGTGATGGCCGCCTTCGGCGGCGTGATCATCCACGATTTCATCACCGCGCGGGCCGCGGCGCTGCTGGTGGCGGTATCCTTGCTGTCGGCCGGCATGCTCGCTTTGATGCGCCCGTCGCCGCCAAGCATCGGCGCGACATGGAGCACGGGGGCATTCCTCACCAGTCTCGGCGCGTTCTTCCTGGTCGAACTGGGCGACAAAACCCAGTTCGTGACCGGCGCGCTCGCGGCGCATCACGATTCCCTTGCCTTGACGGCGCTCGGCGCTGCCGCCGGCGTCACCGCTGCCAGCGTGCCGGCCGTTTTGCTCGGTGACCGCCTCGCCGCGATCGTGCCGGTGCAGCCGATCCGTATCGGCATAGCGTTGCTGCTGCTCCTTGCCGGCCTGGTCGTGACGGTGAACGCGCTCGGCCTCGTCTGACCCCCGGCGGCGGTTGGAACCCCATCCGCCGGTCGGTACGTTATGCGCGAAATGCGCGAATTTTCCCAACTTCTCGACGCCCTCGTCTACACGCGCTCGCGCAACGCCAAGCTTAAGCTGATCGGCGACTATCTGCAGCGTACGCCGGATCCCGATCGCGGCTATGCGCTCGCCGCGCTCACCGGCGAACTCGACATTCCCTCCGTGAAGCCGGCCCTGATCCGCGCCATCACCGAGGAACGGGTCGATCCGGTGCTGTTCCATATGAGCCGCGACTATGTCGGCGACACGGCCGAGACCGTGTCGCTGCTCTGGCCCAAGGCGAACGCGGAGCCCGCCGACATCGACGACGGCACCCTCCGCATCTCGAACGTGGTCGAGCGGCTGGCGAGCCTCGGCCGGTCGGAGGCGCCCGCCGCGCTCGCCGAGATGCTCGACCATCTCGACGCCAGCGGGCGCTATGCCCTGCTGAAGCTCGCCACCGGCGAATTGCGGATCGGCGTCTCGGCACGGCTCGCCAAGGCGGCGCTCGCGGCCGCCTTCGGCCTCGACGTCGATGCGGTGGAGGAAGTGTGGCACGGCATCGGCCCGCCCTATCTGCCGCTTTTCGCCTGGGCCGAAGGGAAGGGCGAGCAGCCCACGGCGCAGAATGTGCCGGTCTTCCGGCCCTTCATGCTGGCCCATCCGCTCGAGGATGCGCGCGTGTCGATGGAGGATTATGCAGCCGAGTGGAAATGGGACGGCATCCGCGTCCAGATCGTCCGCGTCGCCGGCGAGACCCGGCTCTACAGCCGTGCCGGCGACGACATCACGCGCAGCTTCCCCGACGTCGCCGCCGCGTTCGACCGCGACGGCGTGGTCGACGGCGAATTGCTGGTAAGGGGGACGTTCCAAGGCGCTGAGGAGCATGGCGGCGGCGCCGCGAGCTTCAACGCGCTCCAGCAGAGGCTCGGGCGGAAGATCGTCTCACCGAAGATGCTGGCCGATTATCCCGCCTTCGTCCGGCTCTACGACATCCTGTTCGAGGGGCCGAACGACCTGCGGCCGCTGCCATGGCAGGAGCGGCGCCCGCTGCTCGATACTTTCGTGCGCGAGCTCAACCCCGAGCGCTTCGACCTGTCGGCGCTGATCGAGGCCGCGACGTTCGAGCAACTGGAGGAAATCCGCGCCGGTGCCCGCGACGCCGCGATCGAGGGCGTGATGCTGAAGCGGCGCGACAGCCCCTACATGCCGGGGCGCAAGGTCGGCCATTGGTACAAATGGAAGCGCGACCCGCTCGTCGCCGATTGCGTGCTGATGTACGCGCAGCGCGGCTCGGGAAAGCGCTCGTCTTATTATTCCGACTACACGTTTGGCTGCTGGACCGGCGAAGGCGAACTGCTGCCAGTCGGCAAGGCCTATTTCGGCTTCACCGACGAGGAATTGATGTGGCTCGACCGCTTCGTCCGCAACAACACGATCCAGCGCTTCGGGCCGGTGCGCGAGGTCGAGAAGAGCCTCGTGCTCGAGGTCGCGTTCGATTCCATCCACGAGAGCAAGCGCCACAAATCGGGGCTGGCGATGCGCTTCCCGCGCATCTCGCGTATCCGCACCGACAAGCCGGCGCACGAGGCCGACCAAATTGGGACCCTGCGGCGCATGGTCGCCGATGCGCCCTAGGGGAGGGAGGGGTGCCGGGCCGTGTTTCGGCCCGGCATGGTCGTCAGTCCTCGCGCGGCAGGACGGTCAGGACGCGGGCGATGAAGGCGTGGAATTCGGCCATGTAGCCGCGCAGGAATTCCCTGGTCGAATCCACCGTCACCTCGCCGTCGTCGGTGATCATGTTGGGCGTGAACTGGATGTAAGCTTCGGGCGAGTTCATCTGCGGCGAGTTGCAGAAGCTCAGCACGCTCCGCAGGCTCTGCTGCGCCACGGCCGTGCCGATCGCGCCGGGCGAAGTGCCGATCACCGCCGACGGCTTCCGGGTGAAGGCGTTGGTGCCGTAGGGACGGCTCGCCCAGTCGATCGCGTTCTTGAGCCCGCCGGGAATCGAGCGATTATATTCGGGCGTCACGAACAGGATGGCGTCGGAGCCCTTGATCGCGGCTTTGAAATCCCTGGCGACCTGCGGATAATCGTCGTCATAATCGTAGCTGTAGAGCGGCAGGTCGCGGAACGGGATCTCCGAGAATTCCAGGCCGTCCGGGGCGAGGCGGATCAGCGCATTGGCGAGCTTGCGGTTGATCGATTGGGTGGAGAGGCTGCCGATCAGGTAGCCGACCTTGTACGTCGTCATGACGCTTGTCTCCTCTTGGAATGGACAGGCCCTCCGACAACAGCCGGGGGCCCTGGGGGTTGCGAGCGCGGGCGCCGTCCCGCCATGCGGCGGGACAGGGCGCCCCGGGGCAGGGCTCAGCCCTCGCCCATGCCCTCGGCCGGCTGCGGCGCGGCGCCGGCGCGGACCTTGTCTTCGATGCGCTGGCCGACATCCAAGTCGACGCTCTTCCAATATTGGAAGGCGCGGCCCAGCACCGGTTCGCGCACGCCGCCGAGCAGGCTGCCCGCGACCTGATCGACAAGGGCGGCGCGCTGACGCTCGTCGAACACCTCGCGCACCAGGATGCCGGGCTGGGTGAAATCGTCGTCGCCGGGACGGAGCTTGTACGCGCTGCGCACCATCGCGCCGTCCGCTTCCCAGCCGTCGTCGGCCGGCCCGGTGTCGTCGGCCCAGGGTCGCCCGGCGCTGTTGGGCGCGTAGACCGGCGCCGCACCGGTGTGGTGATAGTTCATCGGCCCGTCGACCATGTAGCTGTTCACCGGGACCTTGGGCTGGTTGACCGGCAATTGGTGGAAGTTCGCGCCGATCCTGTTCCGCTGCGCGTCGTTATAGGCGAAGGCGCGGCCGAGCAGCATCTTGTCGGGCGAGAGGCCGATGCCGGGAACAGTGTTGCCGGGCGAGAAGGCTGCCTGCTCGATCTGGGCGAAGAAATTCTCCGGATTGCGGTTCAACGTCATCGTGCCGACCGGAATCAGCGGATAGTCCGCATGCGGCCAGGTCTTGGTGAGGTCGAACGGGTTGATGCGGTAGGTCTTGGCGTCCTCGTAGGGCATCACCTGGACCGACAATTTCCAGCTCGGGTGCTCGCCGCGGACGATCGCCTCGAACAGGTCGCGACGGTGGAAGTCGGCATCGGCGCCCGACATGGCCGAGGCCTCTTCGTTCGAGAAGAAGGCCATGCCCTGCTCGGTGTGGAAGTGATATTTCACCCAGAATTTCTCGCCGGCGGCGTTGATCCACATATAGGTGTGCGAGCCGTAGCCGTTCATCTGGCGCCAGCTCCGCGGCAGGCCGCGTTCGCCCATCAGATAGGTGACCTGGTGCGCGCTCTCCGGATTGCTGGTCCAGAAATCCCACTGCATGTGGTTGTCGCGCAGGCCGCTGTCCGGAAGCCTTTTCTGGCTGCGGATGAAGTGGGGGAACTTCATCGGGTCGCGCACGAAAAAGACCGGCGTGTTGTTGCCGACCAGGTCGTAATTGCCCTCGTCGGTGTAGAATTTGAGGCTGAAGCCGCGCACGTCGCGCCAGGTGTCGGGGCTGCCCTGCTCGCCGGCGACGGTCGAGAAGCGGGCCAGCATGTCGGTCCTGGCGCCCTTCTGGAACAAGGCGGCCTTGGTGAAGGCCGAGACGTCCTCGGTCGTCTCGAACGTGCCGAACGCGCCCGAGCCCTTGGCGTGTGGCTGGCGCTCGATCGTCTTCTCGCGGTTGAAATGGGCCATCTGCTCGAGGAAATGGACGTCGTGCAGCACGATCGGGCCGTCGGGGCCGATGGTGAGCGAGTTGCGGTCGCTCGGTGCCGGGGCGCCAACTCCGGTGGTGGAGCCCACGGCCTCTCTCGTGCGCGTGTCTGACATATCGGATTTCCTTTCTGCTTCTAACCTTCCTCCAAGATGGGGACGCGCCAGTGATCGAACAACTCAATTATAACGAAGGCAGTGTGCGGAAATATCGATCAGTGGTCGGGTTTGTGCGGACCGGTATGGATCGAAAGTCCGGCTTGCACGCTGTGCACATGGCCGTTGAGGGTCAGTAATGATTGTGCGACGAAAAGACGTTTCGGCGAGGAAATGGAAATCCTCCGCGCGAGACAGGCAGGCACAGGAGGTTCGCATGCTCAATGAAGTCGGGATCGCCCGCAGGTCGCCGTATGCTCTGGCCGCCTTGCGCATCGTTTCGGGTCTAATCTTCCTGGAGCACGGGACACAGAAGTTCCTCGGCTTTCCGGGCGGCGAAATGGCGGGGGCGGGTCTCGCCTTCAACAATCCGGGTGCGTTCGCGGGCATCGTCGAACTGGTCGCGGGGCTGCTGATCACGCTCGGGCTGTTCACCCGGCCCGCCGCCTTCGTCGCCTCGGGCACGATGGCCGTCGCCTACTGGATGGCGCACGCGCCGCAAAATCCGTTCCCGGTCAACAATATGGGCGACGCGGCGATCCTCTACTGCTTCGTCTTCCTCTATTTCGTCTTCGCGGGACCGGGCGCCTGGAGCGTCGACGCCATGCGGGCGCGGACGGTGGACACGACGCGGACCGACAATGTCTGAGTAGGGGCGACCCAGGGGCTCGGCTTCGAGCCTACAGGGCCGCCGCTTCCTCGGCCGCAATCCGGACGGCGTTCGCGCGCGCGCGGGCGCCGTAGAGGGCGTAGACCGCTATCCCGACGACGTTCCAGATGAGGAACCAGATCTGCGTCTGCTGCGGCAGGCTGACAAACAGATAGGCGCAGCCCAGGATCGCGACCGGCCCGACCACCCAGGCGAGCGGGGTGCGGAAGCCGCGCGGCGCATCGGGCGCGCGGCGGCGCATGATGAGCATGCAGAGGGCGACCGCGCTGAACGCGATCAGCGTCCCGGCATTGGCCAGCGCCACGATCTCGTCGAGCGGGAAGAAGGCGGCGATGCTGCCGACGATCAAGGCGGTGAAGATCGTGATGCGGACCGGCGCGCCCTCGCGCGACACCTGCGCCAGGCCCTTGGGCAGCAGCCCGTCCCGCGCCATCACGAAGAAGATGCGGCTCTGGCCATAGAAGAAGGCGAGGATCACAGTCGGCAACGCGATCACCGCCGATATCGCCAGGAAATGGGCGGCGCCGGGCTGATTCAGCTCGCGCAGGATCAGCGCCAGCGGCTCGGGACTGTTGGCGAAGCTGGTGAAGGGCGCTGCGCCCAGGGCCACGCCGGCCACGACCGTGTAGATGGCGGCGCAGGCGAGCATCGAGCCCATGATCCCGATCGCGAGGTCGCGCTTGGGATTCTTGGTTTCCTCGGCCGCGGTCGCGATCGCGTCGAAGCCGTAGAAGGCGGAGAAGATGATCGCGGCGGCGGCCATCACGCCGCGCTCGACGCCGTCCGGCCCTGTCGACTTCGCGAAGCCATAGGGGCTGAAAGGCTGCAGGTTGGCGGTGTCGAAATGGGGCAGCGCCACGAAGACGAAGGCGACGAGTGCGGCCAGCTTCAGCAGCACGAGCAACGCGTTGATCGCCGCGCTCTTGCGCATGCCGATGATCAGCATCGTCGCGATCACGCCGATGATGAACACCGCCGGCAGGTTGATGATGCCGCCCGCATGCGGACCCTGCATCAAGGCCATGGGCAGGCCGAACCAGCCGTGGAGGAGGGGGGCCGCATAGCCCGCCCAGCCGACGGCGACGGCGCTGACGACGAGGCTGTATTCGAGGATCAGGCTCCAGCCGATCACCCAGGCGACGAGCTCGCCGATGACGACGTAGGAATAGGTATAGGCGCTGCCCGAGGCCGGGATCATCGTCGCCATCTCGGCATAAGCCAAAGCGGCGCAGGCGCAGACCATGCCGGCGATCAGGAAGGAGAGGAGGACGGCGGGCCCCGCTTTGTCGGCGCCGACCCCGATCAGGGTGAGGATGCCGGTGCCGACGATCGCGCCGACGCCGAGGGCAACCAGATGAGGCCAGCTCATCGTCCGCGCCAGCGTCTGGCCGGACGCCGCGGCCGGCCCGACATCGAGGCTCTTGCGTGCCTTCCAGTTCCTCACTGGTCCTCCTGGGTCATCTGTCTGCCTTTTCGGCGAAGCCTGCGGAAAAGCGGCAGGCGCACCCGTCGATTCGAGTGGAGACGGCCGGTTAGGCCGACTGGAAGGGAAAGCTTTTCAGGGTCGGCGCGGCCGTGATGGCCGCGGCCCCCTTATGCCGCGATCAGCTTGGTGGCGACGATCAGGGCCGGCAGGCCGGCGACGAAAGCAGCGACGAAGAGAGAGGTTCCGAGACGCTCGTTCATAGCCATTTTACCCTCCAATTTGTTGTGTTTTGCCAATCGCAAGCGGCGGGGCGTTCGCCATTGTTATAGCCGTTGGGATCCCGCAGGTGGCATCGAAGAGCTTGACCCCCACCGCAGATTCTGCCGTGAAATGACAGCATGAACGCAGATGACGAATTGGACCGCATCGACCGGGCAATCTTGCGTGTCCTGCAGGCGGAGGGGCGACTCACGAACCAGGCTTTGGCGTCCCGGGTCGGCCTCTCGCCGAGCGCCTGTCTCGCGCGGGTCCGTCATCTGGAGCGGACCGGCGCCATCCAGGGTTATCACGCCCGGCTCGACCCCTATCGCCTGGGCATCGGCCTCGTCCTGTTCGTCGAGGTCACGCTAGACGATCATCGTCCAGAGGAGTTGGAGCGGTTCGAGGCGACCATCGCCGCTTTTCCCGAAGTGGTCGAGGCGTCGCACGTCAGTGGCGACGTCGATTATGTGCTGAAGGTGGTGGTGGCCGACATGCCCGCCTGGACGCGGCTTCGCGAGAAATTCATCGCCGAGCCGATCGGCGCCAGCCGGATCACCACCCATGTGCTGATGCGCAAGCCCAAGGTGTTTGTCGGCTATCCCGTCTCGGACCGCTGAGCGGCCCGGACGTCAGGCGGCGGTGGGAGGCAGGGGATCGTCGGGCTCCCACGGCTCGGCGGCACGCATTTGCGGGAAGGCGACCACGTTGGAGACCAAGGGCGCCTCGGGCGCCGGCGGCAGGCCGATGATCCCGCGCAGCGCGGCGTCGTTGGGACGAGGCGCGATCCGGGTCGTTATGCTGCCGAGCCGCTCGAACGGCGCGGCCGCCGCGGCCGATATGCAATAAGCGGTTCCGCTCCAGCGCCCGCCCATTTCCTCGAGGAAGCGCGCCACGATCTCGCCGGCACGGGGTGAGTGGATGAGCGCTCCGTCGATCCAGGGAAGGGCCGCCAGCGCCGGGCGCAGCGTATCGCGGCCGCATTCGACCGCGTCATAAATCGGCACCCGCCGGGCATCGAAGCCGACATCGCGCAGTTCGGCCACCAAATTGCCGGCCGGCTTTGCCGCCGACAGGTGGACCAGCCTCGCACGCGGTGCGAGCTGGTTGCAGATGAGGTCGCGCAAGTCACGCACGTCGCCGCGCGCCGAAAAGACGTTTTCATATCCGGCCTGGCGGGCGGCCTCTGCCGTGCGATCGCCGACCGCAAAGACCGGGACGGAGCGCAGAGCGGGCGAAAAGACATGATGGCGCACGCCGTTCGGGCTGGTGAAGACGAGCGCGTCGGCGCTTTCGGCTTCCGGTTCGTGCTCGAGCGGCTTCGTCTCCAGGACCGGCGCCACGAGCGGATTGTGCCCCGCCGCGTGGAGATGCTTGGCGGTCAGCATCGCGAACGGAGCCGTCCGCGTGACCCAGAGGAAGAGCCGCTCGGGCCCCGTGTCGGTCATAGCCGCGGCTGGGGCGCGTCGCCCGCGGCGTTCCGGCGGGCGAACTTTGCTACCGAGTTTACCAGCGTCCTCGCGCGCGGGAAAGCGCGCCCCTCGAGCGGGAGGAATGCCGAATCCGACGAAAAGAACTTGAAGCCTTGCGGGCCTCGGACCGCAACGCCGACAGGGCGGCGGTCGGCTTCGACCACGAAATGGTCAGACATGATATCTCCTTTACCAAAGCCCTCCCGTGCTCGTGTCGAGCCCGCGTGCGGCGGGTCGCTGCATTGTGGGGAGGGGTGGCCGGATCGGGCCGGCCGTTGATCGGCGGATGACCGCCAAGCCGTGCCCCGGGGTCGTATCGCGGCTGTGCCGCCGGCCCGCGGGGCCTAGAGGCGTGCGGTACTGCTGCCCGGATGCAACTCGGTGCGGAGGATGGTGGGGACGCTCTTCATCTCCCTTCGAAGATGGACTGCGGGCGGGGGAAGTCAAGCTGAGAGGGACGGTCGGCGCGTCGCCATGCCCGCAGGGCATTGACCTACCGTAGAATAGCTATGTAGCCATGATCGCAGTGGCCGCTACGCCTCCTGTCAGCAGGGGGAAACGATGGTCCTAAATCCGCTCAGGCTGTTTCACGAGGTCGCACGCACCGGAAGCATCCGGAAGGCGAGCGAAGTGCTCAAGCTCGCGCCGTCATCGGTCAGCCGGCAGGTGCTCATTCTCGAACGTCAGATCGGCACGACCCTGCTCGATCGATCCGCGGCAGGGGTGGCGCTCACTCCGGCGGGCCAGCTTGTCGCCAATTATGCGCGGACCGTGATCCTGGACTATGACACGCTGCGCGCGGAACTGGACGACCTCAAAGGTGCCGGGCGGGCCGTCATCCGCATGGCCGCCGTCGAAAGCGTCATCCTCGAAGCGCCGCTGGCCACGATCTCGCGGTTCCGCGAGCGCTTTCCGGAGGTCCAGTTCAGGCTGAACATGCGCACCGCCCACGAAGTTGCTGACGAGGTCCGTTCGGGGACCGCCGATCTCGGCCTTACTCTGAACCACATGCCGGATCCCGCTTTCCGCACGATCCTCGAGCTCAACGAACCGCTCGTCCTCGCGGTCCGCCGCGATCATCGATTTGCCGTGCGCACCTCGATCGGCCTTGCCGAACTCGCTGCCGAACCCTTGGCCCTGCACGAGCCCTCGCACAGCCTCCGCCAGGCCGTTGACGAGGCGACCAAGGCGCACGGTTTCCTGATCTCTCCGGTCCTGTCGACCAGTTCGCTCGAAGTGCTGCGCGGCTTCGTCCGATCGGGCCTCGGCGGCGCGATCCTGACTCGGGGCGGCGTGGTGCGCGACACAAGCGGCCTGATGGTCGCGGTGCCGATCGACGAGCCCAGTCTCGGCGCGGGGAACATCGTCCTGCTCACCCGCGCCGACCGGCGTCTGTCACGTATCCTTCAGCTCTTCGTCACCGACCTGGTCGGGGCCCTGCAACAGGCGCGCCCGCTGCAATAGGCGCGCGCCTCAGTAGAAGGCGACGTCGTCGACTTCGAGCCAGGCCTTGCTTCCGGCGGGGCGCTGGGCGGCGATGCCCACCGAGAAGAGCTGGCCGGCGTCCCAGCGTGCGTCCTCGCGCGCTGGCTTGAAGGCGGAGAAGGGGATTTCGATCGTGGTCCAGTCGGCCTGACCTTCGAACGAGGCGTTCCAGGGGCCGTTCGCGCCCATGATGCGCAGATCGAACGGTCCTTGGCCGCGAACTGCGAGGCGTACGCCTTGGAAGGCGCGCGCATCAGCCGGCACGAAGCCGCCGCGGGTCAGCGGGATCGTGATGCCGGCGGAGGGCTCTTTGTCGTTCGACATGCGGCCGATCAGCGACAAAGCGCGATTTTGGCCATCGCGTACCGTGATCGCGTGCGCGATCGCGCTCCGATTCATGCCGCCGTTGGTGTCGCTGATGATGATCGTATCGACCGACGAGCGGCCGTCCGCGCGCTCGAAGTCTGCAATCAGGCTGGCGGCCTTGATCGGCCTGGGCGCGACGGGATCGGCGATCAGAACGGGGCTCTTGCCCTGCGTCACGACGCGGCCGTCGATGACGACGCTGCGCACCGCCTCGATGGCCTTGATGTCGCGCCACGGCTCGCCCTGTACGAGCAGGAGGTCGGCGCGCTTGCCGGGCTCGATCGTCCCGCGGTCCTCGAACAGGCCCATCGCCTTGGCGCTGTTCGCCGTTCCGGCCATCAAAGCCTGCTCGGGAGTGAGGCCAGCCTGAACCAAGAGCTCCAGCTCGCGGTGGGTCGACCAGCCGTGCGGCGTCCCGGGCATACCGGCGTCGGTGCCGAGCGCGATCAGCACGCCGGCGTCGTGCAGCGCCTTGGTGTTGCGCAAAGCATAGCCGAACTTGCGGCGGGTCTGCTCGAGGGTCGCCGGCGCTGCCCTGGCGACCTTTTCCGGGCGCGGCTCGTAGACGGCGAGGGTGGGGGCGTAGGCCGTGTTGTTCGCCTTCATCAGGGCGATCAGCTCGGCATCGACCTCGCCGTCCTGGAGGCTGTGGACGATCACGTCGACCTTGGCGCGGGCGGCTTCCTTGCCGCGGGCCACGGTGACGGTGTGGCTGACGACCTTGAGGTCGTTCTTGTGGGCCTCGTCGACGAGCGCGGTGAGCGCCTCCTCGGTGACGCTGTTGTTGTTGGGCGAGGTGCCGTAGCGCCAGCCGTCGTTGAAGATCTTGATGCGGTCGGGGCGGTAGGGGAGCAATTCGCGGATGGCGGTGCGGGCGCTGTCCGGGGTGGTGATGCTCTTGGTCGTATTCTCGTCGCCCCAGTCGGTGCCGTGACCGCCCGGCGTGCCGACGCGCGCAATGTAGTTCACGTGGGGCGCGACGACGCCCTGGAGCCATTCCCGCGTGGGCGCATAGGCTTCCGGCTGGGAATGGAAATCGTCCACCGTGGTGACGCCGGCCAGCGCATAGGCCTTGGCGATCTGCGGGGCGTTGTTGGGTTGGCCGCCGGGCGTCCAGTGCGTGTGGAGATCAAACAGGCCGGGAAGGAGCGACATGCCGCGCGCATCGATCACGCGCGCGCCCTTAGGCTTGGTGATCTTCGTGCCGACCTCGGCGATGCGCCCGTCGATCACCAGCACGTCGGCCTTGTGCGGCGCCTTGCCGGTCGCGTCGAACAACGTCGCGCCGCTGATGACGAGCGCCTGGCCGGCCTTGCCCTGCGCGGCGTTGCCGACGGTCCCGAACGAGAGGCTGAGGGTGAGCGCCGAGGCGGCGAGAAGGCAACGCTGGAACGACATGGGGAGGACTCCTGGAACACGCACACCGCCCCGCTGGGCGGATGGGCCGAACTTACTGGCCGCTGGAGGCGGGCTTGCGGTAATCGAGCGGCGGCTTGCGGTCGCCGACCATCGACTTGTAGACGAAGTCGGGGCCGCGGCGCTGGGCGAACTCGGCCTTGGCCGCGGCGATCGTCTCGGGGCTGGTCAGCAATTCGGCCGCCGTCAGCGCCAGCGTCTTCGCGGCGTTGACCGAACCCTTGATGCCGATGCTGTGGCCGGCCGCGGCAACATTCTGCCAGCTGTGGCCGGCAGAGCCGGGAACGAAGGTGGCGGTCGAGAGGCCGACGGTCGGCGTGACCCAGCTGACGTCGGCGACGTCGGTCGAGCCGCGTCCCTGGGTGTCGATCTTGACCTCGCCGATCTGCTGTGCGGTTTCCAGCGCGGGCGCGCCCGGGGCGAGCGTGGCCTGGATCTTGCGCGCGAACTCGGTCTCTTCCGGGGTCCACTGGACGCCGCCGACATGGCGCAAATTGCGGTCCATGACATTCATCAGGGCGGCGTTGGGCAGGGTCGAATAGACGCCGCCGGTCTGCTCCCACTCGACCTTGGTCTCGGTGCCCATCCCGGCGCCTTCGGCGGCCTTCTTCACGCGGTCCATCACCGACACCACGATCTTGGGATCGACGTGGCGGACGTAATAATAGGCTTCGGCGAAATCGGGCACGACGTTGGGGGCCTTGCCGCCCTCGGTGATCGCATAATGGATGCGCGTTCCGTCCGGCACGTGTTCGCGCATCATGTTGACCATGGCGTTCAGCGCCTCGACGCCGTCGAGCGCGGAGCGGCCCTTGTCGGGTGCGCCGGCGGCATGGGCGGAAGCGCCGTGGAACCGGAACTTGCCGCTGATATTGGCGAGCGAGGCCGATTCCGCCGCCGTGTTGCGGCTGCCCGGATGCCAGTGGAGGGCGATGTCGACGTCCTTGAACAGGCCGTCGCGGACCATATAGGCCTTGCCCGACCCGCCTTCCTCGGCCGGTGTGCCGTAAACGCGGATCTCGCCGGCGATCTTGTTCTTGATCATCCAGTCCTTGACCGCGATCGCAGCGCTGGACGAGGCCGCGCCGAACAGATTGTGACCGCAGCCATGGCCGGCGTCGCGGCCGGCAACGGCCTGCTTGAACGGCACCGCGCCCTGCGAAAGGCCGGGCAGAGCGTCGAATTCGGCGAGGATGCCGATGACTGGGCCGGCGCCGTTCTTGAAGCTGGCGACGAAGGCGGTCGGCTGGCCGGCGACGCCGGCCTGGACCGCGAAGCCGGCCTTCTTGAGCTGAGCCTGGAGCAGGCCGGAGCTCTGCGTCTCGAGGTAACCGAGTTCGGAATAATTCCAAATCTTGAGCGCCGTGTCGGCCAGCTGGCCGGCATTCTTGTCGACGGTTCCGGTCAGCTGGGTCCGCGCCGCCGCGGGAAGCTCCGCCTGGGCGGGAACCGACAGGGCCGCGACGCTTGCCATCGCCAGCAGTCCGGCGGCGCGCAAAGATTTGGTCACTTCATCATCCTCTTATCATGTGCTGCAAGATTGCGGGCGCCGCCCGTAGACGGCGCCCGCGCTTCGATCAGAAGCTCTTGGAGACGTTGACGTACCAGTAACGGGCCTGCGGCGCATAGAGGCGACCGACATAGCCTTCCGACGAAAGCGGCGGCTTCTCGTCGGTGATGTTGCGCACGCCGAGGCGGAAGCGGGTTCCGTTCAGCGCGCCTTGGTCGAAAGCATATTCGCCATAGAGGTTGCCGGTCAGCTGCGACTTCACGACCCACGGATTGCCCGCCGAGTCGATCAGGTCCGGATCCTCGACGCTACCGATATACTGCGTGAAGGCGCCGATCGTGACCTGGTTGTAGCGCCACGTAAGAGCGGCCGACAATTTCCACTCCGGACGCCCTTCCTGGCGGATCAGGTCGCCGCCACCGGTAATGGTGGTGCCGGCGTTGATCTCGCCCGCCTCGCGCGCTGCGAGCAGGGCGGCGATGCCCGGCGACGGCTCCTGGTAGAAGTCGAGCAGGTGCGCGGCGTTGAAGTTCAGCGTGAAGTCTCCGGCCGCCGTGCCGCGCAGGCGCCACACCAGGCCAAGGTCGATGCCCTTGGCGGTCTGCGGCTGCAGGTTCTGATAGGCGTCGAGCACGTAGAGAACCTGACCAGCCGGGGCGAGGCCGGTGCCCGCGAACAAAGCGATGTCGTCAGCCGTCGGGTTGGCACGAATCACGTTCGGGTTGGTCTCGCCGCTCTGGCGCAGCAGATAATCGACGATCAGCGCATTGCCCTCGCCGAAGATGCCGACCAGGCCGGTCTGCTTCACGCGCCAGTAATCGGCGGTGAGGGTGAGGCGGCCGAGGCTGTCGGGAATGAAGTTCGGCTCGAGCACCACGCCGGCCGAGAGCGTATCGGACTCTTCCGGCTTCAGATCCGGGTTGCCCGAGCGGCGGGCCGAGGTCGACTGGCGGCGCGAGCAATCGGCGAAGCTGGAGATCCGGCCCGTGCGCAGGTCGGCTTCGCAGATCGACCAGTCGGTGCGGGTGTTGGCGCGGGTGATGACCGTGGCGTTCACCTGCTCCAGGTTCGGCGCGCGGAAGCCCTGTGCCCACGAACCGCGCAGGCGCAGACCGTCGACGATGTCCCAGGCGGCGGCAACCTTCGGCTTCGCGACGCTGCCGAAGTCGCTGTAATGCTCGTAGCGGCCGGCGAGCTGGACCTCGAGGCTACGGACCAGTGGGATGCCCATTTCCGGCGAAACGACGGGAACCGCGAACTCGATATAGGCCGCCGCGACTTCGCGATTGCCGCGCGTGTCCGGATTCATCGACGAGTTGACGAGATCGCCGGTGACGATCCCGGTCGAGGGATCGGTATAGGTGATCGTGCCGTCGACGCGCTGGTCGCGATCGTCGAACTGCGTCTCGCGACGGACTTCGGCGCCGGCCGCCATGCCGATGTCGCCGCCCGGCAGCGTGAGGATGGCGCGGTTGGAGATGCGGAAGTCGGCGAGAGCGAGCGTGCTCTTGGTGCGCCGCGTCGCCTTGACCTTGATCGCCTCGATCGCGGCGGCGCTGCTCGGGGTGGCATCGCCGTAGATGACGTTGGCGAGATCGCCGCCGTTGAACGGATTGTAAGCATCCGGGGTCGACAAAGCGAGCTGGCGTGCAAGCGCGCCCGCCGAGATGTTGTCGCTGACGTCCTTGGCGGTCGCCTCGGAGTAAAGGACCGCGCCTTCCCACTCGAAGTCGCCGAGCGGGCCGCGGAGGCCGGCCAGCATACGCGCCTGGCGGTTGGTGACGTCGATGTTCATCAGCCCGGCGTCCTCGAACGCGTAGGAACGGATGGTGACGGGAAGGCCCGCGGCCGGGACGTTGGTGCCGGGCAGGCGGTTCGGGTTGACGGCGCCGTTTGCGAACACGGCCGGACCGAACGGATTCCAGTAATTGCTCGCCGGGATCGTGATCGGGATCGAACTCAAAGTCGCGACGGGGGACTGAACGGCATGGGTCTCGGCGTAATAATAGCCGGCCTCGCCGAAGGCGGTGAGGCTGTCGCTGAGCTCGTACTTGGCAGTGAGGTACAGGTTCACGCGGTCGAGCGAGGGGATCACGCTCGTGTTCTGGCCGGCCGGATCGCGGCGCAGGTTGCGGTCGGCGGCGGTGACGGCGAGTGCGCCGTCATCGATGCAGAGGCCGTTGCCGATATTGAGCTGGCAACCCGGGTTGGTGCTCGGCTGGATGTGAAACAGGCCGGACGCGCTGGTGAGGGCGGTCGTGCCCTGGCGCACGGTGCCGAAGGAAGCCGGTGTCTGCAGCGAGGCCCAGGCCGTCGTCGATTCGCGACCGTCGAGGGAGGTTGCCCCCTCGAAGCGGGTGCCGACGAACAGCGGACGGCGGTCCTGCGAGGCGGTGAAGCTCTGCTCGCTGGTGCCGAGGCCGGTGCCGCGGTCGTAGTTGAAGAACAGCGAGACGTTGCCGCGGTCCTGCGCGAAATTGTGGCCGACGATGCCGTTGACGTTGAGTTCGCGGAAGCCCGTGCCCTCTGCGCCGCCATATTGGACCGACATTTCGAGGCCGTCGAAATCGTCCTTGAGGACGGTGTTGATCACGCCGGCGACCGCGTCGGTGCCGTAGATCGCCGCGGCGCCGTCGCGCAGCACTTCGAGGCGCTGGAGGCCGCTCACGGGAATGGCGTTGGTGTTGTAGGTCAGCACCGGAACGAGATTCTCGTTCGCCTGGCTGGTCGGGTGGTTGACGACGCGGCGGCCGTTCAGGAGCACGAGCGTGTTGCCGATGCCGAGGTTGCGCAGGTTGACCGAGCCGACGTCGCCGCGGGCCGAGTTGCTCGAGCCGGCGAGATAGGAGCTGTTGAAGGTGACGTCGCCCATCTGCGGGATGGAGCGGAACAGGTCGTCGCCCGAAGTCGCGCCGGTGGCGCTGATCTCGGCCGCGCCGACCACGGTCACCGGCAGGGCGGCCGTGATGTTCGCGCCCTGGATGCGCGAACCGACGACGACGATGTCGCTGGCTTCCTCTGCGGCGGGAGCGGCTTCCTCGACGGCCTGCTCGGCCGACGCGGTGTCCGCGGCCTGGGCGAAAGCGGGCGTGCCGAGGCCGGCCAGGCACAGGGCCGTGGTGCCGAGCAGCAGCTTGCGGACGTCCTCGTTCATGAGACGCTTCACTCGAATGGTCATTATTCCCCCTTTGGTGGCATGGCCGTCCTGCTTGGGACGGTCCTTGGTTTTGAATTTTCGGCGGTATCGCCGCCCGACGCGGTGATGGATCAGCCGGTGAAGCTGGGCGCGGCCGCGGCGATGTGGAGTTCGTCTCTTGGTTCGCAGCACGAATGCGCCGCCGGCAGTGCGGCCTGTAACTCCCCCGTCATCCTTTGGTGGAATTCATGGCCGATTCTGTCGGCCGCGCCAGTCTCAAAGAGGAGTGCACCCCGTTGCGCAGAACGCAACGCCGATGGGGCCGGGCGTTACCCGCGCGGCCTGGATCTGGTTTGGGAGGCTTGGGGGAGAACGTGCAGGGTGCTCGACTGCTGCGCGCGCAGATTGCCGGTTTGGGCCAGTTAGATCGGATGAGCACGAAAAAGGGCAGGGGTGGTGAGCCGTGCTGGATTCGAACCAGCGACCTACTGATTAAAAGTCAGTTGCTCTACCGACTGAGCTAACGGCCCGACCACGGCGCCGCTCCTAAGTGGCGCTGGACGCGCGGTCAACCGGGCTTCGCTGCGCCTGGCGAAAGAAGAGCTGGCGGATCGTGAGCCCCGAAATCGGGTCGCGCCAGTCCGGAACGAGCTCGGCCAGCGGCTCGAGCACGAAGCGGCGTTCGCGAAAGGAAGGGTGGGGGACGACCACGCCCGGCTCGGCCCAGGCGCCTTCCGACCAGAGCAGGATGTCGAGGTCGAGCACCCGCGGGCCCCAGCGCCGCCCACCGCGCCGGCCGAACCTCCGTTCGATGTCCTTGAGCGTCGCGAGCAGCTCGGGCGGGGGAAGCGACGTGGCGACGATCGCGGCGGCATTGGCGAAGCCGCGCCCGGCAGGTCCTAGAGCCGGGGTCGCCCGCACCGTCGACAGGCGCTCGGCGCAGATCGCCCTGGCGGCGGCGCGCACGACCCGTTCCGGCGACCCATATGTCCCGTGCCACCGGTTCGATCCCAGTGCGATGGCGTAGCGCGTCTTGCCCATGGCGAGCGCCCTAGACGCTTCGCCTGTTCCTCGCCACTGCTTCCCAAGGCGGGAGGAGCTTAGATGTCCTGGGTAAGGCGGCCGTAAAGCTCGGGGCGCCGGTCTCGGAAGAAGCCGAACGCGGCGCGGTGCTTCTTGGCCTGGACCGTGTCGACCGTGGCGACGAGCACGCCCGTCTCGCTCGGCCCGAATTCGGCGAGATAGTCGCCGCGCTCGTCGCAGATGAAGCTGTGGCCGTAGAAACGCTGGTCGCCCTCGGTGCCGATGCGGTTCGACGCCACGACGGGCACGACGTTGGACACGGCGTGGCCGATCATCGCACGGCGCCACAGGCGGCTCGTGTCGAGGTCCGGATCGTGCGGCTCGGTGCCGATCGCGGTCGGATAGAGCAGGATATCGGCGCCCATCAGCATCATCGCCCGCGCGGTCTCGGGATACCATTGGTCCCAGCAGATGCCGACGCCGATGGTGCCGTATTTGGTCTTCCAAACCTTGAAGCCGGTGTTGCCGGGCCGGAAGTAGAATTTCTCCGAATAGCCCGGCCCGTCCGGGATATGGCTCTTGCGATAGACTCCCATGATCTCGCCCTCGTCGTCGATCATGGCGAGGCTGTTATAATGATGGTGGCCGTCCGCCTCGTAGAAGCTGGTCGGGATATAGACCTCTAGCTCCCTGGCGAGCGCCTGCATCGCCGCCACGACCGGATGCTCGCCGACGGGCAGGGCCCGCGCGAAATGGTCCTCGTCATGGGTGCGGCAGAAATAATGGCCCTCGAACAGTTCGGGCGGAAGGATGATCTTGGCGCCCTGGGCCGCGGCCTCGCGTACGAGCTTCGAAACCGCCTCGATATTCTCCTCGACGCAGTCGCTGAAGGGAAGCTGGAGGGCGGCTACTTTTACCTGGGTCACTCGGGTACCTGCTGGCTGATGCAATGGAAGCTTCCGCCTCCGGTGAGGATGTGGTCGGCGCGGAAGCCCACCGCCTTTCGGCCGGGGAAGAGGGCGCCGATCGCCGCAACTGCGGCATCGTCATTGGCCGCGCCGTAGACCGGAACGATCACCGCCGCATTGCCGATGTAGAAGTTCATATAGGAAGCCGGGATGATTTCGCCATCCGCCTCGATCCGGCCGGGTGAGGGGATCGGCACGACCTCGACTCCGAACGCCTCGGCCCGCGCCCGGGCGTCCGCAAAAACGGCGGCATTGGGGTCGTCCGCTCCCGCCGCGACCGGAATGGCAAGCTGGTTCTCGCCGACGAAGCGGGCGAGATTGTCGACATGGCCGTCGGTATGGTCGTTGAGCAGCCCGTCGCCGAGCCAGAGGATGCGGTCGAGGCCGAGATCGTCGCGGAGGCGCGCCCCGATCTGCTCCTTCGTCAGGCCCGGATTGCGGTTCGGATTCAGCAGGCATTGCTCGGTCGTGACGGCCAGGCCGGTGCCGTCGACGTCGATCGCCCCGCCTTCCAGGATCCAGTCGCGCCGGGCCGCTTCCATGTCCGCGGTGTTGGCGAGGCGGAGGCCGATCGTGTCGTCGCCCTCCAGATCGTATTTCCCGCCCCAGCCGTTGAAGCCGAAGCTGGCGGCGCTGCGGCGCGTGCCGTTCTTGAGGATGATCGGCCCCGTGTCGCGCAGCCAGATGTCGCCAAACGCTTCCTGCACGACCGCGATGCCCGGCCCGGCCAGCGCCTTGGCCCGCGCAACCGCTTCCGGATCGGCGGCGACGAGGCGCACCTCCTCGCCGGCTCCGTCAGCATGCACGGCTCGCGCGAAGGCGGCGACTTCCTCCTGGGCCGGCTCCAAATCCTCGACCCAGAGGTCGGCGTGGCTCGGGAAACCGATCCAGACGAATTCGTGCTTCGCCCATTCGGGCGGCTGGCGATCAACCATTTCAGTCCTTACTGCTTAGCGGCCGGCGCGGGACCGGTCCCGTGCCGCGCGGAATTCCGCGGTCGGATACCAGTTAGGCCATGCTTCGCTTTCTGCAAGCTCACGGCCGATCCAGTAGAAAAGCCGGAGATCCTCCATCGCGCCCGACCAGTCCCAGTTCGGATTATATTCGTCCTTGGGGCCGTGATAGCGATTGGCGGTGTAATCGGTCGCCGCCGCGGCGCCGGCCGCCTTGCCGCCGTTCACCAAATCCTCGCCGCTGTCGAAATAGATCATCGGCACGCCCTGCCGCGCGAGGCTGAAATGGTCGGAGCGGTAGTAGAAGCCCTTTTCCGGGGTCGGCTCGGGTACGATCGTGCGCTGCTGATAGGCCGCCGCGCGCTGCAGATAGGGTTCCAGCTCGGACTTGCCGGGGCCGACGACGACGACATCGCGGCTGCGGCCGACGACGTTCAACCCGTCGATATTGATGCCGCCGACCGTCTGGGCGAGCGGGTAGATCGGGTTTTCGCCGTAGAAACGCGAGCCGAGCAGCCCCGATTCCTCGGCGGTGACGGCGAGGAAGATGATCGAGCGGTCGGGCGCGCCGGCGCGGGCATGGGCCTCGGCCAGGGCGATCAGGCCGGCAGTGCCGCTGGCATTATCGACGGCGCCGTTGCAGATGTCGTCGCCGTCGGGGGCGGCGTCGCAGCGGCCGAGATGGTCCCAATGCGCCGTGTAGATCACATATTCTTCGGGCCGCGTCTTGCCGGGCAGGATGCCGATCACATTGCGCGAGGCTTGGCGCTTGATCTGGTTGTCCATCGCGATTGACGCCTTGGCGCCCAGGGGCACGGCCTTGAAGCCCTTGCGCTTGGCGGCAGCCGTCATGGCGGCGAGGTCCTTGCCGCTATTGGCGAACAGGCGTTTGGCCGCATCGTTGGTGAGCCAGCCGATCACCTTGGACTGGTCCATATGGTTGTTGGACGCGTCCATATTGTACTGGGCGCCGGTCCAGGAGGATTGGACTACGTTCCAGCCATAAGCGGCGGGCTCGGTGTCGTGGACGATGAAGGCGGCGGCGGCGCCCTGGCGCGCGGCCTCCTCATATTTGTAGGTCCAGCGGCCGTAATAGGTCATCGCCCGGCCGTCGAACGGGCCTTTCAGGCCCTGCGTCTCGTAATCGGGATCGTTGATCAGGATGACGACCGTCTTTCCCTTCACGTCGACGCCGGCATAATCGTTCCAGCCGCGCTCGGGGGCGTTGATGCCGTAGCCGACGAACACGATGTCGCTGTTGTCGAGCGCAACCCGCGGCTGCACCTGATAGGTATTGGCGACCATGTCGGTGCGATAGGCGAAGCTCAGCGGCTGCTTGCCGCCGGTGATGCGCAGCGGGGTCGGCGCGGCCAGCGTCTCGACCAACGGGACATTCTGGTACCAGCTGCCCTGGTTGCCCGGCTGCAGGCCCGCCTTCTCGAAGCGGTCAGCGATCAGCCGCACCGTCTTCTCCTCACCAGCGGTGGTCGGCGCGCGGCCGTCGAACGCGTCGGACGAAAGCTGCTGGGTTAGGCCCTTCAGCGTATCAAGCGAAACAGCCGGCACCGCGGAATCAGGGGCGGCGGACCGCGTCGGTTCCCCAGTAGTGGCACAGGCGCCAAGGGAGATGGAAAGCAAAGCGGCGGAAAAGGCGTGGAGACGCATCGGCAAGGGCTCCCTGAAAGGCGCTGGTTTGGCGCTATAGGCAGCGCCGCCACGCTGAGGCAAGAACGCTGCGTCTCCGGAACAGTTGCCGGACCATCGCCTTCGATAAGATAATTTGCGGCCGCCATGGTCCTCGGATTCTTTGCTTCCTCAACCGCATCGTTTCCTGCTCCTTTTGGGCGCGAGCAAACTACTTGTCTTGCGCGTAGCCCCTGATCTAGCGTGGAAAAAAGGGGGGAATCGAAATCATGATCAAGAAGTGGCTCCTGATGGGGGCGGCGATAGTCGCGGCGCCGGCAGCGGCAACGGATGGCGCGAGCGACGCGGCAAAAAGGTTCGGGGCGCGCACAAGCGTCGCCTCGATCGACATCTCGCCGGACGGAAAGAGGATCGTTTTCATCGAGCCTGCGGGAGGAGCCGCGTCGGTGGTAACGATTACAAATCTCGATGACGGGAAGTCGACCCGGCCTCTCAGGGCGAGTGGCAAGAAGGAGACGCTCGACTGGTGTGGCTTTGCCAGCGCGAGCCAGCTGATCTGTAGGGCGCGCGGCGTCACGGACGACAGCGGTATATTGATCGGGTGGACCAGGCTGCTGATGGTACCCGACGATGGCTCACCGCCTAAAATGCTGGGCCAACGGAGTTCGGTCTACGATGCACGTCTGCGGCAATTCGACGGCGCGCTGATCGACTGGTTGCCGAACGATCAAGGGGCGGTCTTGATGAGCCGCGACTACGTCCCGGAGGCCGGAAAGTTGGGCAGTCGTATCGTCCGCACGGCGGACGGGCTCGGCGTCGACCGGATCGATCTCGCCACGCTGAAGGTGAAGCCGGTCGAGCCCCCGAAGCCTCATGCCACCGCTTATGTCACCGATGGGCGCGGTACGGTCCGCATCATGCGCGCCGATGAGACGCGGGGCGACGCCAACACGCTCACCGGCAAGACCATTTATTACTATCGCAAGAGTGGCGCGTCCGGCTGGGACCGGTTCAGCGAGGATGTAGACGGCGAAGGTCTCACTCCGATCGCTGTGGATGCGGAAACGAACAGCGCCTACGCGCTCCGGAAACTTAACGGCCGCTACGCTCTCTATCGCGTGAAGCTCGACGGCTCGTTGGCGTCGGAACTGGTCTTCGCCCACGATCGCGTCGACGTCGACGATGTCGTTCGGATTGGGCGGAGCGGCCGCGTTATCGGTCTCACCTTCGCCGAGGAAAAGAGAGAGGTCATCTATTTCGACCCCGAATATAAGAATCTGCAGGCGGCGCTCGGCAAGGCCATCCCGAACCTGCCGCTGATCCAGTTCCCGGGCGCGAGCGCAGACGGCAAGAAGCTGCTTATCTTCGCGGGCGGCGATTCCGATCCGGGGCGGTACTTCCTTTACGAAAAGGCGACGCGCCAGCTTGGCGAGTTGGTGCTGGCGCGGCCCGAACTGGAGAAAGCGACGCTCGCCAGCGTGAGGCACGTGACCTATTCCGCGGACGATGGCACCGCCATCCCTGCTTATCTGACCCTGCCGCCGGGCAAGGAGGCTAAGGGGCTGCCGGGTATCGTCTTGCCCCATGGCGGCCCGAGCGCGCGCGACGAATGGGGGTTCGACTGGCTGGCCCAATATCTCGCGAACCGGGGCTATGCCGTGCTCCAGCCCAATTATCGCGGGTCCGCCGGCTATGGCGACCCGTGGCTGAACCAGAACGGCTTCAAGGGCTGGCGCACCTCGATCGGAGACGTCACTGCCGGCGGCAAGTGGCTGGCGACCGCGGGCATTGCCGACGCCAAGAAGCTTGCCATTGTCGGCTGGTCCTATGGCGGCTACGCCGCGCTCCAGGCCGCGGCGACCAATCCTAACCTGTTCAGGGCGGTGGTCGCGATCGCTCCGGTGACCGATCTCGCCCAGATGAAGCGGGAGGCGCAGGCTTTCACCAACAGCAGGCTTGTCGAGCAGTTCATCGGCACCGGGCCTCACGTCAAAGAGGGCTCACCGGCGGAAAATGCGAAGAGCATGGTGGCGCCCGTGCTGATGTTCCACGGCACTGCCGACCAGAATGTCCACGTTGCTCAGGCCCGGACTATGGACCGGGCGCTGCGCGCCGCGGGCAAGAAGAGCGAGCTGGTCATCTATCCGGACCTCGCCCACGATCTCGACGACTCCGGAGCGCGGACTGACATGCTCGCCAGGATCGCAACCTTCCTCGCAGCCAGCGGCGCCCGTTAAAGACGCAACTGCGCCTGAGCTTCCGAACGGAGGCTCAGGCGCGGAGCGCAAGGCAGCCCAAAAGCAAAACGGCCGCCCCGAAGGGCGGCCGTTCTGTTTTAAGTTCGGTCGGAGAACCGGATCAGCGCGAGTAGAACTCGACGACCAGGTTCGGTTCCATTTTCACCGGATAGGGCACTTCGTCCAGCGTCGGGACGCGGGTGTAGTTGACCTTGGTGTTGCCGTCCTGGACGACGTAATCGGGAATGTCGCGCTCGGCGAGGCTCTGCGCTTCCATGACCAGGGCCATTTCCTGCGCCTTCGGGCCGAGCTCGATCACGTCGCCGACGTTGATGCGGCGCGACGCGATGTTGCACTTCACGCCGTTGACGCGGATGTGGCCGTGATTGACGATCTGGCGGGCCGCCCAGATGGTCGGGGCGAACTTGGCGCGATAGACGACCATGTCGAGGCGGCGCTCGAGCAGACCGATCAGGTTCTGCGAAGCGTCACCCTTCATCTTGCTCGCTTCCTGGAAGGTGCGCTTGAACTGCTTCTCGGTGACGTCGCCGTAATAGCCCTTCAGCTTCTGCTTGGCGCGCAGCTGGATGCCGTAATCGGACACCTTGCCCTTGCGGCGCTGGCCGTGCTGGCCGGGACCATATTCGCGCTTGTTGACGGGCGACTTCGGACGACCGAAGACGTTCTCGCCCATGCGGCGGTCGAGCTTATACTTGGCGCTGGTGCGCTTCGACATCGTGATACTCCAATTTGCTGTTTCCATGTCCGGCATCGCACCGCCCGACCAATCTGTCGGACGCGGCCGCCGCTTCACCGGAGTGCGGAGCCAATTGCGAAGGCGCGCACATGGCCGGTCGGGGCACGGAAGTCAACCTCGACAGGCGCGGGACGGGCGCTAAAGAGAGCCCATGTCTGAAGATCGCGTCAAACCCGCCGTCTGCACGAAAATGGCCGAAGTCCGCCATGGCGTCGATCGCCTCGACGAGCAGATCGTAGCCTTGCTCGCCGAACGCTTCCGCTACATGGAGGCGGCCGCCCGCATCAAGCCGACCCGCGATGCCGTCCGCGACGAAGCGCGCAAGGCGCAGGTGATCGCCAATGCGGCCGCGGCTGCAGCGCGGGAAGGGCTCGACCCGCAGGTCGCCGCGGGCCTCTACGACAATCTCGTCGAGACCTCGATCGCCTACGAGTTCGAGCGTTTCGACCTGCGTACGACGCAGGTCTAGCCCGGCGGGGACTCGCCGCCCGGCAGATCGCCGGGCGGGCTGTCAGTGACCCTGTTCGGTCGAAATCTGGCTCTGCATTTCGGAGGCCTGCTTCTGGGCATCCTCGGTGGCGCGCGCCCCTTCGCGGGCGGTCATGCAGACCTTGCGCTCGCTGACCGACCTCGAGCCTTCTCGCCTGATCGCCGATTAGCGAGCACCCGCGCGCTGCAGATCGGAATGGTCTGCACCCTGAGCGGCGCCAACGTTCCATTGCGCCGCGGTCTTGCAGACCTGCTTCGGCAGCCGGCTAAGCGAGGACGCCTTGCGCTTGCAGATTTTCTTTTCCTTCACCGGCGCGACCTGCGTGGTCTCACTTGGATTCGGTTCCGGATTGGCCGAAGCCGGCGCAGCCGAGAGGGCCAGTGCGGCGACGCACAATATCTTGATCATGAACTCCCCCCCTTGGGTACAACTTTAGCCGCTGCGGTCGTATTGCTAAAGACATAGAAGCGCAACGCAATCGCGCTGCGCGGCCTAGCGCTGGCGCGGATTGGCGATCGCTCGGATCATGCCGCGTACGGCCTGGATCTCGCGGTTGGACCAGCCCGCCTTGCTGAAGATGGTCCGCATCGTGTTCTTGGTGGTCGGTACCCGGTCCGGCGGGAAATAATAGCCGGCTTTGTCCAGTTCCTCGTCGATCTGGCCGATCAGCCCGTCGAGCTGGCCCTGGGTCGCGCGCGGTTCGGCCTCGTCGGCGTCGGTCGGCATGGCGAGCGCCTGGTGCTTGGACCATTCGTAGGCGACCAGGATCACCGCCTGGGCGAGGTTGAGTGAACGGAATTCCGGATTGATCGGCACGGTGACGATCTTCTGTGCCACGGCCACCTCGTCGGTCTCGAGGCCGGCCCGCTCGGCGCCGAACAGGATCGCGGAGGCTCCGGCCTGGCCGTTGATCTCCCGCGCGGCTTCCTCGGGCGTCACGACAGGGACCACGAGGCCGCGTTTGCGCACGGTGGTCGCGTAGACGAACGGGCAGTCAGCGACCGCCTCGGCAACGCTGTCGAACACCCGCGCATGTTCGAGCACCTGGTCGGCTCCCGATGCGGCGGGCGCCGCGGCCGGATTGGGCCAGCCGTCGCGCGGCGTCACCAGCCGGAGATCGGTGAGGCCGAAATTGAGCATCGCCCGCGCCGCCTTGCCGATATTCTCGCCAAGCTGCGGCCGGACCAGGATGATCGCCGGGGCGGTCACGCCTTGCCGGCCTCGCTGATCGTGCCCGCTATGTCCTCGAAATCCTTGGGCTCGCGGAAGTCCTTGTAAACGCTCGCGAAGCGTATGTAGGCGACGGTGTCGAGTGCTTTCAGGCCCTCCATGACCATCTCGCCGATCCGGTGCGACGCAATTTCGCTCTCGCCGCTCGTCTCGAGCTGGCGCTGGATCGAGGAGAGCAGGCGTTCGATCCGCTCGGGCGCGACCGGGCGCTTGCGCAGGGCGATCGACAGCGAGCGCTCGAGCTTGGAACGGTCGAACGGCTCGCGCCTGTTCTCCGATTTCACCACGGTGAGTTCACGCAACTGCACGCGCTCGAACGTGGTGAAGCGGGCGCCGCAATCCTCGCACTGGCGCCGGCGTCGGATGGACGCGCCGTCCTCGGTGGGACGGCTGTCCTTAACCTGGCTGTCTTCGTGGGCGCAGAAGGGGCAGCGCAATTACCGCCCCTGATAGATCGGGAAGCGGGCGCAGAGCGCGCGGACGCGCTGCTTCACGTCGGCCTCGACGGCGGGATCGCCGGCCTCGCCATTGGTGCGCAGGCCGTCGAGCACGTCGGCGATCATGTCGCCAATCTCGCGGAATTCGGCGACGCCGAAGCCGCGCGTGGTGCCGGCCGGCGACCCGATCCGGATGCCGCTCGTCTTGAGCGGCGGCAGCGGATCGAACGGAATGCCGTTCTTGTTGCAGGTGATGGCCGAACGCTCGAGCGCCTCGTCGGCATCCTTGCCGGTGATGCCGAGCGGGCGCAGGTCGACCAAAGCAAGGTGGGTGTCGGTGCCGCCAGCGACGAGATCCGCGCCGCGTTCCTGGAGCTTGCCGGCCAGCGCCTTGGCATTGTCGATGACGGCGCGGGCATAGGTCTTGAACTCGGGCTGCAGCGCCTCGCCGAACGCGACCGCCTTGGCGGCGATGACGTGCATCAGCGGTCCGCCTTGGAGGCCCGGGAACACGGCCGAGTTGATCTTCTTGGCGATCGCCTCGTCATCGGTCAGCACCATGCCGCCGCGCGGACCGCGCAGGGTCTTGTGGGTGGTGGTGGTGACGACATGGGCGTGGCCGAACGGGGAGGGGTGCTCGCCTGCGGCGACAAGGCCGGCGAAGTGGGCCATGTCGACCATCAGGATGGCGCCGACTTCGTCAGCGATAGCACGGAAGCGGGCGAAATCGAGGTGGCGCGGATAGGCCGAGCCGCCGGCGATGATCAGGCGCGGTTTGCTCTCGCGGGCGAGGCGCTCGACCTGCTCGAAATCGACCAGATGGTCATCCTCGCGCACGCCATATTGGACGGCGTTGAACCACTTGCCCGACATGGCCGGCTTGGCGCCGTGGGTGAGGTGGCCACCCGCGTCGAGCGACATGCCGAGAATCGTGTCGCCGGGCTGGGTCAGCGCCAGCATGACGGCGCCATTGGCCTGCGCGCCCGAATGCGGCTGGACGTTGACGAAGCCGCAATTGAACAGCTTCTTGGCGCGCTCGATGGCGAGCGTCTCGACCGAATCCGACGGCGCGCAGCCCTGATAGTAGCGGCGGCCGGGATAGCCCTCGGCATATTTGTTGGTGAGGACCGAGCCCTGCGCCTCGAGGACCGCCTGCGAGACGATGTTCTCCGAAGCGATCAGCTCGATCTGGTTCTGCTGACGATCGAGCTCGGCGGCGATGGCGTCGGCCACTGCACTGTCGGCGCCGCGCAGGTCACGGGTGAAGAAGCCGTCCGGCTGCACGGCGCTGAGATCGTTGGCGGGGCGGGTGCTCATGCTTCTTCCTTCGCGAAAACGGGATTGGAGAGTTTCTGGACGCGGCGCTGGTGGCGGTCGCCGCCGAAAGCGGTGGTGAGGAACGCGTTGACGCAGTCCTTCGCCATCTCGACGCCGATCAGGCGGGCGCCCATGGCGATGACGTTCGCGTCATTATGTTCGCGGGCAAGGCGCGCGGAGAGCGGCTCGGAGACGAGCGCGGCGCGGGCCGCAGGATGGCGGTTGACGGCGATCGAGATACCGATGCCCGAGCCGCAGATGGCGACGCCCCTCGTCGCCCGGCCCGAGGCAATCGCCTCGGCGAGCTTATAGCCGTAATCGGGATAGTCGACCGAGGCTGCGCCCTCGGGCCCGAGGTCGATCACTTCATGGCCGAGGTCGCGCATGTGCGCGGCGAGGGCGGCCTTCATTTCGATGGCGGCATGATCGGATGCGATGGCGACACGCTCGGCCACGCGATACTCCACTGTTGATTGAAGCACATCCTCTAGGGGAAGAAAGCCGATTCTGCCACCTGATATTGATCTTTTTGTGGGGCCGTAGAAGCCCGACATCGGCCCAGGGCTAGGCGGCGAGCCGTAATTCCATGCGGTCCCAGATCTCGACCAAAGCGGCGGTGAGGTCGCGCATCATTTGCTCGGTATGGGCGGGGCCGGGCGTGAAGCGCAGGCGTTCGGTGCCGCGCGGCACGGTCGGGAAATTGATCGGCTGCACGTAGACGCCATATTCGGCGAGCAGGATGTCGCTGACCTTCTTGGCGCGAACCGGATCCCCCACCATCAGCGGCACGATATGCGTCGTCGACGGCATGACCGGCAGGCCGGCTTCGGCGAACATCTGCTTGAGCAAGGCGGCCGAGACCTGCTGGCCCTCGCGCTCGACGCTGGAGGCCTTGAGGTGGCGGACGCTGGCGAGCGCCCCGGCGACCAGCACCGGCGACAGCGACGTCGTGAAGATGAAGCCCGGCGCATAGGAGCGGATCACGTCGACGATCATCCTGTCGGCGGCGATATAGCCGCCCATCACGCCGAACGCCTTGCCGAGCGTGCCTTCGATGATGGTGAGGCGGTCGGCGACGCCGTCGCGCTCGGAGATGCCGCCGCCGCGCGCGCCGTACATGCCGACGGCGTGGACCTCGTCGAGATAGGTGAGGGCGTTATACTTGTCGGCGAGGTCGCAGATTGCGGCGATCGGCGCGACGTCGGCGTCCATCGAATAGACGCTCTCGAAGGCGATCAGCTTGGGCGCGTCGGGATCGGCGGCGGCGAGCAGCTCCTCGAGATGGGCAAGATCATTGTGGCGGAAGACGCGCTTCTCGCAGCCCGAATTGCGGATGCCGGCGATCATCGAGGCGTGGTTCAATTCGTCCGAGAAGATGACGCAGCCCGGCAGGATCCTGGCCAGCGTCGCCAGCGTCGCCTCGTTCGAGACATAGCCCGAGGTGAAGAGCAGGGCGCCTTCCTTGCCGTGCAGGTCGGCAAGCTCGCCCTCGAGATCGACATGATAATGGGTGTTGCCGCCGATGTTGCGGGTGCCGCCCGAGCCGGCGCCGACATCGTGCAGCGCTTCCTCCATCGCCGCGATCACCTTCGGGTTCTGGCCCATGGCGAGATAGTCGTTGGAGCACCAGACGGTGATCGGCTTCGGGCCATTATGGCCGGCAAAGCAGCGCGCATTGGGATAGGAGCCCTTGTCGCGCAGGATGTCGATGAAGACGCGATAGCGCCCCTCGGCATGCAGCCGGTCGATAGCCTGCGCGAAGATACGCTGGTAGTCCAATGGTCGTCCCCGGGGTAGCTCCGCACCTTAATAGCGGATGTGGGCCCTCTAAGACCAGTAGCTAAGCGCCGCAACTCCGGGATTTACCCGGTAGAGCGATCATCCGTTCGAGACCGAAAGCGGCGAGGCCGGGCCGGTAGGCCTCGACGGCCGGCGTCCAGCGGGTGAAGACCGCCACGCCGGGCTCGGGCGTCTCGGGCCAGCGATGGTCGCGCGTCAGCCAGGCGGTGCGGCGGGCAATGCCTTCCTTGCCGTCGACGAACGCAATCGGGCGCGGCGCGGCGAAGGCGAGTTCCTCCTCGACCAGCGGGAAGTGCGTGCAGGCGAGGACGATCGTGTCCATGCGCTCGCCCCCAGGCTGGGAGAGGAGGCCGTCGAGGATGCGGGCATAAGCGGCCCGGTCGGTCGGTTCGCCGCGGAGTTTGGCTTCGGCCAAATCGACCAGTTCGGCGGAGCCGTGACGGATCACCGTGCAGTCGGCGGCGAATTCCCGCGTCAGCCGGTCGACATAAGGCTGGCGGACGGTGGCGTTTGTCCCGAGCACACCAATGACCCGGCTTGTGGACAGCGCCGCCGCCGGCTTGATCGCAGGCACGGTGCCGACGATCGGCACGTCGAGCGCCGCCCGCACCGAATCGAGCGCGATCGTCGAGGCGGTATTGCAGGCTATCACGATCAGTTCGGGATCGAACCGCTCAGCCAGCCGGCCGAGCAGGGCCGGAACCCGCGCCGCAATCTCGACCTCGCTCCTGGTGCCGTAGGGATAGCCCGCGGAATCGGCGACGTAGACGATCGGGGCATTGGGCATGAGTGCCCGGATCGGCCGCAGCACGGAGAGGCCGCCAACGCCCGAATCGAATATCAGCAGCGGTCGCGCGTCCCTCATGCGCTGCCGCTTTAGCGCGCCGGAGCCGCGGAGCAAGACGGCCCGGCGCCGGTCTGATCCAAATTGTTGCGCCCCCGGTGATTGATGTTAGATTTGCGCCAGTTGGGGGTCGCTTTCGTGAATGCTGAAATTTTGACCGCACCGCTGCTTTCGCTCGCGGTCGGCTACCTTCTGGGTTCGATCCCGTTCGGCGTGCTGCTGACCCGCATGGCAGGCGCGGGCGACCTGCGCGCAATCGGCTCCGGCAATATCGGCGCCACCAACGTGCTGCGCACCGGGCGCAAGGGCCTTGCGGCGCTGACCCTCCTCCTGGACGGCCTCAAGGGCACCGCGGCCATCCTCCTCGTCCGCGCTTTCTATCCGGGCATGGAGGATATTGGCGCGATCGGAGCCCTGATCGGCCATCTCTATCCGGTCTGGCTGCGTTTCCGCGGCGGCAAGGGCGTCGCCACCTTGATGGGGATCATGGCGGCGCTCCAGTGGGAATCGGCTTTGGTCTATGCCGTCGTCTGGCTCGGCACGCTCGCCATCACACGTTACTCCTCGCTGGCCGGAATGACGGCGGCTTTGCTCGCGCCGGTTGCGGCCGCTGCCTTCCAGCGTTTCGACCTCGCCTTGCTCTACCTCGGCTTCGGCCTGCTCGTCTTCTGGAAGCATCGCAGCAATGTCGAACGGCTGCTCGCCGGCACCGAGCCGCGCGTCGGGAGCAGCAAGGAAGGCTGATGCACGCCCGCGGCGCCTCGGAAGATCAGGTCGCCCGCCTTCGCCTCATCCGCTCGGACAATATCGGCCCGGTCACCTATTTCCAGCTGCTCGCCCGTTTCGGCTCGCCCCAGGCGGCGCTCGACGCGGTGCCAGACCTCGCCGCGCGCGGCGGCGGGCGTGCGCCCCGGCTCGCCTCCCGTCCCGCGGTCGAGCAGGAGATGGAGCGGGTCGAACGGCTGGGCGCGCGCTACCTGTTCCTCGGCCAAGGCCTGTACCCGCCGCTGCTGGCCGAACTCGAAGCCGCGCCGCCGGCCCTGATCGTCCGCGGCCACCAGATTCTGCTCGACAAGCCGGCGGTCGCGCTGGTCGGTGCCCGCAACGCCTCGGCCGCGGCGTGCCGCTTCGCGCGGCAACTGGCCCAGGATCTGGGCGGCGCTGGGATGGTCGTGGTGTCGGGCCTCGCCCGCGGTATCGACACGGCCGCGCACGATGGCGCGCTCGAAACCGGCACCGTCGCGGTCGTCGCCGGCGGCATCGACATCTTCTATCCGCCCGAAAATGAGGGACGGCAGGCTGCGATCGCCGAGCGCGGCCTGCTGGTCGCCGAGCAGCCGCCCGGCGTCGAGCCGCGTGCCCGCCATTTCCCCTATCGCAACCGCATCATCGCCGGCCTCACCCACGGCACCGTCGTGATCGAAGCGGCGCCGAAATCGGGTTCGCTGATTACCGCTCGCCACGCCACCGAATATGGCCGCGAGGTGATGGCGGTGCCGGGCTCGCCGCTCGATCCGCGCGCTCAGGGCTGCAACCAGCTCATCCGCGAAGGCGCGACTCTCGTCCAGAATGCGGACGACGTGCTGGAGGCGATCCGGCCGCTGCGCATCCGTCCGTTCGCCCAGCCGGGCCAAGATTATGCCGCTCCCCCGCTCACGCCCGACGTCGAGCAGGGCGAGCGCCGGGCGGTGCTCGACCTGCTCAGCCCGACCCCGGTTCCGGTCGACGAGATCGTCCGCCAGGCCGGGCTGTCGCCGGCCAGCGTCCAGACCATCCTCCTCGAGCTGGAACTGGCGGGGCGGCTGGAACGTCATGCCGGCGGCAGGGTCAGCCTGATTGCCGCTTGACGGCGGCCGTCCCCTCATCACCCTACACGTGTACGCGTGAAGGACCATGAACACCTATGAAGCTTGTCGTCGTCGAATCTCCGGCCAAGGCCAAGACCATCGAGAAATATCTGGGCAGCGGCTATCGCGTCCTGGCCTCCTATGGTCACGTCCGCGATCTCCCGCCCAAGGACGGATCGGTCGACCCCGATGCCGGCTTCGCGATGGAGTGGGAAAATTATGCCGACAAGGCGAAGCAGCTCAAAGCCATCACCGATGAGGCCAAGAAGGCCGACAGCCTGATCCTCGCGACCGACCCCGATCGCGAAGGCGAAGCGATCAGCTGGCACGTCCAGGAGGTGCTGCAAAAGCGCAAGGCGCTGCCCGCCCATGTCGAGCGGGTCACCTTCAACGCCATCACCAAGTCGGCCGTCACCGAGGCGATGAAGGCGCCGCGGGCGCTCGACGAGGATCTGATCGACGCCTACCGCGCCCGGCGCGCCCTCGATTATCTGGTCGGCTTCACGCTGTCGCCGGTGCTGTGGCGCAAGCTGCCCGGCGCCAAGTCGGCCGGTCGCGTCCAGTCGGTCGCCTTGCGCCTGATCGTCGACCGCGAGCGCGAGATCGAGCTGTTCCGGGCGCAGGAATATTGGAGCGTCTCGGCGACGATGGAGTCCGACGGGACCGAGTTCCTCGCCCGCCTCGTTCGCTTCAAGGGCGAGAAGATCGACCGCCTGACGATCGGCGACGAAGGCACGGCAATGGCCGCCAAGGCTGCGGTCGAGGCCGGGCGCTTCGCGGTCGCGACGGTCGAGACCAAGCCGCTCACGCGCAATCCGCCGCCGCCCTTCACGACCTCGACCCTGCAGCAGGAAGCGGCGCGCAAACTGGGATTCTCGGCCAGCCACACGATGCGCATCGCCCAGCAGCTCTACGAGGACGGCGCGATCACCTACATGCGTACCGATGGCGTACAGATGGCGGAGGAGGCCATTTCCGCCGCGCGCAAGGCGGTCGCGAACCGCTATGACGCGAGCTACGTGCCGGACAAGCCCCGCATCTACCAGACCAAGGCCAAGAACGCCCAGGAAGCGCACGAGGCGATCCGCCCGACCGACTTCAGCCGCGACCGCGCCGGATCGGGCGACCATGCCCGCCTCTACGACCTCGTCTTCAAGCGCGCGCTCGCCAGCCAGATGGCGTCGGCGCGGATGGAACGGACCACGGTCGAGATGGTCGACGGCACCGGCCAGACGGGCCTGCGCGCGACCGGCCAAGTCGTGCTCTTCCCGGGCTTCCTCGCGCTCTACGAGGAAGGCCGCGACGATGAGGCCGACGAGGAAAGTCGCCGCCTGCCGCGCCTCAAGGAAGGCGATGCGCCGGCCAAGAAATCGGTCCATGCCGAGCAGCATTTCACCCAGCCGCCGCCGCGTTATTCCGAGGCGAGCCTGGTGAAGAAGATGGAGGAGCTCGGCATCGGCCGTCCCTCCACCTACGCCGCGACTTTGCAGACGCTGAAGGACCGCGATTACGTCACGGTCGAGAAGAACCGCTTCTTCCCGGCCGAGAGCGGGCGGCTGCTGACCGCCTTCCTCGAGCGCTTCTTCGAGCGCTACGTGTCCTACGATTTCACCGCCGGACTCGAGGACCAGCTCGACGATATTTCCGGCGGCCGCGCCGAATGGCAGAAGGTGCTCGAAGCCTTCTGGCGGGACTTCAAGCCGAAGACGGTCGAGATCATGGAGCAGAAGCCGTCCGAAGTGACGGCGGCGCTCGACGAGTTCCTCGCCCCCTTCCTGTTCCCGGACAAGGGCGACGGCAGCGATCCGCGCGTCTGCCCGGCCTGCGGCGAGGGCCGGCTGGCGCTGCGCGGCGGCCGTTTCGGCGCCTTCGTCGCCTGCTCCAACTACCCCGAGTGCAAGTTTACCCGGCGTTTCGCCCAGGGCGGCGAGGAAGCGGGCGGCGACACCGGACCGGAGATTCTCGGCCAGCATCCCGAGACCGGCCAGGACGTGGTCCGCAAGACCGGCCGCTTCGGACCCTATGTCGAGATGGGCGAGGGCAAGGAGGCCAAGCGCGGTTCGATCCCCAAGGATGCGGGCGAGCTCGACCTCGATTTGGCGGTGAAATTGCTGTCGCTGCCGCGGACGATCGGCGCGCATCCCGAGACGGGCGAGCCGATTACGGCCAGCATCGGCCGCTACGGCCCCTATCTCGCCCACACCGGCAAATATGCGCGCCTCGCCTCGACCGCCGAGGTGTTCGAGACCGGCATGAACGCGGCCGTGGCCAAGCTTGCCGACGCCGCCAATGGCGGCGGCAGGGGCCGCGGCGCTGCGCGCGAGCCATTGAAGGTGCTGGGCGCTCATCCGCGCACCGAGGCCGAGATCAAGCTGATGGAAGGGCGCTACGGGCCCTATGTCACCGACGGCACGACCAATGCCACTTTGCCCAAGACGATCGCGCCCGAGGCGCTGACGCTCGAGGAGGCGGCGCAATTGATCGACGAGCGCGCGGCCAAGGCGCCGGCCAAGAAGGGCCGCGCGAAGAAGGCCCCGGCGAAAAAGGCTCCGGCGAAGAAAGCCCCGGCCAATAAAGCGGCGGCCAAGAAGCCCGCGGCGAAGAAGAAGGATTGAGGCTGATGGGGGGACAGAAGGGGATGCTGGCTCTGGTCGGCGGTGCCATCCTGGTTTCGGCGGTGGCGGCGGCGAGCCAGGCGCCGGTCGAGCGCGACGCAGAATGGCATAACGGCCAAGCCGTCTATCTGATCGGACTCAAGGCGACGGACGGCTGGTCCAACACTGCCAGCGGGCTGCGCTATCGCCGCGTCAAGGGGGACGGCACGGGCGCAAAGCCGAGCCCGGGCGACACGGTCACGATCCATTATGCCGGCCGGCTGATCGACGGCACCGAGTTCGACAGCTCGATCGCGCGCGGCGAGCCGGCCACCTTTCCGCTGCCGCGGCTGATCAAGGGCTGGCAGGAAGGCGTGCCTTTGATGGGCGTCGGTGACACCTACGAATTCGCCATTCCCTACACGCTGGCTTACGGCGCGAAGGGAAAGGGGCCGATCCCGGGCGGCGCGACCTTGGTCTTCACGATCGAGCTGATCGGCATCGGCGGGGGCGGCTGAGGCGTCAGGCCATCAGGAGCTGGTCGTCGCGATGGTCGGCGAGCAGCTCCATCAGCCCGCCGGTCGCAATGCCCTCAGGAAGGGCGTCGGCGCGCATCCCGGCGAGCGCCAGGCCGCTCTGGCAGGCGACGATTTCGACGCCCAGAGCCGCGGCTTCACTGAGCAGGTCGCCGAGCTTCGGCAAGCCGGCCGCGCTGTAGCGGGCGTCGTCGGGCGCTTCGATGGGCGTCTTGAGAAGCCGCACGGCGTCGGCCTGGAGGAATATCCGGGCCGGGCGGTCGAGCGCCGCCTGCGCCGCCGCCAGCGATAAGGCCGCGTGCAGCCGCGCCGGATCGGCGCCGGCGACGACGATCGTCAGGCCGCGCATGCCGGACAGCCCGGATCCTTGGGGAGCGCGACGGTGCGCAAGCGCAGCGTCAGCGCATCGACGCGCAGCAGCTTGCCGGCGCTGTCCTCGCCGAAGCCGGTGATGACCCGGATCGCCTCCATCGCGGCGAGGCTGCCCATCACGCCGGCCATGGCGCCGAGCACGCCGAGTTCCGAGCAGCTCTGCTCCTCGCGGTCCGGGTCGTTGCCGACCAGGCAGCGATAGCAGGGCTTGTCGGGCTCCCAGCCGCGATAGACGGCGAGCTGCCCGTCGAACTGCGCGACCGAGGCCGAAACGAGCGGCACCTGCATGTGCTGGCAGGTATCGGCGACCAGCAGCCGCGTCGCGAAATTGTCGGTGCCGTCGACGACGACGTCGGCGTCCGCCACGATCTTCACCTCGTCGTCCACGCCGAAGCGGGCGTGGATCACGCGCAGGCCGACATCGGGATTGAGCGCCTCGACGACCGCGCGGGCGCGATCGACCTTGTAGGCGCCCTCGTCGGCGGTCCTGAACAGGGTTTGGCGCTGGAGGTTGGACAGGGAAACGACATCGTCGTCGACGATCGTCAGGCGGCCGACGCCGGCGGCGGCGAGATACTGGATGACCGGGCTGCCGATCGCGCCCGCGCCGATCACCGCGACATGGGCGTCGAGCAGCTTGCGCTGGCCCTCGCCGCCGATCTCGCGGAGGACGATATGGCGGGCGTAGCGCTCGAGCTGGCTGTCGGTCAGGCTCATTCCTACCTCCCGGTCGAGCCGAACCCGCCGACGCCGCGCGCGGTCTCATCGAGCTCCCCGACCTCGGCGAAATGCGCGTGTTGGACGGGCGCCGGGACGAGCTGGGCGATGCGCTCGCCGCGGACGATCTCGAACGGCGCATCGCTGAGATTGGCGAGAATGATCTTCACTTCGCCGCGATAGTCCGAATCGATCGTCCCGGGCGTGTTGAGGCAGGTGATGCCGTGTTTCAGCGCCAGGCCCGAGCGGGGGCGGACCTGCACTTCATAGCCGTGGGGAATGGCGATGGCGAAGCCGGTGGTGACGGCGTGCCGCGCACCCGGCGCTAGGGTCAGTTCCTCGGCGGCGACGACGTCGAGGCCGGCGGCATGTTCGGTGGCATAGGAGGGGAGGGGAAGGCCCTCGCCATGGGGCAGGCGCTTCAGTTCAATGCGTATCGAGGGCATTTGATATCCTGTCGGCGAGCCGGCGGGCAACGTCCTGCTTGGACGCGCGGTCCCAGCTTTCGACGCCGTCGGCGGTGATGAGGTGGACCTGGTTGGCGTCGCCGCCCATGACGTCGCCGGAGACATCGTTGGCGACGATCCAGTCGCAGCCTTTGCGCGCGCGCTTGGCCTGGGCTTCGGCGACGACATTGCCGGTTTCGGCGGCGAAGCCGACCAGCAGGCCCGGGCGATTGGGGCTGGCGGCGAGGGTAGCGAGGATGTCGGGATTGGCCGACCAGACGAGCGCGGGCGGCCCGTCGGCCTTCTTGAGCTTGATCGGCGCCGCTTCGACGCGCCAGTCGGCTACGGCTGCTACGAGCACCGCGGCGTCGGCGGGAAGGGCGCCATTGACCGCTTGCTGCATCGCGCGCGCGGTCTCGACATCGACGCGGTCGACGCCGGCGGGGGTGGGCAGGGCCACCGGCCCGGCCACCAGGGTGACGCGCGCGCCGAGGTCGGCCAGCGCGCCGGCGAGAGCGAAGCCCTGTTTGCCCGACGAGCGGTTGGCGATCACGCGCACCGGATCGATCGGCTCCTGCGTCGGCCCGGCGGTGACGATGACGTGACGGCCGGCCAGCCTCAAATCCTCCCCGGAACGGGGAGGGGGACCAGCCGAAGGCTGGTGGAGGGGTTGCTCGGAGCCCGGTGCCGACCCCTCCACCGTGCTGCGCACGGTCCCCCTCCCCGTACCGGGGAGGATTGCCGCAATCGCCTTCAGGATCGCTTCGGGCTCCGGCAGGCGGCCTGGGCCGTATTCGCCGCACGCCATCTCGCCTTCGTCGGGTTCCAGCACGGTGACGCCGTCGCGGCGGAGTTGGGCGACATTGCGCTGCGTCGCCGCATGCTGCCACATCCGCACGTTCATGGCCGGCGCGGCCAGCACGGCCTTGTCGGTGGCGAGCAAAAGGGTGGTGGCGAGGTCGTCGGCGATGCCGGCCGCCATCTTGGCGAGCAGATCCGCGGTCGCGGGGCAGACCACGACGAGGTCGGCCTGCCGCGAGAGCTGGATATGCCCCATCTCGACCTCGTCCTTGAGGTCGAACAGGTTCGTATAGACTTTGTTCTCGGAGAGCGCGCCCAAAGTCATCTCGGTGACGAACTGCGCCCCGCTCTTGGTCAGGACGCAGGTCACCGCGCCGCCGGCCTTGCGGATCAGGCGGATCAGCTCGGCGCTCTTATACGCCGCGATCCCGCCGCCGATGATGAGAAGGATGCTCTTGCCCTGCATGGGCTCAGACTAGGAGCAACGCCGCTGCGGCGCCAGCCGCCGCCGAGAGCACGGCCGTGAGCAGATAGCGGCCGTAATGGCGCGGCGCGATCACGACCACGTCGGGCAACGGCGCCGAGGGCGGCGCGGCGCCGGGCGGCGGATAGTAATGGTCGATCCGTCGGATGAGCTCGGGGATTTTCCGGAGCGTGCGGAAGTCGCGGATCAGGCGGTCGGCGATCACTGTCTCGGGCCCAAGCTCGCCGCGCACCCATTCGCGCAGGAACGGCTCGCCGGTCTCCCACATGTTGATGTTGGGATCGAGCGCGGTGGCGACTCCCTCGACCGTCACCATCGTCTTCTGCAGCAGCAGCAGATGCGGCTGTGTCTGCATGTCGAACTCGCGGGTGATCCGGAACAGGCTGTCGAGCATCTGCGCGACCGAAATGTCCTTGACCGGCAGCCCGCGGATCGGCTCGCCGACGGCGCGCAGCGCGGTCGCGAACTCTTCGATATTGTGGTGCGCCGGCACATATTGCGCCTCGAAATGGATTTCGGCGACACGGCGGTAATTGCCGGTCATCAGGCCGTAGAGAATCTCGGCCAGCCAGACCCGGGCCTGATGGTCGATCCGGCCCATGATTCCGAAATCGATCGCCGCCAGCCGCCCGTCCGGCAAAGCGAAGAGATTGCCCTGGTGGAGATCGGCGTGGAAGAAACCGTCGACCACGGCCTGGCGCAGGAAGGCCCGCACGAGCGTGGCGGCGAGGGCGGGGAGGTCTTGGCCGGCGGCGACCAGGGCGTCGCGGTCGGTCAGCTTGATGCCGTCGATCCATTCGAGCGTCATCACGCGGCGCGAGGTGCGGGTCCAGTCTATCGCGGGGACGAGGAATCCGGTCTCGGCCAGCATCCCTTCCTGGAGCTCCGAGGCCGCGGCGGCCTCGCGGCGCAGGTCGAGCTCGCGCATCGTCCATTGCCGGAAGGTGGCGACCACCAGCCGCGGCCTGAGACGTGCGGCTTCCCCGCCCATCGCCTCGACCTGGGCCGCGGCCCATTCATAGGTGTCGAGCGCCTTCGCGAAATCCTCCTCGATCCCCGGGCGCAGCACCTTGATCGCGACCAGGCGGCCGTCGGTGGTGACCGCGCGGTGGACCTGGGCGATCGAGGCGGCGCCGACCGGCTCGGGGTCGATATGCGAGTAGACCTGGTCGATCGGCTTCTCGAGCCCTTCCTCGATCGCCGCGCGGATCTGCTCGAACGGCGCGGGCGGGAGGCTGTCCTGGAGCATCAGCAGGTCGTGCGCCGCTTCCTCGCCGACCAGATCGGGCCGGGTGGCCAGCGCCTGGCCGAGCTTGATCGCAGCCGGGCCGATATCCTGAAAGGCTGCGGCATAGGTCGGGACGCGCGGCACGCGAGCGCCGAAGCGGGCGAGGCGCGCGAGCCGGCGGACGGGCGGCGGGGTATTGGGGTCGCGCTCGATGCCGCGCAGCGCGCCGTGCCGTGCCAGCACCCGACCCCATTTCAGGAGCCGCCAGACGTGGGTTGCGGCGGAGGTCAAATCTTCCAGCCGCTGTGAATGGCGACGACGCCGCCGAGAATCGGCTCGACGGTGACCTGGGCGAAGCCGGCGCGCTCGATCATGCGCTTGAACTCCTCCATCGGCGGGAAGCGGCGGATCGATTCGATCAGATAGCGGTAGCTGTCCTCGTCCTTGGCGACGATCTTGCCGATCTTCGGCACGACGTCGTGGCTGTAGCGGTCATAGACCTGCTTGAAGCCGGGCCAGGTCGCGGTCGAGAATTCGAGGCACATGAAGCGGCCGCCGAGCTTCAGCACGCGGTGCGCCTCGGCCAGCGCCTTGTCGATATGGGTGACGTTCCGGATGCCGAAGGCGATCGTGTAGGCGTCGAAGCTCCTGTCCGGGAAGCTCAGCTCCTCGGCATTCTGCTGCTGCCAGGTGAGACCCTCGATGTGGCGCTTGGCGGCGCGCTCGCGCCCGACGCCCAGCATCTCGGCATTGATGTCGGCCACGGTCACGCGGGCGCCCGATTCGGCGATGCGGAAGGCGATGTCGCCGGTGCCGCCGGCCATGTCGAGCACGTGCTGGCCCCGGCGGGGCTTGAGCTTGCGGACGAACTGATTCTTCCAGAGCCGGTGCATGCCCGCCGACATGAAGTCGTTCATCAGGTCGTAGCGCGAGGCGACATTGGAGAAGACGCCGCGCACGCGCTGCGTCTTCTCTTCGGGCGCCACGTCCTCGTAGCCGAAAGAAACCTTGTCCATGGCGCGAGCCTCTAGCAGGGGAATGCGGAGATGTGCAGGTGCGATGTGAGAGCGGAACGACATGCCTGAATTACCCGAAGTCGAAACCACAGTGCGCGGCCTGGTTCCCGTCCTGGTCGATCGCAGGCTGGTTTCCGTCGAGCCGCGCCGGGCGGACCTGCGCTACCCGCTGCCGCCGGACCTGCGCCAGCGCATGACCGGCGCCCGCGTCACCGGCCTCGGCCGCCGCGCCAAATACGGCCTGATCGACACCGACCGGGGCGATACTTTGATCTTCCATCTCGGCATGTCGGGCAAGTGGCGGATCGACCCGGCCGAGATCGGCACCCACGACCATCTGCTCATGGAAACGGACGATGGGCGCCGGCTCGCGCTCAACGATCCGCGGCGCTTCGGTTCGCTCGACCTGGTCGAGACCGCAGCAGTCGACCTCTTCCCGGCTTTCCTCAAGATGGGCCCGGAGCCGTTGAGCGAGACCTTCGACGCCGCCTATCTCGATCGCGCGCTCGACGGTCGTACCGCGCCGATCAAGGCCCTCTTGCTCGACCAGCGCATCGTCGCCGGGCTCGGCAACATCTATGTTTGCGAGGCTCTGCATATGGCGGGTATCGCGCCGGGCCGGGCCGGCGGCCGCATCGCACGGCCGCGACTCGCCGCGTTGGTCGACGCGATCAAGGCGGTGCTCGCTTCGGCGATCGCGGCGGGCGGCTCGACCCTGCGCGATTATGCACAGCCCGACGGCGAGCTCGGCTATTTTTCCAACCAATGGCGGGTCTATGGAAGGGAAGGCGAGGCGTGCGGATGCGGCGCGGTGATTCGCCGGCGCGCCGACGGCGGACGTTCCACTTTCTATTGTGCGGCTTGTCAGCGCTAAATGGTTGACCATATCGACCATCATGCGTAGAGAGCCCGCCTGACCGGTGCGGTGCGATTCCGCGCCGTTTTCATTTTAATCCGAGACGAGGCAAGACGATGGCGAACACGCCGCAAGCAAAGAAACGTATCCGCCGCAACGACCGCCGCGCGGAGATCAACGGCGCCCGCGTCAGCCGCATCCGTACCTTCATCAAGCAGCTCGAGACGGCGCTGGCCTCGGGCGACAAGGACAAGGCCCAGGACGCGATTCGCCGTGTTCAGCCGGAACTGGCCCGTGGCGTCGCCAAGGGCGTCGTTCACAAGAACACTGCTGCGCGCAAGTTCTCGCGCCTGACGAAGCGTGTCGCCGCCCTCGGCTAACGCTTTCTAAAGCTGATAGGAAACGACCCGCCGGTGCAGATCGGCGGGTTTTTTCATGCCCACTCTGAGCCGAATCCGGGGCTTTTCGGAACGAACAACGAACCCGTAGGATTCCCCGCGATTCGCGCCTTTGTTGCATTTCCATTACAATTTGAAGAGCACGCAAAACCGCAGTTTTCCGCCACTTAACCGCGTAATGACGGGTTTCCGGTGTCAACAGCCTTTATTTCACATAGGTGAAATTTCGCGGTTGATCCGCAGCGCCCGTGCTTCCAGAAAGTCTTCTCCGGCGGAGATCGAATCTCCCTCGGACGCACACAGCAGAGCGAATTCAAATCGGCAGGCGCCGGGGGGCGTTTTGGCGTGCGGGGAAGCTTTGCTCAGTAAACATAAGCCGCCCAAAAGCGGCGATCAGGACCGAGGGGGTGCTTGCGTGAACCATACGCTGGCCAACAGCCCAGTGATGACTAGC